>DASYAP010000099.1:0-32097 GCA_036501265.1 Solirubrobacteraceae bacterium | reverse complement strand
GATGCTGTACGACAACGCGCTGCTCGCGAGGGCCTACCTGCACGGCTGGCAGACATCGCGACAGGAGCGGCTACGCCGAGTCTGCTGCGGGACGCTCGATTGGGCACTGAAGGAGATGCGCGGCCCCGAAGGTGGATTCTGCTCCGCGCTCGACGCCGACTCGGAGGGCATCGAGGGCAAGTTCTACGTGTGGACAGAGCCCGAGCTGCGCGGGGTCCTGGGAGAGCTGGCGGACGACGCGATCGAGTATTTCGGCGCGACGGAGGATGGCAACTTCGAGCATGGAGCCAACGTGCTCCAGGGCAGCGGCCCCGACCCAGCACGGCTCGACGAGATCCGTGCACGCCTCTATGAAGCCAGAGCGACGCGCGTCCGTCCCGGGCTCGACGACAAACGACTGACAAGTTGGAACGCCTTGATGGTTTCGGCCCTGGCGGAGGCGGGCGGAGCGCTTGGGCGGCGCGATTACGTTCAGGCGGCCGTTGGCTGCACGGAATTCCTGCTCTCTGAGCTCCGGGACCCCGACGGCCGTCCACTGAGGACGTGGAAGAACGGGCAGGCAAAGATCGACGGTTACCTCGACGATCACGCCTTCCTTCTGGAGGCGCTTCTCACGCTCTATGAGACGACATTCGAGCCCCACCTTTACCGCGAGGCGGTCACGCTGGCGGACCAGATCATCGAGCGGTTCGCCGACCCCGCGGAGGGCGGCTTCTTCACGACCGCCGTCGACAAGGAGCCACTGGTGACCCGCCGTAAGGATCTCGAGGATTCGCCCATCCCCTCAGGGAGTTCGGCCGCGGCTTTTGGTCTCTTACGGCTGGCCTTGCTGTCCGGCGAAGGCAAATACGAGCGGCACGCGCTCGGCGTCCTTGCGCTCCTGTTCCCGCTGGCGATACGGCAGCCGTTCGCCTTCGGCCACCTGCTCCGGGCCGCGGACTTCTACCTTGCCCCGGTACGCGAGGTGGCGATTGTTGGCGCGGGCGCGGACAGCCTATTGCGCGTGGTGCGCTCCGAATACCGTCCTCACCTGGTTCTGGCCGGTGCTGGCCCGGACGGGGACGTCCCCCTGCTTGAGGGCCGCGACACCGTCGACGGCCATGCGGCAGCGTACGTATGTGAGCACTTCGTGTGCAAAGCGCCGGTAACCACGCCCGAGGACCTGGCGGCGGCGCTTTAGGCGCATTCAGCGCTCAAGCCATCCCTCCGATCCGCTCGACCAGCAACGCGAGGAACCGCTCCGAGTCGATGTCCACCGCAACGTGGCAGCTGGGAATCCAACCTACGCGGCCCCAGCGATCCACATTGGTGCGGCCCCGCGAGAGGTCGGGACCGGTGTCGACCTTCACCCCACAGTGCTTCGTCTCCAGCAGCGTGGGGTCGAGGAGATGGGCCATGGCCACGGCATCGTGTACCGGGGCCCCGTTCCAACCGTAGCGACGGCGGTGAAATCGCGAATAGAAGTCGTACAGCTCAGCCACGAGCCGGCCGGCCGGGCCTGCGCCCGCGAGGCGGCCCGCGTGGTCGGGCGTCATCAACGCTCGGTGCGTGACGTCGAGCCCCACCATCGTCAGATCGAAATCGCCCTCGAAGACCCGCGCTGCCGCCTCGGGGTCGGCCCAGATGTTGAACTCCGCCGCAGGAGTGACATTTCCCTCCCCGATCGCGCCGCCCATCAGCACGACGCGGTCCAGCCGCTGCTCGACCTCTGGGTAGCGCGCGAGCAGCAGCGCGACGTTGGTCAGCGGACCCGTCGCGACGAGCGTCACCGGTTCTCGGCTTTCGGAGATCGCGCGCGCTGTCCAGTCGACCGCGTGCACTGGTTCGGGCGCCCGCGAGGGCGCAGGCAACGAGGGGCCGTCGAGTCCGCTGTCCCCGTGGACATTTGCGGCCACGCGACGCTGGCGGACGAGCGGCCGGGAGGCACCCGCTGACACCGGGACGTCGTCTCGGCCCACGTGGTCGAGAACGCGGATGGCGTTGGCGGTCGTCAGCTCGAGTGTCTGATTCCCCGCAACGGTGGTCACTCCTAGCAGCTGGAGCTCCGGGCTTGCCAGCGCGAGTAGTAGCGCGATCGCGTCGTCGTGTCCGGGATCGCAGTCGTAAATCACCTGAGTCACGGCGTAAAACTTGGCATATCCGTGATCACGTGTAAGACCGTCGTCAAGTAGGCGAGCTCCGCATCAAGGCCTCCACCTCCGCCGCGGTCGGAAGCGAAGGCTGGGCCCCGGGGCGGGACGCTGCCAGCGCGCCGGCGGCACATGCGCGTGATAAAGCCACCGCCCGGTCGCGACCCTCCAGGAGCGAGAACACGAGGGCTGCGCAGAAGGCATCCCCCGCCGCTGTACCGTCCACCGCGTCGACGTGCGGCGGCCGTGCGCGGACGAACTCCTGGCCCGCGTCGAGTAGAACCGCGCCCTCGGCGCCGAGCGTAAGCGCCACCAGACCGGCGAAGGTACCCGCTACCTCCTGCTCGTAGCGGTTGAAGACGAGCAGGTCGGGATGGAGGCCTGGGTGCAGCGGACCCCGAGCCGGCGCGGCGTTGAGACAGCACAGACAGTCCGGATTGGTTTGCCGCGCGGCAGCGAAGGCAGCGGCCACCGCCTCGGGCGGGATCTCCTGCTGGCAGATGACCGCGTCGGGCGGGACGTCGGCCATGGCTGCCGTTACTTCGTGGGGAGTCAGTCGCCGATTTGCCCCGGGCGCTACGACGATCACGTTGTCGCCGCTGCGAGGGACGAGGATTACCGCAACTCCGCTCTCGCCGTCGTCGCGCCCGACGTGGCCGACATCGACCCCCTCCTGTCGCAGCGAGCGTAGGGGCAACTCATCCCGTCCAATCCGCCCGACGAACCGCACCGCCGCTCCCAGCCGGGCAGCGGCGAGCGCCTGATTCGCCCCCTTTCCTCCTGGAATGCGCTCGAAGGCCGCGTCTGTGAGCGTCTCTCCGGGTCGCGGCAGCCGTTCGCAGCGGACGACGTGGTCGATGTTGGCCGAGCCGACGACCGTGATCCGGGGCGAGGTTGCTGCGCTCAAAGCACCGGCAGGTACCGCTCGAGCTCCCACGGCGTTACCTGCACCCTGTAGTCGTCCCACTCCTGACGCTTGATCTCGATGTAGCGGTTGAAGACATGCTCGCCGAGCGTCCGCAGCACGAGCTCCGACTCTGCGGTCAGCTCGATCGCCTCGCCGAGCGTCTCCGGGAGCTGCTCGATCCCCAGCCGCCTGCGCTCGTCCGGGGCGAGGTGGTAAAGGTTCTTCTCCATCGGTTCGGGCAGCTCGTAGCCATGTTCGATGCCCTCCAGCCCCGCCTGGAGCAGTGCCGCGAACGTCAGGTAGGGGTTGCAGGCAGGATCGGGACAGCGCAGCTCCATGCGGGTGGTTTGCTCGCGCCCCGGGTGGTATAGCGGTACGCGTACAAGCGCAGAGCGGTTGCGCCGCGACCAGGCCACGTAGACAGGGGCTTCATAGCCGGGCACGAGTCGCTTGTACGAGTTAACCCACTGGGCGAAGATCGAGCAGATCTCGCGGGCATGGCGAAGTTGACCGGCGATGAACGCCTTGCCAACGTCGGAGAGGAAGAACTCGTCGTCCGGATCGAAGAACGCGTTGTGCTCGCCGGAGAACAAGGATTGGTGTGTGTGCATCCCGGAGCCGTTTTTTCCGAAGAGCGGCTTGGGCATGAAGGTCGCATGGAGGCCGTACTTGAGGGCGTACTCCTTGACGGTGATCCGGTACGTCATGCAGTCGTCGGCCATCTTGAGCGCGTCGGCGTAGCGCATGTCGATCTCGTGCTGGCTCGGCCCCACCTCGTGGTGGGTGTATTCGGTGTGGATCCCGAGTTGCTCGAGCGCGAGCACGGTCTCACGTCGTAGGTCCGTGCCGGCGTCGAGCGTTGTGAGGTCGAAGTAGCCGCCCTCGTCAAGGACCTGGGTCGAGTTCGAGTCGCGGAAATAGAAGTACTCGAGCTCAGGGCCCACGAAGTAGTGGTCGAAGCCCATCGAGCGCGCGCGCTCGAGCGCGCGCCGCAGGACGTAGCGAGGATCGCCCTCATAGGGAGTGCGTTCGGGGGTAACGATGTCGCAGAACAGCCGCGCGACGCCCTGTTCGGTCGGCCGCCAGGGGAGGACCGCGAACGTGCTCGGGTCGGGCATCGCGATCATGTCCGATTCCTCGATCGGATTGAAACCCGTGATCGAGGAGCCGTCGAAGCCCATCCCACCCGCGAACGCGTCGCTCAGCTCCGAGGAGTTGATCGAGAACGCCTTCAGCTGCCCGAGAATATCGGTGAACCAGAGGCGGATGAAGCGGATGTTCCGCTCTGCGACGGTCGCCGTCACATCCTCTGTGGTTAGCCTGGTCATGCGCGCCTTCGCTCCCCGATTGGCTGTTGCGGGCGGGGAGGTTACCTTCAGCGCGCCCGCGCGATGTTGGTGCCACTCACGAACCACGCACGACGCCCACGAACCAAGGACGCCGCGTGCCCGCGAAACGACGCCACCCGCCGCGCTCAAGCGCGCCTATATCTAGGTCACCCGTTGCCTGCGCGAATGCGAAGCCCCCTTGCCGGACTTGCGCCGGAGCCATCGGTTGGCCCAATGCTGGAGCTCAGCAAGCGCCGGCTCCAGCTCCTGGCCCATGCGAGAGAGCTGGTACTCGACCCGCAGAGGAGGTCCTGAGAGCACGCGCCGCTCCACCATCCCGCGCGCCTCGAGCTCCTTCATCCGCTCGGAGAGCAACCGGTCTGAGAGTTCCGGAACCGCCTGTGCGATCTCCGAGAACCGCAGCGGACCCCCCATCAGGACGCGCAGTATGGCCCCGGTCCAGCGCCGCCCGATCAGCTCGACGGCCTCGTGATAGAAGGGACAGCAGTGTGCTGCCCCCGTCTCGGCGTCGGCGTTGCCGGTTTGGCCGCGCGGGCCCATGTCGACCAGAGGCTTACGCCGCTTGCAGCGCCCGCGAGGCCTCGCTCGAGCCGTCGACCGGGATCTCGCCGGCGACGTTCACCATGGCGGTGAATGCTTCAAGCGCGACCGCGGCGATGGCCTCGAGGATCTCCTCGTCGTCCCACCCCGCCTCGCGCGCTTCCTCGTGGAGGTGCATCGGGGCGTGGCCCTGATCCTCCACAAGCGCACGCAGGTAGCGCAGTAGCGCGGCCTGGCGGGGATCCTTGGAGCTGAAATTGCGAGCTAGCGCGACTTCGTCGAGCGCCAGCCCCGCGTTGCGGGCCGCCCGGGAGTGCATCGCGATACCCGGAGCGGACTGGTAGTGCTCGGCGACGGCGAGCGCGATCCGCTCGAGGGTGGGCAGCGTCAGCTTGCCGTGTCGCAGTTCTGAACGGAACTTCGCGTAGGCCCTCAGCGCAGCCGGAGAGCCGGCTAGTGCCCCGAGGAAGTTGGGCAACTGACCGCCGGATGCCAAGGCGCCGCGCAAAACCGGCACGGAGCCCTGCGGGGCTGTCAAATCATCGTGTATCTGAAATCTGCTCATTTGCGTCTTCATATGGACCACCAAGGAGGCATTTCGCGATTGACGCGATTTGCCCTTCATTTTCGAGACTTGCTTACGGTAGATAAGTGTACTGCGCCTCCCCGACCCGCGCAACCGAAAAGATCGGTAAACAAGCCGGGCCTTCCCTTATACGAAAAGGGATAAACGCCGGATCAGGCGACCCTGTGAGAGCCGTAAGAGTGGCTACAAGCTGGCGCTCGCGAGCGCCACAATCACCAGCGCCAAACCGAGCAGCACGGCCCAAAGGGCTGCCCGCTCGGGCCGCACCCGCATGCCGTAGGAACCTGAGATGGGATGCCGCCCAGACGAGTGCGAGCGGGGGGTGCTGTAGCGATCGGCCACCTGGCCGCGGATGACGACGGTCCTTCTCGGCGCAGCCGCCAAGCCGGCCTCGCCGCGCGGGGAGCGATCGGGGACGGCTCGCAGATTTCGCTCGCGCGGCCTGATCCGGTTCGCCCCGCCGGCCGGTTGAACGCCTCCGACCTGGCGGAGGTGCCGGTCCTGGGTTCGTGTCGGTAGGGGCCGTGAACCTGCGCTCGAGCGGTCAGCTTGCTCCGACATCTGTCGTCCTCTCGGTTGGCTTCCGGGGTTAGCTGACGGGCTCGCGCTGAAAGGCGGGCGCTACACGCTGGCGTGATTCGCCCCATGCTTATAGGGTCCCCCGTCTCTCGCCTCAGAGAAGCGAAAGCTCAGCGGGTATCGGCGCGGCACACACTACCAATCCAAGGCGGGGTTATGTCCCCTATGCGTTACACAATCCCGCACTTTGCGAAATTGCGCCCCGCCGCACCTTGCGGGACTACGTCGCGCCGCAGCTTGGCGAGATCGTGCGGGCTATTCCTTGCCGGCGACCTTGGCCACGAACTTGGCTACCTGGTCGGCCTGCTGGCCCTGGAGGACGTTCGCGGGCATCGTCCCGTAGCCGAGACAGGTCTGCGATGAACCCGATGGGGGGTTCTGGAGGCAGCCGTTCAGGATGGTGTGCAGCACCAGCGACCCGGCCGGCTGCAGCGTGTCGAGGTTTGGCCCGACCTTCCCGATCGCGTTCGCGGCGGCGAGCGTGTGGCAGAAGGCGCAGTGCTGGCCGAACAACTCGCGCCCGGTTTTTTCGGCGCTCGTCAGCTTCATCCCCCCTACCTGGGCGCTGGCGTTTGCGTGGTTGCCGGTCAGAAGCACGGCGGGAAGAACCAGACCGAACCCGACAAAGAGGACCACGAAGGACACGTTGAAAAACCTGCGCGCACCGAGCGTCTGGGTCTGAAAGACCTCACGTACGCCGCCGAGCCCGCCCCGAATGGCGACGAAGAACAGGGCAACGCCAAGCAGAACCCAAAAGGCGACGAACAACCAGACACCAAGCATGTTGCGGCCGGACCTTATCGCCTTCGGCCGGATGCGAAGCTCATGGCAGGGGGTGCAACCGCGCGGAAGTCATCTAATGCGGAGGGGGCCGCATCCGCTGCCGTCTGCCCGTCTGCCGGCTGCTGCCTGGGTGCCCCGCCACCGCGCTGCTCGGCCAGTCCACGTCTCACCTGCTCGTCGAGTGGCGAGAAGTCCTTCACCTCGGCAAGCGGACGATCGGGGGCCACGACGGAGCCGACCCGGTCGACCAAGACGTTGATCGACCCGCCGGCCGCGGCAAATCGCTCGAGCTTGCCCTCGACGATCATCAGAGGCTCGGTCCTGACAGTGAGGCGATTGCGTTCGTAGATCCGGGAAGGGATGATCAGATTGATCGTCCCGTGCTCGTCCTCGAGCAAAACGAACACGATGCCGGCGGCGGTCCCGGGTCGCTGGCGCGCCACCACCAGCCCGGCAACCTTCACTCGCGCGCCGTGCGCAAGCCGGTCGAGCTCGAGGCTTGTGACCGCATCGGCGGGCAAGTCGTCTCGCAGCAGTGCAAGGGGATGAACGTGGGTAGTCAATCCGCTCGTCGCGTAGTCCGCTGCCATCGACTCCCACGCCGACAGTGCGCGCAGAGTTGGAGGCGCCGGCAGGTCAAGCGGAAGCGCGAGCTGAACGCCTCCGGGCACCGCTCGCCCCGGCGACGCCACTCCGAGCTGCCAGAGGGCGATACGGCGGGCGGAGGGGGAGCGGGCCGCTGTGGGCAATTCGCTTGCCCCCGCCGGCTGCTGTCGCACCCCCGCCGACTGCCCGTCCACTCCCGCCAGCGAGTCGCACGCCCCAGCCCAGGCCAGCAATTCGAGCGAACCGGCGCCCGCCCCGGCGCGAGAGGCCAAGTCGGAGAGGCCACGAAACGGCCCTCCCTGCTCCCTGGAGGTAACCAGCGCCGTGACCTCCTGCTCGCGGACCCCCTTGACGTAACCCAGGCCTATGCGCACCCCGCCGTCGGGCTCGATATCGCACTCCGCCCCGCTTGCGTTGATGTCCGGCGGACGAACTTCAATCGCCCGCCGCTGACCTTCATGCACGAGCGCGTCTGGCGGATAGAAGCCCATCGGCTGCTCGTTGAGCAGCGAGCACAGGAACTCTGGGCCGTAGTGGACTCGCAGCCACGTCGACTGGTAGGCGAGCAGGCCGAAGGCCGCCCCGTGGGCCTTGGGGAAGCCGAAGCCGGAGAACCCCTGGATCATGTCGAAGACCCGCTCGGCCATCGCCCGATCGACGCCGTGCAACTTCCTCGCACCGGAAACGAACCGCTCGTGGTAGGCCTTGATCGCTGCCTCCGAGCGCTTGCGGCTCATGGCTCGCCGCAACCCCTCCGCCTCACCGGGGCTGAAACCGGCAAAGGCGGTCGCGACTTCGAGCACCTGGTCCTGGAAGATGATCGTGCCGAGCGTCTCGCCGAGCACGGGTTCCAGCGACGGATGCTCGAAGGGCACCTGATAGTCCGGGTCCTCGCGTAGGCGCTGGCGCCGCTCGATGTAGGGATTGACCGCTCCCCCCTGGATGGGCCCGGGGCGGACGATCGCGACCTGGATCGTGAGGTCCTTCAGGCTCTCGGGCCGCGTGCGGCGCAGCGATTGCATCTGTGCACGGCTTTCGATCTGAAAGACCCCAGTCGTATCAGCGTTCTGGATGCAGTCATACGTGAGCGGGTCGTCGTAGGGGATCGTCGATAAGTCGACCCGCTCGCCGCGCTGGCGGGCGATCAGCTCGACGCACCGCTCGACCGCGGAGAGCATTCCCAGACCGAGCAGGTCGATCTTCAGAAAGCCGGCGTCTGCACAGGAGTCCTTGTCCCACTGCACGATCTGGCGGCCCTCCATCGCGGCGGGGACGATCGGGCAGCAGTCGATCAGCGGCCGGGTGGAAACGATCATCCCACCCGAGTGCTGGCTCAGGTGACGAGGCAGGCCGTGGGCCTGCGCCGCCAATCGCGCCAGCCACTCCCACCTCCCGCTCGGTTTCCTCAGCAGAGCGGATTCGATGTCAGCGGCCACCTCCCGCGCATCCCATCCCTCACTGCCGCGCGCGACCCGCTCGATCTCCCCAGCAGGGAGCCCGAGCACCTTCCCAAGCTCGCGGATCGCCCCGCGCGCACGATAGGTGGGAAAGGCCGCCACCAGGGCCGACTTCTCGTGGCCATAGCGCTCGTGGACGCGCGGGATCAGGGCTTCGCGGATGTCGCGCGGGAAATCCAGGTCGATGTCGGGCAGCGCGGTCAGCTCCTCGTTGAGGAAGCGACCGATCAGAAGCTCGTTGGCGATCGGGTCGACGTGCGAGAGCCCGGTCAGGTAACAGACGATCGACGACACGCTCGAGCCGCGACCCCGGCCTGGAGGAAGGAGAGCACGTGCAGTGCTCGGGCCGCGGACCTCGACCGCGACCTCTCGTGCCAGCTCGAGCAGATCGTGGTGAAGAAGAAAGAACCCCGCCAGTCCCAGCGCCTCCACGATCCGCAACTCCTCTTCGAGGCGCCCGGCGGCGCGCTCCCGCACGCCGGCCGGCCCTTCCGCGTACCGCTGCGCAAAGCGCGTGCGGCACAGCGCGGTCAGCTTGCGCATCGCCTCTGCGTCCTCGGATCCGGGATAGCGATAGCCGAGATCCGAACGCAGATCGAAATCCAGGCGCTCGCTCACCCGGACCGTCTCCGCCACCGCTTCCGGATGTTCGGAGAAGCGCGCGGCCATGGCGTCGGGCGAGGTCAGCACGTGGCTCAAGTTGCCGCGGCGCTGCGGCTCCGAGCCGTCGAGCGACGAGTGCAGCCGCACGGCGACGAACGCATCCTGCAAGGGCGCGCGGGAGCGCGCATGCGCGTGAACGTCTCCCGTTGCCACACACGCCACCTCGAGCCTGCGTGCGAGTAGCTCGAGGCGCCGGTTGCGAGCGCGATCGTCGCGCAGAAACGGCCGCTGCAGCTCGAGCCTCAGGCGCTCGGAGCCGAACGCCTCGCGCAGCCGTCGCAGCGAGGGTTCGTCATGGACACCGTGCAGCGCGCAACCCGAGAGGCACACCAGTCCCTCGCTGTGTTCGAGGATCGTCTCGAGCGGCGTCGAGGGCTCAGTGGGCGGAGCACCGGGTCTGCCATCTCGCGTGTGCGCGTGCGCGCGCGTGAGGATCTGGCAGAGGTTTGCCCATCCGCTGGCATCCTCCACCAGCAGGGTGACGTGGCGACCGTCATCGAGCTCGAGCTCTGACCCGTGCAGAGCTCGCAGCCCCAGTGCTTGGGCCGTTACCGCAAACTCCATCGAGCCTGACACGGTGTTGTGGTCGGTCAGCGCGAGCGTGTCGTAGCCCAGCTCAAGCGCGCTAACCACGATCTCGTCGGGGAGCGACACCCCGTCCAGGAACGAGAAGGCGGAATGGCAATGAAGTTCGGCGTACGCCACGCGAACACATGTTCGCACGCGCCGAGGACAACGCCCCAGCAAAAGCGCCCTTGACAACTTAGTAGTGGCTGCTAATCTACCTTTAGTTAGCACTCACTAAGTAAGCGACCGATCCGGAGAAAACCATGACAAGCTCACGTGCAAGCAGATGGACTCTCGCAATCGTCTCGCTCGGCCTGTTCATGGTCGTGCTCGACAACTTGGTCGTGAACGTGGCGCTGCCCAGCATCCACCGCGACCTGCACGCCTCGATCCAGGAGCTCGAGTGGACCGTCAACGCATACGTCCTCTCCTATGCGGTCTTTCTGCTGACCGGCGCGGCGCTAGGTGACCGCTTCGGCCGCAAACGCATGTTCACGGCCGGCCTGGCCCTGTTCACCCTCTCTTCGGCGGCCGCCGCAATTGCCCCCACGACCGCAATCCTGATCGCCGCGCGGGCAGCGCAGGGGCTGGGGGCGGCGATCGTCACGCCGCTTACGCTCACCCTGCTCGCCGAGGCTTTCCCCCCGCAGCGCCGCGGCGTCGCCATCGGCGTGTGGTCTGGAATCAGCGGAGTCGCCGTCGCGCTCGGTCCGCTGGTCGGCGGCGCGGTCGTCCAGGCCGCCTCCTGGCATTGGATCTTCTGGATCAACGTGCCGATCGGGATCGTGCTCGTGCCGCTCGCCGTTTCGCGGCTCGCAGAGAGCCACGGGCCCTCCCGCCAGCTCGACCTGCGCGGGCTGGCGCTGGCATCGAGCGGCCTGTTCGGGGTCGTCTACGGTCTGGTTCGCTCGCAGTCACAGGGATGGACGAGCGCCGAAGTGCTGGTGGCGCTCGGCGCCGGCGTGCTCCTGGTAGCCGCCTTCATCGCGTATGAGCTGCGCACGCGCGAGCCGATGCTGCCGATGGGGTTCTTCGCCCGTCGCGGGTTCGCGGTCACCAACGGCGTCTCGCTGGCGATGTACTTCGGCATGTTCGGCTCGATCTTCTTCCTGACCCAGTACCTGCAGAACGTGCTCGGCAACAGCCCGCTGCAGGCCGGCGTCAAGTTGCTGGTATGGACCGGCGCGACGATGGTCGTCTCGCCCGTGGCCGGCTTCTTGTCCGAGCGCTACGGCAGCCGGCTTTTCATGGCCGCCGGGCTGACCCTTCAGGCGGTCGCACTCGGTTGGATGGCGACCACCGCCTCCATCCATCAGAGCTACTCGACGATGATCGTGCCGTTCCTGCTGGCCGGCGCGGGCATGTCGCTTGTGTTTGCACCGGCTGCCAACGCGGTGCTCTCGTCGGTCAAGGCTCACCAGGCCGGTCAGGCCTCCGGTGCCACCAACGCGATCCGCGAGCTCGGCGGAGTACTCGGGATCGCCGTGCTCGCGACCGTGTTCACGAGCCACGGCAGCTACGCCTCCCCCCAGGCATTCGTCCAGGGCCTGCAGCCGGCCCTCTGGGTCGGCGTCGCCGTGCTGGGCGCGGGCGCCCTCTTCGCCGCGGCGCTTCCGTTCTCGACCAGGGCGGACGCGGCCGCGCAGCTGGATACTGTCCCGGCGACGGCTTCCGCCTCTTAGCGATGGCCAGCGCAACGAGAGGCACACACCCTCGCCAGCGCGTCGCGGCTTCCGAGCGCCGGGACGCGCTCATCGAGGCAGCCGTGCACGAGTTCGCCCTCGGCGGGCTCCACGGCACCCCCGTCGACCGGATAGCACGCCGAGTTGGCGTGGCGCAGCCCTACGTGTTCAGCCTCTTCGGTTCCAAGAAGGAGCTCTTCCTGGCCGCGGTCGAGCGCGGCTTTGACCTGGTGAAGGAGACGTTCACCCACGTCGCGGCGGAGTACGACCCCAGCATCGCGGTCGAGGATGCGGACGTTCTGCTCGCGATGGGTCACTCGTACGTGGAGCTCCTCCACTTGCACCGCGACTATCTGATGCTCCAGCATCAGGCCTACGCCGCCTGCAACGACCCTGAGATCAGGGACTGCGTTCGCGCCCTCTACGCCGGACTGGTCACCCACGTCGAGCGCATCGCCGCCGAGTCCGCGCAACGCGTCGGGGAACCCGTGCCGACGTCCGAGCAGATCGACGAGTTCTTCCGCTACGGAATGTGGTTGAACGTCGCGGCTGCGATGGGGGTCGAGGATCTCTCCGCGGGCTGCGAGTGGGTTCGCGCGGAAGGACAAAAATAGGAACGGGCGGGCGCATGCGTCCGCCCGCCGGCGCGGACATGCCCGCCCGCCGGACGACTCGGGCGCCGCGCATCAGGCGAGGCTGGATGCCGAGCGCGCGGCAAGCCCGAAAGGCGCTTATGAGCGCCGGCCTACATGATCTGAACTAGATCCCGCTCGGGTGCGATCCGCCACCGGCGCGCGACCGCCTCGAGCCGGGCGTCCAGCGGCCAGCGGTCGGGTCGCTGCTCGCCGGAATGGTCGGGGTTCGCGCCTTTGAGCGCCATGCAGCCGGTGTTGTCACCTAGCTCACGGATCGCCTCGGCGTCGTCGGGCGACAGCCGGATCTCGCGCGGGAGAGCGGCGAGCTCAGCGCGCTTATCTTCGACCAGGCGCGCGTGCGAACCGGTCTCCTGAATCAACGTGGGCGCCACGCACCCGACCGCCTCGTGGGAAAGGTTCCATTGGCAAGCCAGTTGAAGCATGGTGAGGCCGGTCCGCTCCGCGATCGGACGCATGGCCTCGATGCGCCGGCGTCCTTCCTCGACCCAGCCCCGCGGCCTGAACCCTCGATGATCGCCGGGCGCGAATTGATGCGGGGGCAGGAGGTCGTCGAACAGGAGGCCGCCGTAATCGACCACTCGCGTGATGACCTTGATGTCCGCGCTCGAGGCCGCGTCGAGACACAGCTCGCCCGGCCAGGGCTCAAGCGGGCCAAGGATGATCATCGCCCAGTCGAGCAGCGAACCGAAGCGTTCGAAGCAGTCGATTAGATCGAGCGTGAAGCCGTTGGCGGGTCCCGGAGCGACGCCGATCATGCGCGTCAGCCCCTGCTCGCGCAGCGCTGCCATGCCCTCCCACACCGCCTCGCTGGTGTAACCGGTGCGGTCGGGATTGTGCAGGAGCAGGAGATCGAAGTAATCGAGCCCGCAGCGCTCGAGGCTGCGCTCTGTGGCCATGCTCAGGTAGGCGGCGTAGTCAGATTCGGCTCGCAGTTGCAAGTCGGTGAAGCGGGGAAAGCCCTTGGCGCCTTCGCGCTGTCCGGTGTAGAAGTCGTGGCCCACCGCTCCAACGGCGCAGAACTGCTCTCGGGGTCGGCCGGCGACGGCACGCCCGAGCATCCTGTCGGCCTCGCCGGCCCCGTAGGCGTCGGCCGTGATGACGGTCCGGATGCTCTCGTCGGGCCTGATCAGAGCGGTCAAGCGCTCGTCGTCGAGCGGCTCGCCGAAGTGCATGAAGCGGCCGCCGCTCCAGGTGCCTACGGCGGTGGGTCCCGGATCCGGCGAGCGCTCGGCCATCGGGAGCGAGTGTAGGACGCCCCGATCATCCACCCCTCACCCCTATCGCTGCCGCCACCACCTACTGCTGATTAGGTCACAGAACACCACCTCATTGCGTCCGCAGACCGTGACGACCTCCCAGTAATGGCGGCGGAGGGGGCGATCCGTCCACCAGCGATCCTCGACCAGCCAGGACTCGCGTACCGCCTCGACGGTGCGACCGCCGACGATGTGCGGCGTGCCGTCGTCCGCGGCCGTCACGCCGACGCGACGGGGGACAGACAGGCGCCTTGGCCCCGTCACCGTCGCGCGCTCACCCCTCGAAGGGCGCCAGCAAAGCGCGGCGCTCGGGAAAGCGGGAATTGGGATCGACCTCGAGCACCCGCAGAGCCGCGTCGGGGCCGGCGGTCACGCGCGCTTGACGGATCGCCTCGCGCAGGCGCGCCATGCGAGCCTCGGTGGGATCCTCGAGCAGCGGGCGTTGGTCGCCGGCGGGGGGACCGAAGTGGTGAACCGCGAGCCGGAGCTGTTCCGCGGAAGCCGGCATCGACTGCAGCCGCGGGACCAGTGCCAGCTTCATGCGCACGGGGTCGGCTAGGGCATCGCGGAAGGAGACCTGCTGACGCCAGCCGCCGCCTTGCTCGACCAGGACTGCGGAGAGCACTACCGACCGCACCGTCCTCCCTCGGCGCTCGGGACGGGCCAGGAGGCGGTCGATCAAAAGCTCCAGCGCGTGCTCCAAGGCCGGGCCGGTGGCGGCCTCCGGCAGCTCGAGCGACTCCCGCACCATCTCGCTCGCGGGCCTGGGGCGCAGGATCACATCCCCGCCGCTTGCCAGCTCGTGAGCAAGAAGCCCCACGCTGCCGAAACGGTCGGCGAGCGTCGCCGGGGGAAGGGCCTGAAGTTCCCCCAGCGTCGCGATGCCGAGCCTTTCGAGCGTCTCGGCAAAGTCCGCCAGTTCCGGCCGCGCGCGCAGCAACTTCACCGACATCGGGGCGAGGAAGGCACGCACGCGCTTGCGATCGATTGCTCGAGTGCCGCCCCCGGTGACTACCACCGGTCGGCGAACCCGCGCTCGGGTGGCGGCGACCACGGCGGCAAACCGCGATGGGGCGGCCCCATAGCGAGCCGGGGTGCGCAGCGCCCGTCGGGCAGCTGCGAGCACTCCATCGACCCCTCCATGAAGACGCAGAAGGCCGCGCGCCTCGAAGCACCCCAGTCCAGGCCGCTCTGGCTCGACCGCCGCTCCGATCGATTCCAGTCGCACCAGCAGCCGCTCCCAGAGGTCCGCCACTCCCACCGGGTCCGGCGGGATCAGCATCAAGCGGGGGCACCTGGCGAGCGCTTCGCCAAGGCCCATGCCGGGATGGATCCCAAACGCCTCGGCGGAGAGCGATACCTGGCCCACCTGCTGCGCCTCACCGGGCTCTGGGGCCAGCGCCGTAGGGACTTTCAGCAGCCCGTCTCGTTCACCCGCCGCTACCGTGAGCTCGAATCGGGGGAGAAGGACACAGACGATCATGAGCGAACACATGTTCGCAGACGCTCAGGACGGATCGCGCGAACAGGTCGCACGCGCTCGGGACGCTCAGGACGGATCGCAGGCTCAGGACGGATCACACCCGAGCGCACGGCGGTCACCGACCCTGAGCAGAAACCTCTTGAAGTCGATTCTCGGTGCGCCACCGGCTCACGGTCGAGCGCAGCAAGAAGTAGCCGGCGATGCCTGGCAGCGTAGGCAGCCAGAACGAGATCGCCCGATACGCCAGCACTCCCACCAGCGCGCGGTCCGCGGGAACCCCAAACGCCACAAACGCGCCGATCATGCCGCCCTCCACGCCGCCGATGCCGCCCGGCAAGGGCAGGAGGCTGCCTAGCGTGCCAAGGAAGTAGCCCATGACCAGCACGGCGACAGGCACCGTCGTTCCAAACGCCTTCAGGGCGAGGCCCAAGACCGCGATGTCGAACCCCCAGTAGGCGACTCCTCCGAGCAGGCCGATGCGCCGCTCGCGCACCAGGCTCATGGCGGTGCGGATCCCCATCCCGAGCAGAGCGGGAGCCGTGGCCAGCCGAGCCGCCAGCCGGCCGAACCACCCGGATCGCCGCGCCATGGACCCCAGGCGCCGCTCGAAATCTCCAGGGACGAGAGCCATGCTTGCCACAAGCGCAATTGCGGCGGTGCTGAAAACCGCGGGCAGGACCGTGAGCGCGAACGACCCACCGCCCGAGAACACCCCGATCCACAGGCCGAAGCCACACACGGCCAGCGCGGCGAGATAGATCGAGTATTGGATGGCGTAACTCGCCACCATGCGACAGGCGATGGTCCTGGCAGACATCCCGGCCGCACGCAGCGCCCATACCGTGACCGCCACCCCGCCGGCGCCCGCCGCCGCCAGCAGGCGGATAGCCGCGATGCCGGCGAGCGGAATCTCGATGCTCGCGCGCCAGTCGATCCTGGGTGCATCACGACTGAACACCGTCCTGAACAGCACGATGTATCCCGCAATCGACAACACCTCCAGGCCCGCGGCGAGCGCTAGCCAGAGCGCATCCCCGTGACTGACCTCGCCCCAGGTGTGGTTGAGGCCAGCGAGCTTGGGGAGCAGGAAATAGAAGCCAACGAGCATCACCGCGATGAACACCAGCCCAATGAGCACGCGACGTCGTGTCAGCGCACTGGTGGGCTCATCAGCATTGGTCGAAGCAGCGGAGCCGGACTCCTGAGTGGCCGGCGGAGCCGACGACTCAGAGACAACCGTCTGGTGACCCGGTCGATCCGGAACAGCCGTTGGACGACCGCTCCGCTCGCTGTCCGGAGCTTTGCTCATGTCGGATCCGAGCGGGAGTTTTCAGTGGTGCGCTGCGCCTCGCCGGGCTCCGGCCGCCGCTGCGCTCTCGAGGTCGACGGCTCTCTGAATCCCACGCTTTCCGCTCCCGGCGGCGGCCCTCAGTGCCGCCGAACGTGCCGACCGCTGAGCAGGACGAGAATCGTCAGAACCACGCTGACCAACCCGATCACGAGGCCGGTGATCCATCCCGCTTCCTTCGCATCACTGACCAGCACCGCGCCCAATATGACAGCAAGCCCCACGACGCCAGCGAGCGCGACGACCTGCATGAAGCCGATCGCGACTACACGGCCGCCCCGCTGAATGCGACCGGGAGCCTGGGCGCGGTCGGCCCGTCGTCGCTCCCGTTCCGCGTCGGCCGTGTGCGAACGGGTCGCAGGAGAATCGGGCGTCTTTGACATCGGTCTACCTCCGCAGCGCCTGTTGAAAGAGGTTCGGCGCTTCCTTCAGGCTACCTAAAGGGCCTCCCCCCAAAAGGGATTGTTTGCTGCATGAACTACCCGCACGGGGGGAGATCGCACCTACCAGTCTCCGGCCCTGGCGATCAACCTCCACCCGTCATCAACGCGGCGCAACGCTCGGCGATCATGTAGGTGGGGGCGTTGGTGTTGCCGGAGGTGATGCGCGGCATAACCGAGGCATCCGCGACTCGCAGCCCCTCGAGTCCGTAGACCCGCAGCGAAGGATCGACGACGCCCTCGCCAGGCGGCCCGATCCTGCACGTGCCCACGGGGTGGTAGAGATGCTCGCAGGTCGCGCGTAACCACGCAACGCGTCGCTCGCGGTCGCGGATGGAGCCGCCTGGGTTGAGCTGCTCGCCCAAAACCCCCGCGAGCGGCGGGCGTGAGGCCAACTCCTCTACTAGCTCGAGCGCTTTCAGGATCGCCTCGACCTCGGCGTCTTGCGAGAGCATGTTGTTGAGAATGCGCGGATGGTCGGCGGGGTCCGACGACCGCAGGCGGACCTGACCGCGGCTTGAGGGAGCCTGGAGCACGGGCCCGATCGTGACCGCCGGCGTCCCCGTCTTGCGAAAGCCGTGCTCCCAGAAGTAGACGGGGGCGAAGTAGATCTGGAAGTCGGGCGCGGGCAGACCCGGGTCCGAGCGCCAGTGGATTACCGCCTCGGCGACGGTCGAGGTGAGCTTGCCTCGGCGGGCGATAAGCCACTGCGCGAGGTAGCGAGGGTTCGCGGCGTCATCGAGCGTGCGTCGATCATGCGAGCGCCAGGTGCAGAACGCGGCGACGTGCTCGTGCAAGTTTTCGCCCACCTGCGCCATGTCGAGGATCGGCTCGATCCCGTGCTCGCGCAGATGGTCGGCCGGCCCGATGCCCGAGAGCATCAGCAGGTGGGGCGATGCATATGAGCCCGCGCTCAACACCACCTCGCGCTCGGCCCCGACAACGTGTCGGCTTCCGCGGCGCTCGTACTCCACGCCCACCGCCCTGCCTCGCGAAGTCACGATGCGGTGAACCAGGGCGCCCGATACGAGATCCAGGTTGTCGCGCTTGAGCGCCGGGCGAAGGAACGCGTCGGCGGCGCTCCACCGCCGGCCGCCCCTCGTCGTGGTCTGGAAGAGGCTCGCTCCTTCCTGGTGCTCGCCGTTGTAGTCGGGATTTTGGGGAATGCCGAGCCCCTCCGCCGCCGCGATGTAGCGCTCCCAATGCGGAGACAGCCAGCGCTTCTCGGTCACGTAGACCTCGCCGGCGGTCCCGTGAAAGCCGTCGTGGTGCTCGGCGTTTCGCTCGTGGCGCTTGAAGTGGGGAAGTACGGCCTCGTAGTTCCAGCCGCTTGCGCCCAACTCTGACTCCCAGCGGTCGTAGTCGGAGCGATTTCCGCGCGCGTACAGCATCGCGTTCATCGAGGAGGACCCGCCGACCATCTTGCCTCGGGGCAAAAAGAGCCGCCGTCCGAACAGCCCCGGCTCGGGTTCGGACATGTAGTTCCAGTCGAGCGCCGTCTGAAACTGATTGGGGAACGCGGCGGGTGCCTTTACCTCCGGCCTGCGGTCCGATCCGCCCGCTTCCAGCAACACCACGCGGGCGCCTGTGGCGCTGAGCCGGTTGGCCAGCAGGCATCCGGCCGACCCAGCGCCCACAATCACGTAATCGTATGAGCGCGAGGTCTTGGTCATGGAGAGTCGGGGCGCGGGATTCACGGTCATTGAGAGTCGCAGGGCGGATTCATGCAAGGCCGCTTTCACGGGCGCTGGAGGCCGCACCAGAGGCGCCAGGCCCCCGCGCTATCGCCCGGAGGCTATCCATCAGAGGCCGTACGGCCGGTTATGCGGCTCGCTGCGATCGTGTTGGCGGTTCATTAGCGCGGCGCGGGAGGCTGGATTCGCGTCGAACTCCCCAATACATTTGCGCGGAACCATCCATACAGGAGGAGGACAGGTGCACAAACACATGAGGCCAATCGTCGCGGCGTCGACCGCAGCGGTCCTGGCGGTAGTGCTAGCGGCCTGCGGGAGCTCATCAACATCCACGAGCAGCTCGAGCACCCAGGGCAAGAACGGCGGCACGATCACGATGGCGTCCGGAACCCCACCGCTGTCGGCCGACCAGGGGCTTGACTTCACTACTCAGGGAACCGAGCTGTATTCGGTCGTCAACACTCCGCTCTTGACCTTCAAGCGCGGGGTACAGGGAACCGCCGGCACCAAGATCGAGCCGGCGCTCGCCAAGAGTTTGCCAACGACCTCCAACGGCGGCAAGACCTTGACGTTCATGCTGCGTCCTGGCCTGAAGTATTCAAACGGCCAGCCGATCAAGGCCAGCGATGTCACGTACGCGATCGAGCGGGATATCAAGATCCCTTGGCAGGCGGCTTCGTTCGTCAGCGCCTACATCAAGGGCGGTACGGCGTACGCCAACGGCAAGGCCAAGACGATCTCGGGCATCACCACCGACGACTCCACGGGGAAAATCGTGGTGAATCTGGTGCGTCCGTTCGCGCCGATGGTCGACATCTTCGCGCTGGCGGGTACCGCTCCGGTGCCCAAGAGCACGCCGATGAAGAACCTGGCGTCGACGGGCACGATCGGTGACGGCCCGTACAAGTGGGGTTCGATCAGCCCGGGTCACACCTACACGCTGATCAAGAACACCAAGTTCAACGGTGTGCCCACCGTGCCGGCGGGCCACGCCGACAAGATCAACTTCCAGGTCAACACCAACGTGCTGGCGAACGCCGAGTCGGTGCTGCGCAACCAGCAGGATGTGTTCGACCCGGGCGACACGCTGCCGGCGTCGATCCTCAGCCAGGTGCAGTCGCAGGCGCGGGACCGGTACCAGCCGGTGCCGACGAACTCGACGTTCTATTTCTTCTTCGCGGTCAACAAGCCGCCGTTCAACAACCTGGACGCGCGCAAGGCAGTGCTCGCCGCACTTGACCTGAGAGCGCTTTCGCGGCTTGACTCGGGCTTCCTCAAGGAGGACTGCCACCTGATCCCGTTCGGGATCATCGGCCACTCCAGCCCATCCGACTGCACGGCGCTCACCGGCCACGCGGCCGACGGACCGCCGAACATGTCGATGGCCAAGAGCCTGATGAAGAAGTCGGGCATGATCGGCAAGCCGGTGACGGTGTGGGGCGAGGAGCGCTCGCCGCGCCGTCAGTACATCGATTACTTCACGTCCGTGCTGAACAAGCTCGGGTTCAAGGCGACCGAGAAGATCATCTCCTCGGGCGTCTACTTCACGACGATCGGGGCCCCAAGCACCAAGCCGCAGACGGGCTTCGGCGACTGGGTGCAGGACTTCCCCAACCCGTGGGACTTCATGCAGCTGTTCACCGGGACAGCAGGTTCCGCTTTGAACTACGGCTACGTGAACGACGCGCACTACAACAACACGGTCAACACGCTGGAGACCAAACCGCCGCAACAGGAAGCCAGCCAGTGGTCGGCGCTTGACAACTACGCCGTCGGCAAGGCGTACTACGCGGCGTATGGCCATGAGGAGTTCCCGAAGTTCTACTCGAACAAGCTGGTGTTCTCCAAGGGCGTGATGTCGGTCGAGTACCAGACCGACCTCACAAGCCTGCAGTTGGCGAAGTAACGGAGCCAGCGGTAAGGGGGGCGCCCTTATGGCGCCCCCCTTACGCTTTGGTCACGTTGACCTAACTACTGACCCTTCGACTTGTCCTCGGCGGTAAGCTCCGCATGACGCATGGCACTTGACGTCTCCCGTTTTCGCCGCGGCAATGGGCAAACGTCGTCCACCGAGGACCCGCCTGCCCAGACCACGCAGGACCCCTCTTTTGCGCTGCCGGAGTCCGGCGGCACGCTGGCTCGGCCAGAGCCGGTCACCGGTGCTCCAAGAGCCCCGGAGCCAGAGGAGCCTTCGACAGTTGGCGTCGGGCCGTACCGGCTCGCAGTGCGAAGGTTGCGGCGCAACAAGACTGCGCTCTTCTTCGCCGGCGTTTTCGTCCTGATCGTGGTGGTGTGCTTGCTGGCACCGATTTACTCGCAGGACATCGCCAAGATCAGTCCCAACGCCACAAACGTCACGGGCACGGTGAACGGCCACAATGTCGTCTCGACTTCGGGAGTGCCGATCGGCCCTCAGTTCGGGGCCCACTACTTCTTCGGAGCAGACGAGGAGGGCCGCGACCTCGCGGTTCGCCTGCTCTACGGCGGACGCACCTCGCTTTTGATCGGCGGCGTCGCCACCGTAATCATCCTCCTCTTTGGGACATTGGTCGGGCTACTGGCCGGTTACTTCCGCGGCATCATCGACGCGATTCTCAGACCGATCATGGAGCTGATCTGGTCCTTCCCACCGGTGATCCTGGGCGTGGCGGTCGGAACGGCGCTGGCATTGGGCGGCATCGGGCCAATCAAGGGCAACTCGGTGTTCATCCCGGCGTTGATCATCGGAGTGATCTACATCCCATACCTGGGCAAGCCGATCCGGGGGGAAACGCTGCGTCTGCGTGAGATGGACTTCGTCGACGCTGCGAGGGTGCAGGGGATGAGCCCGCGGCGGATCATGTTCTCGGAGATCCTGCCTAACACGATGTCCACGATCATCGTGTTCGCGCCGATCATGCTCGCGAACGCGATCCTTCTGGAGGCGTACCTCTCCTTCCTGGGTGCCGGTGTCCAGCCGCCCAACGCGTCGTGGGGCACGCTGATCTCGGACGGCATCAACTACCTCGATACGACCCCCACCTTCGCGCTCATACCTGGCGCGATGCTGGTCCTGACGGTGCTGAGCATCAACGTCTTTGGCGACGGCGTCCGGGATGCGCTTGACCCGCGCGCGCAGGTGAAGATTCAGACCTGATGGCACGTTTCGCTGTCCGCCGCTTCATGTCGATGCTGGCGCTCTTGTTCGCCACATCCGTGGTGGTGTTCGGGATCTTCGAAATCATTCCCTCGTATAACCCGGCGCGCGCGATCGCAGGCCGCAACGCCAACGCCACCACGGTCAAGGAGGTTTCCAAGAAGTTCGGGTTCGACAAGCCCTTCTATGCCCAGTACGCCAACACCATGAAGCTCATCTTCACGGGGCAGATAGTCGACTACCAGGACCAGCTCAACGTCGTCGACCAGTTCAAGCAGAAGTTCCCCGCGACACTCTCGCTGGTGATCCCGGCCGGGATTATCTGGCTGATCGCCGCGATCGTTCTGGGCTCGGTGGGAGCGCTCAAAGCCGGCAAATTCGCCGATCGCGCCCTGATGGTGATGGCGATCGTGGGCGTATCCATCCCGGTCTTTTTGCTGGCCGCCGTGCTCTTGTACTTACTCGCCTACAAGACCTCCGTCTTTCCCAACACGGGGTATGTGTCGCTGACCTCGAGCCCCGCGCAATGGGCCTACCACCTGATCCTGCCGTGGTTCTCGATCGCGCTTTTGTCGATCGGGTTCTACTCCCGCGTCCTGCGCGGAAACATTCTCGACATGATCAACCAGGACTTCGTGCGCACAGCCAGGGCCAAGGGCCTTTCGCAGCGGGATGTATTTAGCAGGCACGTGCTGCGCAACTCGCTGATGCCCATCATCACGCTGTTTGGCCTGGACTTCGCCACCCTGCTCGGGGGTGCCACGCTGGTAACTGAAACCGTCTTCAACATTCCCGGGATCGGACAGTACGAGGCCGCCGCAATCGGAAACCTCGACGTCCCCCCGATTCTCGTGGGCGCTATGTTCACCGCTTTCTTCGTGGTCATCTTCGGCGCTTTCTGCGACTTGTTCTACGCCCTCCTCGACCCCCGAATCAGGCTCTCCGGCTGATGGCCGAGCGGCTGCTGGAGGTAGACAACCTACAGGTCTCGTTCGCGACCGAGGACGGGGTGGTCCGCGCGGTAGACGGGGTGTCCTTCACGCTGGACCGCGGGGAGGTGCTGGCGATCGTGGGGGAGTCCGGCTCAGGGAAGTCCGTCACGTCGATGACGCTGATGGGACTCACTCGCGGAGTCAACTCCCATTTCGGTGGCTCGGCAAAGCTGAAGGGAAAGGAGCTTCTGAGCGCCTCCGAGGAGGACCTCGAGAAGATCAGAGGGGCAGAGATCGCGATGATCTTCCAGGACCCCATCTCCTCGCTCAGCCCGGTGCACCGGATCGGGGACCAGATCGTGGAGCAGATCCGCGCGCACGATAAGAAAATCTCCAAAGGGGCGGCTTTCGACCGAGCGGTGGAGGGGATGGAGCGGGTCGGTATCCCGCACGCTCGCGGAAGAGCCCGCGCCTACCCGCACGAGTTTTCGGGAGGGATGCGTCAGCGAGCAATGATCGCGATGGCGCTCTCGCTCTCGCCCAGCGTGCTGATCGCCGACGAGCCCACGACGGCGCTCGACGTCACCATCCAGGCCCAGATCCTGGACGAGGTCAAGAACCTGCGGGAGCACTCGGACAGCGGCATCATCTTCGTCACGCACGACCTCGGTGTCGTGGCCGACATCGCCGACCGCGTGATCGTGATGTACGCCGGGCGCGTGGTGGAGAAGGGGACGCTCGATGAGATCTTCTACGACCCCCAGCACCCCTACACCTGGGGCCTGCTCGGCTCGGTCACCCGCATGGACCGCGAGCCTCCCAAGCGGCTGCCTTCGATCCCGGGGCTGCCGCCTTCGCTGATAAAGGCGCCCAAGGGTTGTCACTTCCGGCCGCGCTGTCCGCATGAGTTCGATCGTTGCGCAGAGGTGCCGCCGCTCGAGGCCCGCGTATCCGATGCGCCCGACCACCTCGATCGCTGCTGGCTCTCGGTCGAGGACAAGCGCTCAAGACGGGAAGTGGAGGGTCGCATCGGGCTCGTCAAGGACACGGTCGCGGTATGAACGACGAAGTGGGCAGAGAGCACCGGGAATCCGAGCGCGATCACGCCCAGCAGGCGTTCAAGAGCGGGCGCCGAGGGCAGGACGGGGGCACTCAGGGCGAAGAGGAACTGAGGGCTGCCGGGCGTTCACTTGCCGGAACGGACAAGCCGCTGCTGGAGGCCGAACATCTCCAGCTCTACTTCCCGGTCAAGAAGGGGATCGTCGTCGACCGCACGATCGGCCAAGTGCACGCCGTCGATGATTGCTCGGTCTCCCTGAGCGAGGGCGAGACGCTCGGCGTCGTGGGCGAATCTGGGTGCGGCAAGAGCACGTTCGCGCGCTGCATGGTGCGCCTGCTCGAGCCGACCGCGGGAATTCTTCGCTACCGCGGCCGAGATATCACGCATCTCGGGCGACGCAAGCTCGAGTTGCTGCGCCGCGAGGCGCAGTTGGTCTTCCAGGACCCGGTCTCATCGCTCAACCCGCGCAAGCGCGTGGGCCAGATCGTGGGCACCCCGATGCGCTTGCACGGCGTCGACGGTCGCAATGGGGTCGAAGGTCGCGTGAAGGAGCTGCTCGGCCGAGTGGGACTGAATCCCGAGCACATAAATCGCTTCCCGCACGAGTTCTCGGGCGGACAGCGCCAGCGGATCGGAGTCGCTCGAGCGTTGGCGGTCGATCCCAAGCTGATCGTGCTCGATGAGCCCGTCTCGGCGCTCGATGTCTCGATCCAGGCACAGGTGATCAATCTGCTGGACGACCTCCAGGACGACTTCGGACTCTCTTACGTGTTCATCGCCCACGACCTCTCCGTGGTACGGCACGTATCCGATCGCATCGCGGTCATGTACCTCGGCAAGATCGTGGAGCTCTCGCCGGCGAGGGAGCTGTACAGCAAGCCGATCCACCCCTATACCGAGGCCCTACTGGCCGCGATCCCGATTCCCGACCCCGAGGAGAACCGAGCGCGCGAGCGCGTGGTCGTGGGCGGCGAGCCGCCTAACCCGGTAGACCCGCCGCCGGGCTGTCGCTTCCACACCCGCTGCCAGTACGCCACTGACGTCTGCAAGGAAGTCGAGCCACCGCTGGCGGAGTATCCCGGCGGTCATTTGGCCGCCTGCCACCATCCCCGGAGCCTGGAGCAGGACGATCTCGAGAAGGTGAGCCGCTCGCCGCTATCTCCGCTGAGCTCCGCGGGACTCTTGCCGAACGGCAAGGAGTCGCCAGTGCCGCAGATCGAGGCAAATGGAGCAGGCGGCGGTCTGCGGAGGCGGCTAAAGCGCATCGTGCCGGTCTAGTGGGCGATGAGCCGCTGGGCCTGCTCCTGCTGCCCTGCGCGCTCGAACAGTTCGAGCTAGAGCAACACGCGCGAGGGCTTTTGCGGATTCCGCGCGTGGTCGCCCTCGAGCCCGGCCGCGTGAAGACGCCCAGCTTCATTCGCGACGCGGCCGCTTTGCGCCAGGCCAAGCGGCTCAAGCTCCCGGGGACGCCGCGCCTGGTGGTCCTGTACCACCCGATCCAGTACCCGCTCGCGCGTGCCCTGTGTGCGCGCCATCAGGACGTGGAGCTCTGGTATGTCCGGCCCGACCCGGATTCACTGCGCGACCAAGGTGGCTACTCGCGCGAAAACCAGCTCGAGCTGGATGTGCTCGCCGCCGAGCGGGCTGCCCGGCCGGTGGCATACGGAACGGCGGAAGTGCTCGCCGCCCAGACCGCGTCCCTGCGCGATCGCATGAGCGAGCTCGGGATCATCAGCCACCGGCCGTTCGTCCCGGGCGGGCGCGTGAAAAGCCAGTGACTGGCGTAAGGGCCTCGCCGCAGCTAAGTAAGGCCGACCTGTCCTTCGCCTTACCTAAGTAAGGCCCAGCCCCCCTTAACACGCTCCTTCTTGCCGATGTGGGCGGGGGACTCTCAGTCCATTCTCGATGCCGTGAAGTTCACCGCAAACGAGAGGGACTCGGAATGCATCCCACCATCGCATCATCAATCGCAGCGGCTCGAACGCAGGAACTCAGATACCTCGCCAGCCGTTCGCCCCGGGACGGAGCTTCGAAGCCCGCCCATCATCACCTCATCGCCGCCGGAGCCTCCGCTACGCGTGCACTCAGGGGATACTTCGGTCATGCGCCCCAGGCTCACAGCGAATCACTTCGTCGGCCGCATCGGGGAACTGGCCGAATTGGAGCTCGCGCTGCATGAGGCCAGTGAGGGAAGGCCAGGAGTCGTCCTGCTGGGCGGCGAGTCCGGAATCGGTAAGACCAGGCTCGTATCGGAATTCGCCAGCCGCGCAGCCCACAGCGACGGCGGAGACGCCGAAGCAGTGGTGCTGCGCGGCGAGGCGGTCGAGCAACGGGAGGGCGAGCTTCCCTACGCCCCGCTTCTGAGCGCGCTGCGGCCGCTCGCGCGCACCCACCACCCCGCTCTGGACGAGCTCAGCCCGGCGAGCATTTCAGAGCTCGCGACCTTGCTGCCGCCCCTGGCCCGCACCGACGGCCGTCCGCCAAGTGGGCGTAGCGGCGGCGACCCGGGCAGCCAGCTCGGGCTTTTCGAGGCCCTGCTCGAGCTACTCGACTTGATCGGCTCGCAGACTCCCGTCGCCTTCGTGCTCGAGGACATCCACTGGGCCGACCGATCGACCCGCGCCCTCGCCGCGCATTTGGCGCGCAACCTGCGCACGGAACGAGTGCTGCTCGTCTTTACCTACCGCACCGACGAGCTTCACCGCCGGCACCCACTGAGACCGTTACTGGCCGAGCTCGAGCGGCTCGAATATACGCGCGCGATCGAGCTCGAACGCTTCGACCGGCGCGAGTTGACCGAGGTCCTCACAGACATTCTCGGAGAGCAGCCCAGTGAGCAGCTGGTAGAGCGGCTGTTTGACCGCAGCGAGGGCAACCCCCTGTACACCGAGGAGCTGCTCGCAGCGGGCCTCGACGGCCGCGGCGCCACCCCCCGGACGTTGCGTGACGCCTTCATGCTGCGGATCGAGCGGCTCCCCGAAGACGCCCAACGCGTGGTGCGCGCCATCGCAATCGCGCGAAGGATGGACGAGGAAACGATCGCAGCGCTGATTTCGATCGAGCACGAGGAGCTGAACGCCGCGCTGCGCGAGGCCGTGTCCGCCCAAGTCTTGGTCACCGACGACGAGGACCGCTTCGTGTTCCGTCACGCGCTCTTAGGCGAGGCGGTGTACGAGGACCTGCTTCCCGGGGAGCGCGCGGAGCTTCACCTCGCCCTCGCTCGCGTGCTCGAGCGGACCTGCAGCTCCAACCGCGACGCCGAGGCCGAGCTCACCGCGCGCATCGCCTACCACTATGCAGCAGCCGGCGACCAGCCCGCGGCGCTGACCGCGATGGTCAACGCGGCACGCGCGGCCGGACGCATCCACGCCTACGGCGAGAAGGCAGACCTTGCTGAAAGGGCGCTCGAGCTTTGGGCGCGAGTATCAGACCCCCGAGCGCTGGCCGGCCTCGATCGCGTCGAGTTGCTCTCGATGGCCGCCGGAGCACACGCCCGCACCGGGGACAGCGCTCGCTGCGAGGTGCTGCTCCAAGAGGGGCTGCGTGACCTCGATCCGGAGCGCGACCCTCGACGCTACTCTGCCCTGCTCGGAAGTCTCGCTCGGACCCAGTGGGCGCTGAATCGCGGCGTTGACGGGGTGCGGACGGCCGAGCGGGCGCTGGCCCTGCTGCCCGCAGAAGAACGGACCCCCGAGCGCGCCTTGCTGCTCTCCTGGCTTGCTCGCACGCGCTTCTTGCGCGGGCGCTTCCGCGAGGCGATCCGTGACGCCCAGGAGGCGCGCGAGGCTGTGCTCGCGCTCGGCGATGGCTACGCGGAAACGGAGGTCCTCAACACGCTGGGGATGACCAAGATCGCGCTCGGGCATGTCGAGGAAGGAGAGGAGGACCTGCGGCGCGCGATCGAGCTCGCGCGCGCCGAGGACGAGCTCGAGGACCTCGCCTATGCATATTCGAATCTCGCCGAACTGCTGGCGATTGCGGGTCGCGTCAAGGAGGCCCTCTCGACCGCGCGGGAGGGACTGGCCGCCGTCCCCAGCCGCATGCGGGATACGCACGACTGGCTCATGCTGACCGTCTCCGGGCTCGCCTTTGAGAGCGGGGACTGGCGCTTGGCGCGGGCCCATCTCGACCCGCTGCCCTCCCGCCTGGACGGCCGCAAGCTGATCTTCCGCCTCTTGCGTGGAGCCGAGCAGGCCCTGGGCGAGGGAGACGAGGAGAGCGCGCTGCGTTGCCTGGATGAGACCGAGCCGCTCGTGACGGCGTCGTCGGAGCCTCAGTGGATCGAAGGGTTCGGCTCGCTCGCCGCCGAGGTCAGGCGCCGCCGGCACCAGCTCGAGGAGGCACGGGCGGCGGTCGCCGACGCGCTCGACCGCATCGAACTGTGCACCGACGATGTCTTCCGCGTCGCTCGGGTGACGGCGATCGGGATGGCCGTCGAGGCCGACGTTGCACAGCGGGCCCGCGATCTACGCGAAAAGGCACAGGAGAAGGACGCTGTGACCCGCGCGCAAATTCATATGGACCGCCTGCGGGCGGCCGCCGAATCGGCCGGTCGACCGGTGGAAGGGGCTTGGCTTGCATTTGGAACCGCCGAGTACGCGCGGGCACGCGGCAGAGCCGATCCCAAGGCGTGGATCGCCGCGGCCGGAGAGTGGGATCGTCTGCACCGGCCCTACCGGGCGGTGATCGCGCGCTTGAGGGCAGCAGAGGCGTACGTGGAAAAGGACGATCGCGAGGCGGCGGCGGAGGTCGCCGCGGCGGGGTTGAAAGCCGCACGCGCACTCGGCTCGAACTGGCTCGAGTCCGAACTGGCCGGACTGGTCGGTCGCGCTCGCCTCGACGTCGCGCGACCCGTTGCGGATGGACGAGCCGATGGAGCCGACGGCGCTCAGGCTCTAAACGGGGAGTCCGACGAGGACGACGTGTTCGGCCTCACGCCCCGTGAGCGACAGGTGCTCGCGCTACTGGCCGAGGGGGCGACCAACCGGCAGATCGGCAACGCCCTGTACATGGCCGAAAAAACGGCCAGCGTGCACGTCTCCAGGATTCTCTCGAAGCTCGGCGTGCGCACCAGGACACAGGCGGCCGCGGTGGCGCACCGCCAGCACCTCGACTAGCGAAGGGGTCGGCGCATGCGCCCTCGGGCTTGCCGCGCGCTCGGCATCCTGCCTCGCTTGATGCGCGGCGCCCGAGTCATCCGGCTCCCGGCCGAGCATGCTCGGCCGGCGCCAGCGCGCATGCGCGCTGGCGAACAACTAATGCGATTCCGCCGCCGCTGTCACGAGCGGCAGGGTGCGCGGCGGCACCTGCCGCGAGAGCACTATGTAACTCGTGCAGCGCCGGATCGCAGGCGTCGAGAGCAGCTCGTTGATCAGGTGCTGAAGATGCTCGGTGTCGCGCGCCACAACGCGGCAGATCAGGTCATGCGGGCCTGAGACACCGTCTGCCTCGATCACCTCGGGCATCGCCGCCATCACCGCGGCAGCCTCGCCCAGTCGGCCCTGGGCAAGCTCGATGAGGACGAACGCCGTCACCATGTATCCGAGCGCTTGAGTATCGATCTCGGGGCCATGCCCGGTGATCACGCCGCTTGACTCGAGCTTCTGGAGCCTCGCCTGCACCGTTCCGCGAGCGACGCCGAGCTGTCGCGCCACCTCGAGCAGGCCCACGCGGGGATTGGTACGCAGCGCGGAGATGAGACGCGCGTCGAGCTGATCGAATCGGGGGTTACCGGCCACTGGGCAATCTGTACAGGATTCTACCCGCAACCGCGGAATTCAGAAGGCAATCTTGCAGCTCCCGCTGTACAGACTTGCAACTTTCGCCCATCGGTGCTAGACGCTTACGTAACAGGATGTACGAGGAAGCACAGCTCTATTCGCCGGTGACCACCGACGAGAGGGGCGAGGTCACCGTCCACCTCGCCCACGACCATCCGGGCGCCAATGACCCCGTCTATCGGGCGCGGCGCAGCGACATTGCGGCGGCGGCGCTTGCGTGGCGTGCCGGCGACCCAGCTCCGACCATCGCGTACACCAAGGACGAGCAGAACGTCTGGCGGACCGTCTGTAGCGAGCTCGGGAGCAAGCACGAGCGCTACGCCGTGCACGAGTACCTCGACGCCAAGGCGGGCGTTGGCCTGCCCACGGACCACGTGCCTTCGCTGGACGAGGTCTCCTCCCGCGTCGAGCCGATCAGTGGCTGGCGCTATCTGCCCGCCGCCGGCTTGGTGCCGCTCGAGCAGTTCTACGGCTCACTCGCCGACCGCCGGTTCTACTCGACCCAGTATGTGCGCCACCCGGAGGTGCCGCTGTACACCCCTGAGCCCGACATCATTCACGAGGTCATCGGCCACGGCCACCTGCTTGCGACACCCACGTTCGGCGAATTGCACCGCCTGGCCGGCGTCGCCACCCGGCGACTGAAGGACATCGAGAACACTCGTTTCCTCTCGAAGGTGTTCTGGTTCTCGCTCGAGTTCGGGACGGTCGTCGAGGACGGCGAGTTGCGGGCCTATGGAGCGGGCATCCTTTCCAGTTACGGGGAGATCGAGGAGTTCCGGGGGATGGATCACCGGCCGCTCGACCTCGTTGAGATGGGTACGGCGGACTACGACATCACCGCCTACCAACCGGTGCTCTACCGGGCAGATTCGATCCAGGAGGTGGTTGAAGTGGTTGGCGGGTTCTTCGAGCAGGCGAGCGACGAGTACATCGAGGAGCTTCGCGCCAGCGCAAAGGCGATGGCTCGATGACCGCACTCGCTTCCGACCGTCCCTTCCTGAGCGATTTCCACGAGGTCCGAGTGCGGGAGGGGAAACGCTCCGGGCTCACCGTCGCGATCGCGATCCACCGAACGGTCGATGGGCGCTCCTTGGGAGGCTGCCGCTTCGAGCCCTACACCTCTGCGGACGACGCGATTCTCGACGTTAAGCGGCTGGCGCGGGCCATGACCTTCAAGGCAGCCATCGCGGGGCTGGAGCTCGGCGGCGGCAAGGGAGTGATCGCGGCCATGCCCGACTGCGCTCCGGACGCGTACCACCGACGCCTGGCGCTGCGCGACTTCGCCGAGTTGGTGGAGTCGTTCGACGGTCAGTACATCACCGCCCAGGACGCCGGAACCTCCGAGGAGGACATCTCCTATATGTCCCGGTTCACCGACCACGTCTCGGGCCGCCCGCGGGCTGAGGGAGGGGCCGGCGACCCCAGCCCGTATACGGCCCACGGCATCGACGTGGCGATCCGCGCCTCGCTGCGGGGAGAGCTTGAGGGCCGCCACGTGATCGTGCTCGGCCTGGGGCATGTGGGATCGACGCTTGCCCGTCGCCTGCACAATGCGGGCGCCCAGTTGTCGGTCTCGGATGTCGATCCCGGCAAGCGCGACTTCGCCGAGCAGCTCGGCGCCCGCTGGCTCGAGCCTCATCAAGCCATGAGCGCCGAAGCCGACGTGTTCGCACCCTGCGCGCTCGGAGGCGTCCTCGATCACCAGACGATCGCCAAGCTGCGCGTGTCGGTGGTCGCAGGCGCGGCCAACAACCAGCTTGCGACCGATTCCGCTGCGGATGCCCTGCGCAAGCGCGGCATCGTCTGGGCCCCAGACTTCGTAGCCAACGCCGGCGGCCTCATCGCCGTCTCCGATGAGCTGCACGGGTTCGATGAACAGCGGGTGGAGCGAGCGATCGAGCGCATCGGCGAGACGCTCGAGGAGATCTACGCCCGCGCCGCGGCGGCGGGCACCAACACGTTGATAGCCGCCCAGGAGCTGGCGGCCGAGCGCTCGGGAGGGCTAGATGACGACGACCACTGAGACAGTTGCTGCACCGCAGGTCAAGGACTTCATGCCGCTGCACGGCATCGACCATGTCGAGCTGTGGGTCGGCAACGCCACCCAGGCGAGCTTTTACTTCCAGCGCGCGTTCGGCTTCACCGAGGTCGCATTCAGCGGTCTGGAGACGCGCATCCGGGACCGCGTCTCGCGCGTGCTCAAACAGGGCGAGATCCTGCTGGTGCTTACAGGCACGCTGCGCTCCGACACGGAGATCGCGCGGCACCATGCCAAGCACGGCGACGGCGTGAAGGTGATCGCGCTCTCGGTGCCGGACGTCGATAACGCCTACCGAGAGGCCAACGCTCGTGGCGCAACGGGAATCGCCGAGCCGCGGGATCTGAGCGATGATCACGGCCGCGTGCGCGTCGCGGATGTTGCCGCTTACGGCGAGACCATTCACCGCTTCATCGACCGCTC
>DASYAP010000098.1:0-11275 GCA_036501265.1 Solirubrobacteraceae bacterium | reverse complement strand
AGCGCATGTCCTCGCTGACGGTGAAGTCGTGATCGGCATTGAAGCCAGCCTGCTCGGAATAGAACGCCTTGGCGCGGTCGACGTCGGAGACGGGCACTGCCACCAGCTCGAGCTTGAAATCCATGCTTGCCACCCTCTCTGCTCGGAACGGACGATTCTGTTCTGTAACTACAGGTAGCGTATCAGATCGGAACGTTCCGTTCCAGTTCGAGATGAAGAGTTTTCGACGCCCTGCCCGGCCTAGCACTGGCGGCTGGAAATGCGGTCACCGGCCCCGCCTCTAGTGGCTTGTGACCCACGGCCTAGGGGGCCTACACCGATGACGTCGACCGCCTCGACCAGAGACCAGCGACGGGCCCGGGCCGGCAATCAGGCGGCGCTGTACGAAGGCGGGCCACGCCGGCCCCGGGACGCCACTGCCCTGAGAATAGTTGGGTCGAGGCCGGAATTGCCGGGGACCGGGACCGGGGCGGGGCGGTCAAAAGCGAACGAAATCCGACACGCGATGACGCGCTGGACGAGCCGCGTCGGGTCCCGCTCACCGCGCGGTCGTTTCAGCGCCCAATCCTGAGGGCCTGGCGGGTCGGGCGCAAAAGCACGCGTTGCAACCGGCCCACCATGGACCACGGACCACGGACCACGAGGCACGGACCACGAGCCACCAGCCCGCAACGGGCAAACGGTCAACCGACGAGCCAACCACGCCAGGTGCGGCGCAATCGCCCACCGTTGCCCGCGGGGCGACTCCGCTTCCAGCCTGCGGCCGGCTCAGTCGTCGTCGCTGGGCGCGGAGCCGTCCCCGTCGGCCTCGGCGGCGGCGTCGGAACCCGCGACCACATCAGGATCGGCCCCCACATCGGGATCGGCGGCGTCGAGCGGAAGCTGGTCGGCGGCAACCACCGCCGCGGTCGCGGCGTCGGACTCCACCACCAGCGCCACGGCGCTCACCTGGTCGTCGTCGCGGATGTTCATCACCCGCACGCCCTGGGAGGCGCGGCCGTAGCGGTTGATACCGCGCACCGAGGTGCGCTGGACCATGCCGTTCTGGGAGATGAAGACGAGCTCCTGGTGCTCACGGACGACCAGTGCGCCGGCCAGCGCACCCTTGTTCTCCGTCAGGGTGATGGTCTTGACGCCCATCGTGCCGCGACCCTTGACCGGGTAATCCGGGATCGGGCTGCGCTTGCCGTAGCCGTTCTCGGTCACGACGAGCAGCTCCTGGTCGTCGCGGGCCACGTCCATCGCCAGCACCGCGTTGTCCTTCTGCGAGACGTTCATGCCGCGCACGCCGCTGGTGTCGCGGCCCATCGAGCGCACGGCGTCCTCGCTGAAGCGCGCCGCCTGGCCCGAGCGCGAGACCATGATGATGTCGTCGTGGCCGCTGGTACGGCGCACCGCCATCAGCTCGTCGTCGTCGCGGATGTTGATCGCGATGATCCCGTCGGCCTTGATGGGCGTGTTGTAGGCGCCGAACTCGGTCTTCTTGATGATCCCGTTGCGGGTCGCGAACACCAGGTAGCGACCCTCGTTGAAGTCCCGCGTCGCCAGCACCGACTGGACGCGCTCGCCCTCGCGCAGGGGGAGGAGGTTGACCAGCGCGCGGCCCTTGGCGGTGCGCGAGGCCTCGGGCAGCTCGTAGACCTTGAGCCGGTAGACCTTGCCCCGGTTGGTGAAGAACAGCAGGTAGTCGTGGGTCGAGCACACGAATAGGTGCTCGATGTAGTCCTCGTCCTTCATGTCCATCCCGGTGACACCGACCCCACCGCGCCGCTGCTGGCGATAGGTCGACAGCGGCAACGACTTGATGTAGCCGGAGTGGGTGATCGAGATGACCATCTGCTGATCGGCGATCAGGTCCTCGATGTCGATCTCACCGTCGGCGTGGGTGATCTCGGTGCGGCGCTCGTCGCCGTATGCCTCCGCGATCTCCTTCAGTTCGTCCCTGATCAGGGCGTTGACCTTCTCCTCGTCGCCGAGGATCTCGCGCAGTTCCTTGATTCGCTCCACGAGGTCGGCGTGCTCCTGCTTGATCTTGTCCGCCTCCAGCGCGGTCAGACGGCTCAGCGTCAGCTGGAGGATCGCCTGCGCCTGCACCACGGTCAGGTCGTAGCGCTCGACCAAGCCCCTGCGCGCCGCCTCAGGATCAGGCGAGCTGCGGATCAGCTCGATCACTGCGTCGAGGTCATCGAGCGCGATCAGCAGCCCTTGCAGAACGTGGGCTCGGTCCTCGGCGCGGCGCAGCTCGTACTTGGTGCGGCGCACGACGACGTCGCGCTGATGGTCGACGTAGTGGCCGATCACCTCGCGCAGCGACAGCGTGCGCGGCACGTTGTCGACCAGCGCGACCATGTTGACGCCGAACGTCGTCTGCATCGGCGTGTGCTTGTGAAGCTTGTTGAGGACCACCTTGGGGATCGCGTCGCGCTTGAGCTCGATCACGATCCGCATCCCGTGGCGATCTGACTCGTCGCGCAGGTCGGTGATCTCGGGGAGCTTCTTCTCGATCACCAGGTCACGGATCTTCAGGATCAGCCCACCCTCGCCGCCCTTGCGAACCTGGTAGGGAAGCTCGGTGACGATGATCGCCTCCTTGCCCTGACCGATGGGCTCGATGTGGGCCTTGGCCTGCACGCGGACCCGCCCCCGGCCGGTGGCGTAGGCGTCGCGGATCCCTTCGCGGCCGAGGATCGTGCCGGCGGTGGGGAAGTCGGGGCCCTTGATGTGCTTCATCAAGCCCTCGACGTCGATCGAGGGGTCGTCGATGTAGGCGATCGTGGCGGCGATCACCTCGCGGAGGTTGTGTGGCGGGATGTTGGTCGCCATCCCAACGGCGATGCCCGAGCCGCCGTTGACGAGCAGGTTGGGGAACCGCGCCGGCAGCACCAGCGGCTCGCTTCGCGTCCCGTCGTAGGTCGGCGCGAAGTCGACAGTGTCAGCGTCGATGTCACGCAGCATCTCCGTGGCCAGCCGGTCAAGCCGCGCCTCGGTGTAGCGCATCGCCGCCGCTGAATAGCCGTCGATGTTGCCGAAGTTGCCGTGCCCGTCGACGAGCGGGTAGCGCATCGAGAAGTCCTGGGCCAGCCGCACCAGCGCGTCGTAGATGGCGCTGTCGCCGTGGGGGTGGAACTTGCCCATCACCTCGCCGACGATCTGGGCGCACTTGACGTGCTTGCGGTTCGGCTGCAGGCCAAGCTCGTTCATCACGTGGAGCACGCGGCGGTGAACCGGCTTCAGGCCGTCGCGGACGTCGGGCAGGGCGCGCCCCACGATCACCGACATGGCGTAGTCGAGATACGCCGAGCGCATCTCCTCCTCGAGCCCGCGAGGCTCGATGTTTCCGCCGTCGAGAGTGTCGATCGCTGACATCGTTCGTGCTCCTGGCTAGATGTCGAGGTTGGTCACGAGTCGGGCGTTCTCCTCGATGAAGGCACGGCGCGGCTCCACCTGATCGCCCATCAGCATCGAGAACACCAGGTCGGCCGAGGCCGCGTCCTCCATCGTCACCTGGACCAGGGTCCGGGTCGCCGGATCCATGGTCGTCTCGCGCAGCTCGTCGGCGTCCATCTCGCCCAGGCCCTTGAAGCGGTAGTAATCGATTCCCTTCTGGGCGATCTCGAGCACCTCGTCGTGCAGCTCCTCGAAGGTGCCCGCCTCGGTACTGCTGTCGCCAAGGCGAACCATGAATGGGGGCGTGCCGGTCAGCGCCGCCAGCTCACCGTGGACGTCTACCAGCCGGTGGTACTCGTTGGCGTCGAGCGCCGCGCGGCGGACGTGGTGGGTGGACGCCAGGCCTGTCTTGGCCTCGACCGTACGGACCACGATCTCCTCGGGCTCCTCACGGACCAGTTGCAGGCCGTAGGCGTCACCACCACCGTTCTGCTCGTGTGCGGCGACGTGTCGGATCAGCGTGGCGGCATCGACGATCTGCTCCTCGAGCAGCCGGGCCTGCTGCATGAACGCGACGACGCCATGGCCGTGCGCGGCCCGCAGCGCCGCGGCCCAGCCCTCGTACTGCTTGAGCAGCCGAGAGAAGCGCTTCCAGCGCGCGTCGGTGAGCTTGAACTGCTTGTTGTGGCGGTCGTAGATCTCGAGCTTGTCGAACTTGTCGCCGAGCAGGATGTCTTCGAGCTCGGACTCGCGCTCGATGTAGCGGGGCTTGCGACCGCGGGTCAGGCGGTACAAGGGCGGCTTGGCGATGTAGACGTAGCCGGCCTCGATCAGAGGCTGCATCTCGCGAAACAGCAGCGTCAAGGCGAGCGTGCGGATGTGCGCGCCGTCGACATCGGCGTCGGTCAGCAGCACCACCTTGTGATAGCGGGCCTTGGCGATGTCGAACTCGTCGCGGACGCCGGTCCCGATCGCGGTGATCAGCGCCTGAATCTCGGTGTTGCCGAGCACCTTGTCGATCCGGCTCTTCTCGACATTGAGGATCTTCCCGCGCAGCGGGAGGATCGCCTGGGTGTTGCGGTCACGAGCGCTGACCGCCGAGCCGCCGGCGGAGTCCCCCTCCACCACGAACAGCTCGGCCAGCGACGGATCCTTGACCGAGCAGTCGGCGAGCTTGCCCGGCAGGGTCGAGTTCTCCAGGGCCGACTTGCGCCGGGTCAGGTCGCGCGCCTTGCGTGCCGCCGACCGGGCCTGAGCGGCCTGTACCGCCTTGCGGATGACCGCGCGGGCGTCCTGGGGGTTCTCCTCCAAGAACTCCCCGAGGCGGGAGTTGACGATCGAGTGCACGAACCCCTGCATGCCGGGGTTGCCGAGCTTGGTCTTCGTCTGACCCTCGAACTGCGGGTCGGTCAGCTTGGCCGAGATCACGGCGGTGAGGCCCTCGCGGACGTCCTCTCCGGTCAGGTTCTCGTCCTTCTCCCTGAGCTCGCCCTTCTCGCGCGCGTACCGGTTGAGCGCGCTGGTCAGCGCGGACCTGAAGCCACTGAGATGGGAACCGCCCTCGAGGGTGTTGATGTTGTTGGCGAACGAGAACACCGATTCCTGGTAGGAGGAGTTCCACTGCATCGCCACCTCGACCGCGCCCTCCTCACTCTCACCCTCGAACGAGACGACCTTCTTGTGGATTGGCTCCTTGTTCTGGTTGAGGTAGGTGACGAAGTCGACGATTCCGCCCTCGTACTGAAACTCGGCGCGGTTGCCTTCGCCGCGCTCGTCGACGATCGTGATGTGCAGGCCGCGGGTCAAGAACGCGGTGTCGCGCATCCGCTCCTCGAGCGTCTTGAAGTCGACCTCCAAGCTCTCGAACACCTCGGCGTCGGGCAGAAAGGTGATTATGGTGCCGGTTTCCTTGGTCGGCTCCCCCTGCTCGAGGTCCGCCAGCGGCTTGCCGCGCTCGTAGGTCTGTGTGAACTTGTAGCCGTCGCGGCGGACCTCCACCTCCAGGCGCTCGGACAGCGCGTTGACGACCGAGACGCCAACGCCGTGCAGGCCGCCTGACACCTTGTAGCCGCGGCCGTCGCCGAACTTCCCGCCGGCGTGCAGCACGGTGAGAACGACCTCGACGGCGGGACGCTGCTCCTTGGCCATGACCGCGACCGGGATCCCGCGCCCGTCGTCGTCGACGGTGATCGAGTTGTCGGGGTGGATCGTGGTCGTCACCGCCGTGCAGTGGCCGGCCAGCGCTTCGTCGACCGAGTTGTCGACGACCTCGTAGATGAGGTGATGAAGCCCCCGCGGTCCGGTGGAGCCGATGTACATCCCCGGGCGACGGCGAACCGCGTCGAGCCCCTCGAGCACGGTGATGTCCTGCGCGTCGTAATTGGAATTCTTGTCAGCGCCCGTTCGGGCGCCATCGTCGTTCGCCACGATCCTCCGATGGACGTTGAGACGCCCCGGTCCCGCGCCACGCCAGGGCGCGCCGGGGCGTCGAATTGGATGCTGTCAACAATAGCACAAGGGGCGGCCGGATCCGCCCCCTACGGCTAGCTATTTTACCTGCAAAATGGAGAAAAGTTAGTCGCCCTGAGGCCGCTACTGGCGTACCGGTCCGACGGCAATGCAGCGCAGCCGCTGAACGGTTCCACGGGCCAGGGCTCCGTTGAGACGAGCGACGATCTGCGAGGCCATCAGATCGAGCTCCTGAGCCCACACCGAAGCCGAGCAGGACACGGTCACCACGCCCCCTCGCTCCGCCGTCGGCGTCGCCTCCTCGGCGATCGTCGCGCCCACTACACCGGGCCACGTCCGCTGGACCTCGGCCAGCAGCGTCGCTGGCGCAAGCTCGTCGGCCAGGCGCCCTAACGCCACCGTCATCTGGCGCGGCGCGCGCCGGTATGGCGTCACGCTGCGACCGCCTCGCCGAGCACGTTCCCGGCGGACACGGCGAGGCGCGTCACCCCCCGGTCGGTGGCGCGCGGCACCTGATCGATGTCGGTGGCGGTGATCACGGACTGGCCCCTACCCGAGCGCAGCAGGTCGACCAGCGCCTGGCGGCGTTGGCGGTCCAGCTCGCTCATCACGTCGTCGAGCAGCATCACCGGGGGTGTCCGGCGGCGGTCGGACAGCGTCTCGCGCTCCGCCAGCAGCAGGGCCAGGAGCGCCAGGCGCTGCTGACCCTGCGAGCCGTACGCCCGCAGCTCGCGGCCGTCGCGAACCGTCGCCAGCTCGTCGCGGTGCGGACCGTGGCCGGTGAAGCCGCGTTCCACGTCGCCCTCGACGCGCTCGGCCAGCTCGGCTCCCAGCTGCTCGGCGTCAGTCGCACGAGAGCGCGGGCGATACGCGATCGCCGGTTCTCCGTCCAGGCCGAGTTCGGCGCAGATCCGTCCGAACGCAGCGGCCATCGCGTCAACGGCCGCACGCCGGTCGTTCATCAGCTCGATACCCCGGGCGGCGAGCTGCGCGTCCCAGCTCGCCAGTGAGGCCCGTCCCCCTGACCCGGCCCTGATCCGCGCGATCAAAGCGTTTCGCTGCGCGAGCGCCTGCGCGTAAGCGCGACGAGTCGCCACCCGGGCCGGCCACAGTGCCGCCACGAACTGATCCAGATGGGCGCGGCGCAGCGCCGGCGCGCCCTTAATCAGCTCCAACCGGTCCGGCATGAACACGCTGACCAAGGGCCGCTCGGCGACGTCCACCAGTCGCTCGACCGCCGCGCCGTCGACCCGCATCCGCTTGGGCTCGCCGGGAACGAAGCCCACCGCCAGCTCGTGCGCGCCGTCGTCATCTGCTGTGGCGACCACGACCCGTGTTGCCTTCTCACCGAAGCGGATCACCTCGCGCTCATTGCTGGTCCGGCACGACCGGCCGGCGCATCCGAAGTACAGGGCCTCGATCAGGTTCGTCTTGCCGGCGCCGTTTGGACCGGTGATCACGGTCAGACCGGAGCCAAACTCCGCCTGGACATCGTGGTAGTTGCGAAAGTCACGCACCGTGACGCGCACGACGCGCACGAACCCTCCCCTAGACGTTGAGCCTGATCGGCATGATCAGGTACCGGAAGTGGCTCTCGTCGGCGGCCTCGATCAGGCCTGGACGCAAGGGGCTGATCAGCTTCAGCAGCACGTCCCCCTCCTCGATCGCCTCCAGGCCAGCGCGCAGAAACTCGGGGTTGAAGCCGATCTCGAGTGGCTCGCCTTGGAACGCCACCGGCATCGACTCCAGTGCCTCCCCGACGTCAGGAGTCTGCGCGGAGACGGTCAGCTCGCCGGCGGCGAACGCCAGTCGCAGGGGAGCGTTCTTCTGCGCCAACAGGCTGATCCTCCGTACCACCTCGGTGAATTCGCCCCCGGCCAGTCTCAACTCGTGCTCGAAGCTCTCGGGCAGCAGCTGCCGGTAGTTGGGGAACTGGCCGTCGATCAGCCGCGAAGACAGAACCACGCGCCCGAGCGTGAACAGCACCTGGTTCTGGCGAACGCTCACGCTGAGCGGATCCTCTGCCGCGTGGGTCACCAGACGCGCTAACTCCTGCAGCGCCCGCGCCGGCACGTTTACCTCGAAGCCCGAGGACAGCGGCGCATCCAGCGTGGTCTCCTTGACGCTTAGACGGTAGGAGTCAGTAGCCACCATGCGCAGGTCGCGTTCGGAGGCCGATACCAGGATCCCAGTCAGCACCGGCCGGGTCTCGTCGCGCGAAGCCGAGCCCGCGACCTTGATCGCCGTGGATACGAACGCCTCGGCCGAGAGCTCCACGGCCGACTCGGAGTCGGGCTCCGGGAACGGGGGGAAGTCGTCGCTGCGCAGTGTCCGGATATGGAAGGTCGCGTTACCGGACACGATCTCTACGTCCTGCTCAGCCGAGCGCAGCTCGAGCGAGACGGCGGCGGCCGGCAGCGATCTGACCACGTCGAGTAGCAGGCGCGCCGGGAGCACGACCGACCCCTCGCGGGCGACCTCAGCGACGAGCGGAACACGAAGGCCGACGTCCATGTCGGTCGCGCGCAGCTCGCAGCCCGAGGTGGCAGTCGCAAACTGCACGCCGGAGAGCGCTTGGATGGCGCTGCGGGTCGAGGCGACCCTGCTGACCGTTTGCAGCTGGCCCAGCAGAACGTCGCGCTCGAGAGAGATCTTCACGATGAATACCTCAAAAAGGAATTAGAAGTCATAGAGCGAATGCAGGCTGTGGAGAAGTGCGCGATCACGCGCATATTGCGGAGAAGTTGTTGAGCACGGCGGACAGGCAAGTCTGTCAATAGTCCCGGTCGGCTTGGCGTCCGCGCAGCTGAGCGTGGATCTGAGCGATCTGATCGACAGCTTGTTGATCGTTGTGCAAACGCTCTGACACCCGCTTGCAGGCGTGTAGCACGGTTGCGTGGTTGCGCCCTCCAAAAGCGCTGCCGATCGCCTGCAGCGAGGCGGTGCTGAGGTCTCTCGCCAGATGGATGGCAATCTGGCGCGGCCAGGCGATCCGCGCGGCGCGCGACGGCGAGACGAGCTCTTCGGGCGTGAGGGCGTAGTAGTCGGCGACGGCGGTTTGGATCGCCTCGATCGAAAGTGACGTCGAGCCGCCGGCCGGATACATGACGTCCATGACCTCGGTGGCCAGTGCGACGTCGATCGGTCGCTGCGTGAGCGAGTGGTGAGCGACCACGCGGATCAGGGCGCCCTCCAGGGCGCGGACGTTGTCGGTAACACGCTCAGCGATCAACTCCAGGACCGCGTCGTCCTCGATGCGGATCTGGTCGAGCTGGGCGCGTTTGCGGAGAATTGTCACCCGGGTCGGCTGGTCTGGCGTCTTGATGTCGGCCACCAGCCCGGCTTCGAAGCGCTCGCGCAGCCGCTCTTGCACTGAGACCAGTGCTCGGGGGAGGCGGTCGCAAGTGAGCACCAGCTGGCGCCCGCGCTCATAGAGGGCGTTGAAGGTGTGGAAGAACTCCTCTTCGGTCTTGGCCTTGCTGGCCAGAAACTGAACGTCGTCGATGAGCAGCACGTCGGCGTCGCGGTAGGCCCGCTTGAACGGCTCGAGCGCCTTCGCGTTCAGCGCGGTGACGAAGTGGTTGGTGAACGCCTCGGCGGTGGTGTAGCGGACCGTCGCTCCGGCGCTGAAGGCGTTGACGAAGTTGCCGATCGCGTGGAGCAGGTGGGTCTTGCCGAGCCCGGGTGGCGCGTGGAGGAACAGGGGGTTGTAGGCCTGGCCGGGGTGTTCGGCTACAGCGAGGGCCGCAGCGTGGGCCAGCCGATTGCCTTGTCCGATGATGAATTGGTCGAAGCTGTAGCGGGGGTTGAACGCCGCGCCGGTGACCGACTGAGCCGGCGCCAGCGCCCGCTCAGCGGTTCGGGTGGCGCTCGCCTTGGGGCCGTCGAAAGCGATTCGAGTGCTCGCGCCGAGGATCTGCCTCGCGCACCGCTCCAAGACCCTTCCGAAGCGATCCGATACCCAACCCTGGGTCCCCGCCGGCGCCTTCAGGAGCAGGAGCTCGCCGTCCCACCCTTGGACCTCGATCGGGGCGATCCAGATGTCGTAGGTGGTCTCGCCGACGAGTCGCCTGAGCTCGGTGCGGATCGTCCGCCATGCAGGCATGGGCTCGGGTTGCGCGTCCAGCGCCAAACGACTCCTCCCGGGGAGCATCGAAGACCTTCTGCTGAGGGGCCGGGCGGAAACCGCTCGGGGTCGGCGAATATACCAACGGCGATCTGGCCTCCGCGAGGGGCCTTGACGCAAAGCGCGAGAAAAAAGTGAACGCGGAGTGGTCAGGATGTTTAGCGGTCCTCCCGGACCCCACTTTGGGACTCTCATCGGGCCCCCAGACCCTGTGCGTATACTCACTCGTCCCCCGTCTCGGCGGTCCCCGGTTCGGGCTGTGAACGATGAAACGCACCTATCAGCCGAAGAAGCGCAAGCGCGCACGCGTCCACGGGTTTCGGGCCCGAATGCGCACCCGCGCCGGTCGCTCGACGCTCAAGCGCCGGCGCGCAAAGGGACGCAAGCGCCTGACGGTCTGATGCGCCTCGCGCCTGGCTCCGGGCAGCGGCCAGGACGGGGACGGCTCTCGCGTAGCGCGGAGTTCGACCGGGTGTTTCGGCATGGGCGCTCACACGCCGGCCGGGATCTCGTGCTCTACGTGTTTCCGCGCGCAAGTGAGGATGGTGGCGCTCGCCTCGGCCTCTCGGTCTCCCGGAAGGTCGGTGGGGCCGTCGAGCGCAATCGGGTCAAGCGACTGCTGCGTGAGGCGTTCGCCGCCGAGGGGCCGCGGCTACCCGGTGCCAGCGATGCCGTGGTCGTGGCTCGGCAAGGTGCGCGGGAGCTGGCCGAGCGCGAGGGCCTGAGCGGGATTCAGACCGCCCTCGCCGAGCTGATCGCGAAGGTGCCCGGTGCCGGCGAGACGCGAGCCGCTTCCGACGTGGACCCCGCTTCCGACGTGGACCCCGCTTCCGAGGTGGCTTCGTGAGGTACATACGGGCGCTCCTGGTCCTGCCGATCCGCGTGTACCAGCGACTGGTCTCGCCGGCCATCGGCCCGCACTGTCGCTACTACCCATCGTGCTCGGAATATGCCGCGCAGGCGGTGCAGAGATACGGCATACTTCGCGGTCTCGTCCTCGCTGGCTGGCGGCTGCTGCGCTGCAACCCGTGGAGCCACGGAGGCTTTGATCCGGTAGAGGATCAGCGGCTGTTCAAGTCCCGAGCGGCGGCGCCCACCACCTGACCCGATGCTGCTCGTCCCCGCGAACATCTTCCAGCCGCTAATCGACGTCTTCGAGGCGGTGCTGAAGTTCTTCCACAACAGCGTGGGCGTCCCGTGGGGTTGGTCGATCGTCCTGCTGACCGTCGTCGTCCGTGCCTGCCTTCTCCCGCTGACGATCAAGCAGTTCGGCTCGATGGCGCGGCTGCAACA
>DASYAP010000097.1:0-22220 GCA_036501265.1 Solirubrobacteraceae bacterium | reverse complement strand
AGCCCGTTGACCGGATGGAACGCGCCGACGTTCGGATGGTCTAGGTCGGCGAGGGCGAGCTGTAACTCAAACAGCGCTACGAGCAGGATCGCGAGCCCGATGTCGACCCGGTTCCGCGTCGCCCGGGCTGAGGAGGGTCAGCACCAGGACGACAGGAGTCACGAAGTGCAATACATCGCCGAATGTCCTACGCGCGGAGTAGCTCGAAGCGCCAAACGCCCCACGCGCGGCGAGATAGAACTGGACGAAGAGGCCGAGAATGAATGCGCCGACGACAGCGAGGCGCAATTGCTGTAGCACCGGGGCGCGGTCCCGGAGCGAGTGGGCGACATTCTCGGCGGGGTCGATGGCCACGCCGGGGACGTTAACCCCGAACCTAACGCCCCGCGCTCTCAAGGAACCAACTTGACTGCAGGACTCACCCGAACTTACAAGCGAATGTTGCGCCAGGTCGCGGCCGCGCTGAAGCGACTCAGCCGTCGCGGCGACATCACCCCCCCGATGACTTTGTGTTCGTGAACCGCGCGACGAACGGTGATCGCGCGGCGTACGAAGTCGACCGGCGCCAGGACCGCCTAGGCCTAAGCTTGCGCGATGCGCAGCCAGACGACCCGGCTAGGCTGGGAGTCGCGTCGCCGCTGGTAGATTCAGTGGCTCCACGGTGGGCGTAGCTCAGCTGGTAGAGCTCCGGGTTGTGGTCCCGGCGGTCGGGGGTTCGAGTCCCCTCGCTCACCCCTCGAGGAAAGCCTGCAAAAGGCCAGCTTTTCATCTGAAGCCACCTATGTGAGCCGGACTCCAAGGTACCAATGAGGTACCAATTGCTGGGTTCAGCTAGAAGGGCACAAACGGTAGTTGGCCTCCCCGTGCCCCTCTGTCCCGCACACAGGCATCCGTCTGAGTTGCGATCCTCGCCTACGTGAAAGAGCTCTTCGGCCGTTCTGCGGTGCACGTTCGGGCCGCGTGGCGGACGACGAGTGAACCACGGCCTGGGTCGAGATCCGTCTCACTGAGGGCGAGCGCCTCGCTGATCCGCAGCCCGGCACGCCAAAGCACCACGATGATCCCGCGCAATCGCACGCCCTCCGGGCTATGGCCGGCGGCGCGCATCACCGCAACGATCTCCTCGACCGTCGGCGGGTCGGGGGGATACCGGAGACCCTTGTTCCTGGGCAAGAGCCCTTGGTGAAAGCTTGACGTTGTCGCTGGCGAACGGCGCCGGCCGGCGCAGTCCAGCAACGGTGTGGATTCCATGACGTGCTCCTCTGGACGACGATTGACCCTCGTCATCGTCGCATCACCGTATCGTGATGATAAGATGCGACCCGTGGCCAAGGTTCGTACGACCCTCACGATCGACGAAGACGTCCTGAAGTGGGTCAAGATTCGCGCAGCGCGTTCCGGCGTTTCGGACAGCGCCGTGATTGAGGAATCTCTGCGCCGGGACCTCAAGCTCGACGTTCTCGACGAGCTGTGGGCAAACGCAACTATGTCCGAAGCCAAGGCGTCCGAGCTCGCCGTCGAGGCACAGCACGCGACGAGGCCTCGCCGACGGTCATCTGGTGCGCGCGGTCGTTGACGTCAATGTCCTGATCTCAGGCGTGCTGTCCGCTAAGGGGTCGTCGGCCGAGATCCTGCGTGCTGGCCGCGACGGCCAGTTTGAGCTCGTCGTCTCCGAGTTGCTCCTCGCGGAGCTCAACCGGACGCTCGCCTATCCCAAGCTGCGTAAGCGAATCGCCCGAGAGAAAGCCGCCGCGTTCGCCACCTGGATCCGCGACCACGGAACCGTCGCCGAGGATCCAGCAAGCCCACCACCGGTAGGCTCCCGCGACCCTGACGACGACTACCTCCTCGCACTCGCGATCGACCGCCGCGCGTACCTGGTCACCGGCGATCAGGACCTGCTCGTCCTGAGCAACGACCTCCCGATCCTGACGCCGACACAGTTCGCGGCCAAGCTGCGCGAGAACCGCTGAGCAACCGCAGCTCCCGCCGCTGGGTCAGCAACGCCGGCATCGGGGCGTGGATCCGGTTCGCGGCGGAACGCTCGCCCCGGGGGCGCCGCCGCCCGACAAGCGGCGAGTCGCCGGGGCGATCGCGCGGCCCATGCGCGCGCAAGACCGGAAGCGATCGTGCGGAGTCGGGCCGGCGCAGGCTCGCGATGGGGCGAACGGGAGTGCTGGCAGCAGCCCCCTGGCGGTTCGCTAAAAGCGCTCCTCGTTATAGATATCGAGGAGCTCGGGAGGGCCTGCCTGGTTGATGCCGACCTCTTCGAGGATCGGACCGAGATGTTGCCCGAATGCCTCGAACTGACCGTTGGAGGCCCAGATCTCACTGACTTTCAGTTGTCCGTCCGATCCGAAGCAAACGTGGTATTCGAGGCCGTCGGGCGGCCAATGCCCGGCCTCGTTGAGGCGACGCTTCGCCTCGTCGTAACGGTCACCTGTCAGCGACTCGGGCGAAAAGCGAACCAACATGCTCATCGTGGACATCCTTTCGGTCGGAAACGCTTCCTGCCGAGCTTATCTTCGCGACGTCGTCTCGCACAAGCCGAACGAGCAGCGGCGGGCCACACGATCGGAGGGAACGGATTCGGTCCGGCAACGACTCGCGATCACCGTCGAAGGAGGCACCGGGCCTAAGCGCTCGTGCTTACGAGTGGAATCGCGGCGCAGGTTCGTGGAGTTGTGCATTCGCCCAATGTCGAGCGTCCGGCTGCGCGGACTGCGCGATCGCTTTCCCCCGCCCAGCATGTCGCGTCAAACGATCGGCTTGGCGACCAGGGGATCGTCCGCGATGGCGCTGTGCTTGCCTGGCGGCACGTGTGCTTTCCCGGTTGCGACTGCGGTGGCCGGGCGCTGCCTATCAAACGAAAGCAGGCGCCGGCCCCTCTGATTTAAGCAAAGAAAATTAGAACCAAGCGACTGCTCGAGCTCGTTGGCTTTGCACCCGGCCGGAGAGCATGATCAATTGCGGGGACGCATCGGCGCCCCGAACGTCCCCGAAGCGTCCCCTCTTCATGGTTATGCCGTCCCGGACTGCACGGTTGCATGTGCTCGGAGATAGAGAGCACACGATGAAGCCGATCCCAGCAGTGTCCGGACACAGCCCAGACCTCGCCGTCAAACAGCGGAGCCGAGACGGCGCGCCAAGCCGCGGGGGAACCCCAGGACAACAGTCACGGCTCCCGGAACGCGCCAGCGCCACGACGGCGCTTGACACGACCGACGCGGCTCCGCTACCCGCCGTCGGAACGTCGACACCCATTTCGGGATGGCAGCTCCTCACCGCCGACGACGTCGCAGCGATCCTACGTGTCCCGCGCTCGCTCGTGTACGCGCTCGCCAGAAGGGCAGAGCTGCCTAGCGTCCGCGTCGGCGATCGCTACGTCCGTTTCCGCCCCGAGACGATCGAGAGCTGGATGAAGGAGCGCGAAACAACAGACCGGTGCGGAACCCAGTGAGCGAGCGGCTCGAGTGTCAGCGCGTCGCAGCAGGGACTGCGTGGATCGGCCCCTCGACGACGCGTCCTTCGTCGTCCGATATGAACAGAGCGATGTCCTCAGCGGCCTCGGGCTCGGCAGCGACGATCCGCTGCAGCGCGGCGCGAGCCCGCGGCTCGTCGTCGAACGAGTCGATCAGGTTGCCGGTGCTGCTGAACAGGGAGTACTCCATCACGAAGCTCCTACGGGCAGGATATCGACGACGCATGCCAGCAACTGGAGCGGCCGGCCCCAGACGGTGCGGTGGCCGGCGGCGGTTTCTGCCACGTGGAACCCGTTGCCGGGCTCGAGCCGGACGCGCGCAATGTGCGTTCCGAGCGTCGGCCATCGCGTTGCGCGGTCGGCAGCGGCGTCTAACGTCACGAACGTCGAGAGGCCGAAGTGGAGTAGCGCGGACTCGATCTCGAGGCCGCGTGGCCGGGCGTTCCGTTCGTAGTTGGAGCGCAGCGACTCCAGGACGCCCGGGGCACCGCGGGTAGCACCCGTGACAATCCGGAACAAGTCAACGGGCTCTGCGACGTACCGCGCGAGGAGATCTCGCTTGGCGAGGCTCATACCGGAGCCCGATCGATCGCAGTGGATGCCTCCGCCCGGAATGCGGCTTCGACCCATTCGGCCTCGCGCGTGCTTGGCGCGTATTCCGCGTAGATCAGGGTCGTTTTGAAGTCGCGGTGTCCCATCATCTCCTGAAGGGCCCGCATCGGGACGCCCTGGGCCGCCATCCGCGTCCCGAATGTGTGCCGTAGATCGTGAAAGCGGATGTCGCGTACGCCACCGCGGCGAAGAGCGGCCTTGAAGCGCTTGAGGAGCTTCGAACGGTCGAGCGGCTTGCCTGTGTGCGGGTGGGCGAAGACGAGATCGTCGTCCTGGTCGTAGAGCGTCTGGCGGTGGAGCAGGTCGACTTCGCCAGCGACATGGTCGGCGAGCGGGACGCTGCGCGAGGACCGCTTCGACTTCGGCGTCCCGAATTCTCCGCGGACGAAACTTCGGCGAACCCGGACTCGCCGGGCGGCCCAGTCGATGTCGCGCCAGCGGAGTGCGAGCAGCTCGCCCTGTCGCATGCCGGTCATTGCGGCGGTCAGGTACAGGCGTCGTTCCACTCGACCGAGGTTGTCGTCCGGCACGGCCCGCAGCAAGGCCTCGATCTCCTCAGGATCGAGGAAACGGATGTCGGCATCGGTTGCGTCGACGCGTGGCTTGTCCACCAGCGTGCACGGGTTCGCCTGCACCCACTCCTCGCGTCGGGCAAGTTCGAAGATCGAGTGGAGCACTCCGAGTGCATTGAGCGTGGTCTTCGGCTCCCGTCCTGCCCGATTCATTTCAGCGATGAAAGCCTCGAGCTCGCGCCGCCCGATCTTCTCGAGCGCGCGCCGTCCGAAAAAGGGGGAGAGCTGCACGCGGATCACTGACTCATACGTCTGGAGCGTCGCCGTCTTACGGCCCTGCGCACGCAACTTCGACAGCAGTACCGCGCCAGCCTCTTCCACCGTGACCCGCTGTCCCGGTGTGGCTGCAATGGTGGCCCCCATGAGTCGCCGCAGTTCGGCTTCGGCCTGCGAGCACGTGAGGCTTTCGCGGGTCGATGGAATCCGTTTGGGTCCGATCCGCCGCTTCACCTGTCGGCCGCCAAAGCGCCACTTGCCGTACCACGTCTCGCGGCCGATGCCGTCGCAGACAACGAACAAAGAACCGGTTCCCCGGGGCCGTCTGATCGAGGTCACGCGCGTAGACCACAGCCGCGCGCGGACGCCAAGGTACCCATGAGGTACCAAACTGAGAGAAACTGACCGAACCGCAGATCACGAAAGCCCTGCAAATAAGATTAGGAGCAAGTCAGAACAGCCAGCAGATTCCAGTTGTGGTCCCGGCGGTCGCGGGTTCGACTCCCGTCGCTCACCCTGCCGGCGTGAAGAATTGACCTTATGAGTGCGCGCAGGCGCCCATCACTGGTCGAACAGGTGCGCCATCGCCTGCTCGAGGACCTCGCTACGGGCAAGCTTGAACCTGGAGCGAAGCTCGCAAACGAGAGCGAGTTGGCGGAGCGGTTTGCGGTCAGCCGATCGACCATCCGCGAAGCGGTAACCGCCCTGATGGATGCCGGCTTGCTGGCTCGGAGGCACGGCTCGGGTACTTATGTCATCGCGTCGCCTCGCACGCGGCACCCGCTCGAGACCACGGTCAGCTACACGGGCATGATCCGGGCGTCGGGACAGGAGCCGGGCGAGGCGGTCGTGAGCAAGGAGGTCCGCCGACCGGCGGATGACGAGCGCGAACTGCTCGCCCTCGACGATGGCGAGATGGTCATCGACGTGGAGCGGATTCGTCTTGCCGACGGCCGCCCGATCATCTACTCGCGGGATCGGATTCCGTCACGGCTCCTTAGCGGGAACGACAGCCAGTCGCTCGATCATTCGCTCTACACGTTGCTTGCTCGTGCCGGGCACCCTGTCGCGAGCGCGAGCGCTCGCCTGGTGCCGACGGTCGCGACAGCGCGGCTGGCGAGGCTGCTCGAGATCAAGCGCGGTACTCCGCTGCTCCACATCGATCAGGTGGATTACGACCCCCACGGCAAGCCAGTCATGCTTTCTGGGGAGTGGCACGTAGCCGACGCATTTGAGCTGGTCGTCAATCGCCGGGCCTCGCCGTCGAGCGACGAAGGCTGAGCGAGGCCTCGCCGTCGAGCGACCGCGGACTCAGCGCTGCCCTCTGACCCTGCCAGGTGGTAGCTTGCCTGCCCACGACTAGGCAGTAACGGGGCAGAGATGGAGAGCATCAGCCTGACTTGGAGCGGCACGAAGTGCCTCGCGGCGTAGGGCGTTCGCGGTCTGTCCTACACGCTGCCCGCGTTCGTAGGCCGGCGTGGGGGGCGCGGCGCAGGGCACCGGCCATGAATGGGGACCGATTCGAACACGATGAGCTTCGCATTGCCCTAAGGGAGCCCAACGAGTTGTTCGACTATGGGCCTCCGAACGTCGCGGAAGGAAATCCGGGGTCTTACCCCGGCATAGACCGGATACGAAACGAATTGAGCTCGGGGTCCGCGGACAGGCCGCTTCGGCTCGCGGTTCTGCTTCCACGTCAGCACATCACGCCACAGACCGAGCGTGGAATCAGGAGCGCGGTCGCAAACTACTGCGACGCCGGGATCAGGCGCGCCGAGCACGAACTCACCGCTGCGCAGCGCGATGGATGGCAGACGTTGCTGTTCGGAGCTGTCGTTCTTGCGGCGGGCTTGGCGCTCGCCACGGTTTTCACGGAAAGCCACTGGCCTCAGGCCATTCGCGTCTTCCTTGGTGATGGGGTCTTCACGGTGATCGCCTGGGTGGGACTTTGGTATCCGCTGGACACTCTCATCTACTCGGGTCGGCCCTACCGCGTGGAGCGGAGGTTGTTAAAGACGATTCGTGAGCTTGAGATCGCCGTCCGCCCATTAGAGGCAGAAGAGCACTAGCCAGGCCCAAGGCGCCCGAGACGCGCCAGGTACGTTAGGCCGATGGCCACCGGCCCGGAGTCGGATGTCCGCTCGCAGATCGCCACGCGCTACCGGCGTTTCGCTCGGTTCGGTGCGGCGGGACGCTCGCCGGTCTACGAGCGCATTACCAACGCCGTCGCCGACGATGCCCAGATACTCGACTGGCTGGCGGCGATGCCCGAGCCCAAACAACAGCCGAACCTCCTGCTCGGGGCCGTCCGCTTCTTGTACGGAACCCCCGAGGAGCCGGACGAGTTCATCTCGCTCGTGCACGAGCGATGGGAACAGATCGCGGCGGTTATGACGGCGAACTCGACGCAGACCAACGAACCTGCGCGCTGCGCGACGCTATTGCCGGTGCTCGCAGGTCTCCCACAGCCACTGGCGCTGCTCGAAGTCGGGGCGTCGGCGGGGCTGTGCCTGCTCGCTGACCGCTATGCCTACGACTACGACGGCACGGTGATCGAGCCAAGCGCGCGGTCGGCGGTCATCCCGCCCCGCTTTCACTGCCACGCGTCGCCGCGGACGCCCCTGCCCGTGCGAAACGTCGAGGTCGCCTGGCGTGCCGGACTGGACCGGCGCCCCCTCAAGCTCGCAAATGACGAGGACATTCGCTGGCTCGAGGCGCTGGTCTGGCCCGGCGAGGAGTACCGCATCCCCGGGCTTCGTGCGGCGATCGAGGTCGCGCGCGCAGATCCGCCGCGGTTGGTCGTCGGCGACCTGCGCCGGGACCTCAAACGGTTGGCCGCCCAAGCGCCGCCTGGTGCCACGCTGGTCGTCTACCACACGGCTGTGCTCGCCTACGTCGGCGAAGCCGAGGAACGCGCCGCGTTCGCCCGGTCGGTGGCCGACGTCGGTGGCGTGTGGCTTGCCAACGAGGGAATCGAGAGCATCCCCGGGGCGCCGAGTGAACCGTTCGGGGAACCGGCGCGCGAGGACGCTTTTCTGGTGTGCGTCGACGGCGAGCCGGTCGCGTGGGTTGACTCGCACGGCACCTGGATCGAGTGGCGCGGCGCTGAGCCGGCGTAACAAGGCCCTACGCGTCGGCCATCTCAAGCAGTGTCGTCACGGTGGACCAGTTGCGTGACGTCGCGGAGACCCCAAGCCCTTTGCCGCCCAGCCGTGCCCAGAGCTTTGACCGCGCCACTCCGTCCGGGTGCCAGGCGTACACCTCCCGACCCACCGCCAGGACGCGCTCGGACTCCGCGGCTAAAGCTTTCAGCTTCTCTACCTGACGACGGTCGAGCTCGGCGGAGAGGAAAGTGACCTGGTAGCGCTTTGGGTTAACCGCGACTTCCGCGAGCGGGTTGCGCGCGACCACCTCCGCCAGCTCGTCGCGCGTCCTGACCACGACGTCGACATCGAGACCGAAGCGCTCGGCGATCGCGCGCTTGCACCCGGTGGCCAGCCGCGTCGGCGGGAGCTCGCTGGAAAGCACGATGTTGCCGCTCTGAACGTAGGTGCGGACGTGTTCGAAGACGCGCTCACTCAGCAGGTCGCGCAAAGCGGGCATCGCGACGCGGTTGGTGGGGCCCAGATTGATGCCGCGCAGAAGGACGATCTGACGCACTCCGGGAAGGTAACGACTCTCTGCGGCAGGCAGCGCTAGCCGTCGTCCACGAGCCCGACGAGCGGACCAAGCAACCGGCGGGACCTTCTTGACACTCCGGGTAGCTCGAGCAGCCGGTGCGTCGGCGCGGCACCACGCTGTGCGCGCCGAAGTTGTTCGGCCGCGATCGGCCTGAAGCGCGTATCCACGACATCCTCCGGAGCATCCTCAGCAAAGGTGGCCGGGTCGACCCCGAGATGCTCGGACCACAGCCGAACGCGAGTCGCCTGGGCGAGCCGCCGGTCGGTGGTGACGACGTTCATCTCGGTGTCGTTGAAAAGCGAATGTGAATTGAGGTTGGCCGATCCCACCGTTAGCCAGCGATCGTCGACGATGCCGACCTTGGCGTGGACGTAGAGACGGTCGTCCCGCTCGCCGCTGAGCGAGCGGAGGGTCACCGCAAGCAGTCGGCCGGCGCCGCCATCGGCGGCGGCAAGAATCCCCAGCTGGCCGCTTGTGTCGTCCTGGCCGTTGTTGGCTCGGGCGGGCAGCACAATGAGGAGCCGAAAGGCCGCCGTCGCCGGATTGCGCAGCTTTGCCGCAAGGAGCTCGACGATCTCGGGTGACCACAGGAACTGGTTCTCGAGGTAGATAAAGCGCTGCGCTTGACGGATGGCGCGGAAGTAGCTCTCCAGCACGCGGAACTCCCCACGCGGGACGGCGTCGTACATCCCGTCCGAGATCGTGCGCACAATCTGTACGTCGTGATCGGCCGCCGCCGGAGGTGGTTGTAGCGCGGGGATTTGCTCGCCCGACAGCTCCCGCCAGCGCATTACGAAATGATCGTGAACGTCCGCGATCGCCGGGCCCTGCAGCCGCGTGCCCACGTCGTGCCAGCCCAGGCGACGACGCGCCCGGTGTTCGCTGGTGTCGAAGCGATCGCCCGCGAGGTCGGTCATGTCGATCCCTCCCACGAACGCGACCTTGCCATCGACGATCACGGCCTTCTCGTGATGGCAGTGAAACGGGTGTTCGCGCGGATCAGGCTCGCAGCGGATTCGTGTCCGGCGCGTCAGCGTTCTGACCGCTTCGCACACCTCGGCGCGGGTGGGGTGAAACGCGGGGAGCGGAGCTCCTGCCCAGACGAGCACTCTGACGTCGACTCGTCCCGCAGCCTCGGCCAGGAGCTCGCCGAGCACAGCCGGGCGCTCGCCGCGCACCAGCTCGAAATAGGGCGCGACGTGCCAACCCATCACGTAGACAAATTCGCGGGCGCCCTCGATTGCCTGCGCGATCGCAGGAAAGGCCTCTGCACCGTCGACGAGGACGTCGAGCCGGCAGCCCGCGCGCGGAGGAGGTTCGCCGGCCGCCCAGATCCCATCGCCGTCGGGTTCAAGCGCGCGCTCCCAGGCCAAGCGACGAAGGCGGTGTCGGTGCTTGCGCCTGACCGCAGCCTCGATGCCGTTACCGACCGCCGTATCCAGCTGGGTGGCGAAGAACGCGCGGTCCTTCATGCGGCGGTTGCGGTCGGAAGACGCGCTGCCTCCCAAGCCGCGAGACCGCCCACGAGATCGGCCACGCGGGATCCCTTGCGTTGCAGGAGGCTCGCGCCGATCGCGGAGCGATAGCCGCTCGCGCAGTAGACGACCACTTCGCGGTCCATCGGCGTCGCTTGCAATCGCTCGTGTAGCTGAGCGAGGGGGACGTTCTGCGCCGCTTCGATCCCTCCGTACTCGGCCCATTCACGCTTGGTGCGCACGTCGATCACGAACGGTGGGTCCGCATGGGCCAACTGCTCGGCGAGGGCTTGGGCGGTCAGACGCGGAGTCTTTTCGATCAGGTGAGGCTCACGGTCAAGCTGCTCCATCCCGCCGTTCAGGTAGCCCGCCACGCTGTCGAAGCCGATCCGTCCGAGCCGCGTTGCGGCCTCGACCTCGCGCCCCGGGTCGGCGATCAGCACCACAGATTTGCCCTCGTCAAGGATCGTGCCGCACCAGGTGGCGTAGGAGCCACCTAGGCCGACGCTGATCGCCCCGCGGACATGCGCACCCTCGAAGTCCGCCGGCTCACGCGTATCGAGCAGCTGAGCGCCATCGGCGACCAGCTCCATCGCCCGCTCCAAACTCAACGGCTCGAGCTCGCGCGCGAGTGTCTGCTCGAGCGTTGGCCTTTCGCGTGCATTGAGCACTGCGTCGTAGGAGAAATAGGCCGGCGTGTCAGGCTGATCGGCGGTCACGAGCTCGATGAACCGCTCCCGGCGCATCGGCTGCAGCGCGTAGTTGTACTGGCGCTGGACCCCCATCGTCGATACGGTCTCATCGCTGAGGGCCTTGCCGCATAGGGACCCGGCGCCGTGCGCCGGGTAGACCAACGTCTCGTCGGGCAGCGGAGCCAGCTTTTCGTGCAGCGAGTCATAGAGCAAGCTTGCTAGCTGGTCGGCGCTCCACCCCTGAGACGCGCGAAGATCCGGCCTGCCCACGTCGCCGATGAACAGCGTGTCTCCGGTCAGCACGGCGTGCGGAGCGTCGCCGTTTGCACCGGAGTCGTAAACAACGATCGAAATCGACTCCGGCGAGTGCCCGGGAGTCTCCAGCACCACCAGCCTGACGGCACCTATTCGAACCTCGTCGCCGTCGCCCACCGCGACGAAGGGGTACTCGGCTTGCGCTCGCGCACCCAAATGGATCTCAGCCTGGGTGCGCTCGCGCAGCTCCAAGTGCCCCGCGATGAAGTCGGCGTGGAAATGCGTCAGAAACACATGGCCGATGCGACACGAGACGTCCGCCGCGTCATTGAGGTACTGCGCGACGTCGCGCTGGGGATCGACCACGACGGCAACGCCGCTTTCGGGGTCGGCGATCAGGTACGAGGCGTGCGCGAGGCATCCCAGGTAGTACTGCTTGAGGATCACCTGCCCACCACTTTTGATTGCCCGGTGCCGCCGCGTCTCAGACCTAGATCGGGCTGGGCTCCTTTGGCTCCGGCACGATCCGGATGTACGGCCGGGGTGCCTCCCACTCGCCGAAGATCTCCTTCGCTTGGTCGTCGGAGACCGACCCGGCGATGATCACATCCTCGCCTCGGTTCCAGTTCACCGGGGTCGCGACCTTGTGCTTGGCCGTCAGCTGCAGCGAGTCGATCACGCGTAGGACCTCGTCGAAGTTGCGGCCGGTGGTCATCGGGTAAACCAGGATGAGCTTGACCTTCTTATCCGGGCCGACCACGAACACGTTGCGCACGGTCTGGTTGTCGGCCGGCGTGCGTCCCTTCGCATCGCCCGAGACATCCGCCGGCAGCATGCCGTAGAGCTTCGATACGTGGTAGTCCGAGTCCCCGATGATCGGGTAGTTGGGGGCCGTGCCCTGGGTCTCCTCTATGTCCTTCGCCCACCTCTCATGGTCGTCGCTCGAGTCAACCGACAGCCCGATGATCTTCACATTGCGCCGGTCGAACTCCGGCTTGATCCTGGCCATGTAGCCCAGTTCGGTCGTGCAGACCGGGGTGAAGTCCTTGGGATGCGAGAACAGGACCGCCCAGGAATCACCGATCCAGTCGTGAAAATGAATGCGACCTTCAGTCGTGTCCGCCTCGAAGTCCGGGGCGGTGTCGCCAATTGCCAATGCCATTAATCCCTCCGTTGCCGGGTTGAAGGGTGATCGTAGCGGCCGCGCAAACGCTCCCGTCTACTTCTGCGGCGCTTGACGGTCTGCGGACCCCTCTAGGTGACGCCTGCAGGATCTAAGAGCCTTGACACCGACGGACGGGCGCAACCGCCTGCCTTATGGTCAGGCGTATGCGCAGGGTTCGGCTCGTCAACAACCGCGACTTCATGCTCCTGTGGACCGGGGAGGCGGTCTCGCAACTGGGCTCGCAGGCCTCGACGGTCGCTTTCCCGCTGCTGGTGCTGTCGCTGACGGGATCTGCTGCCAAAGCGGGCATCGTGGGGCTCGCGAAGTGGCTGCCGCTGGCACTCACCGCGCTGCCCGCAGGAATGGCGGCCGACCGCTTCGATCGTAAGCGGCTGATGATCGCCTCAGACGCCATTCGTGCGCTCCTGCTGGCGACGATTCCGGTCGCCCTTTGGCTCGGCCACCCATCCTTCTTTCAAATCGCAGCAGTGGCGTTTCTGGACGGCTGCCTGTTCACGGTCAGTTACGTGGCTGAGCGGGGAGCGTTGCCGCACGTAGTGGACACCGACCAGCTCCCGGACGCCGTGGCCCAAAACGAGGCACGGCTGTTCGCCGCGAACATCGTCGGCCCGCCTTTGGGCGGCCTGCTCTATGCCGCCGGTCGCGCGCTTCCGTTCGTCGCGGATGCCTGTTCTTCCGTGGTCTCGATGGTGACGGTCGCCGCCACACGAGCGAGCTTTCAGTTTCGATCGCGTGCTCCTCGCCGGGAGCGGTGGGGTGGCTCTGCGGAGGGCCTGAGATGGCTGTGGGGACAGCCGTTTTTCCGCTCGGCCGCGTTGCTGTTTGCGGCCGGCAACCCGCTCTACACGGGGCTCTATCTCCTGGCGATCCTGCTCGCCAAGCACTACGAGGCCTCCTCCGCCGCAGTCGGTGCAATGTTTGCGCTGGTGGGAGTCGGAGGCCTGCTCGGCGCGCTTCTCGCGAGTCCGGCGCGCCGGCGGATCAGCGCCCGCGCGGCGCTCGTCGGCGAGGCGTGGCTGGTGGGGTGCGCAATGCCGTTGCTGCTGATTGCTCACGCGGCCGCCTTGATCGGTCTGATCGTCGCGGTCGCCGAATTCCCCACGCCACTGACAAATTCGTTCGTATCCGGCTACCGCGTCGCAGCGACCCCTGATCACCTCCAGGGTCGGGTCCAGGCCGCCGGAACGCTGACGACGATGTCGCTGGCGTGGTTGGGCCCGCTGGTGGTGGGCTTCGTCTTTCAGCACGCCGGGGCGAACGCGACGGTCCTGATGATCACAGGGTGGGCGGCACTCCTGGCCGTGGTGACAACGAGCATCCCCTCGTTGCGCGCAGGCCCTCCCGGGCGCGCGCAGGCGGGCTCCAGTAAGGCGGCCGGGGTGCCCGCCTAAGCGATGCCCGCCCGCCGTCGGCCGTTTCCCCGGCCCCGGTCGCGCAGGACCCGGTCGACGATCCGGTAGGAAACGGCCTCCGATGGTGTCATGAAGTTGTCGCGCTCCATGTCGGCGTGGACCCGCTCGCGCTCTTGGCCGGTGTGGGTCGCCAGGATCTCCTCGAGTCGCTCCCTCACCGCGAGGGCCTCGCGCGCGTGGATCTCGATGTCCGAGGACTGGCCCTGGAAGGCGCCGGTGGGCTGATGAATCAGAACGCGGCCGTTGGGGAGGATGGCGCGCTTGTCGGCTGCGCCGCCGGCCAGAATGATCGCGCCCATGGACATCGAAATCCCGCAGCAGATCGTCTGCACGTCCGGCTTGATGAACTGCATCGTGTCGTAGATCGCCAGCCCGGCGTACACCTGACCGCCTGGGCAGTTGATGTAGAGGGAGATGTCCTTGTCGGGATCGTCGGCCTCGAGATGCAAAAGCTGGGCGACTACGAGGTTTGCGATCTGGTCGTCGATCTCTGAACCGAGGAAGACGACGCGGTCGTTGAGCAACCGGCTGTAGATGTCGAATGAACGCTCCCCGCGAGCGCTCTGCTCGACGACCATGGGTACCAGTGGCATTGCTCCTCCTTTGCGGGCCGGTGTCTGTAAACTGCAACCTGCAGGTTGCATAGAAATTAGCAGACGCGCAACCGTACGGTTGCGGTTCGCCCGTCGAAGAGGAGACTCAGATGGCGATCAACGATGTGGCGGTCAGACGGGAGGTCATCCTGCCGGTGGACCGCGAAACGGCCTGGGACGCAATCGCTGACCCCGCTGAGTTGGCCACGTGGCTGGCGAGCGAGGTCGAGCTCGAGATCAAAGCGGGGGCTGCAGGGTGGCTCCGCTGGGAAGACGGCGAGCGACACCCGGCGATGGTCGAGGAGGTGGTCGAGCATCGCCGGATCGTGCTGCGCTGGTTCGAGGAGGACGGGCCCGAGACCCTCGTCGAGCTGGTCCTCGACGATGTTCCGGAGGGGACGCGACTGGTCGTCCTCGAACTCCCGGTCGTACAGCTCGAAGCCGTAGGAGCGCTGCTCGAGCAGGGGCCGCGGGTGATCGGCGATTCGAGCTCCGGAGCACGTGGGCCGCAGATGGTGGCCGCGCTCGCGTGAGCGCCACCGCCCCTCAAAGGCACCCCGCCGTCGACGCCGTCTTCACGGCCTTGTCGGATCCAACGCGACGGCGGGTGGTCGAGGTGCTCTCCCAACGGCCCTCGGTAACCGCATCAGGGCTGGCTCAGGAACTGCCGATCACCCGCCAGGCGATCGCCAAGCACCTCACGACGTTGGTCGACGCGGGTCTGGTCAGCGCCGCCCACGAGGGTCGTGAGACTCGCTACCGGCTCACCCCAGAGCCGCTCGCGGGCGCGATGCGCTGGATGGCTTCGGCGGGAGCGCGGTGGGACCAGCGGCTGGCGAGGCTGGCTCAGCGGCTCGCGGAACAGCCCTAGTCAGTCAGCTGAGCGATCGGCCCGGCCAGAGTGTCGGGCCGGGGCCGGACTAGACCGCGATCGGCGCCCTGCGTGCGGCGGTCGAGGCGCCCACCGACGCCACCACGACGAGCGCGATACCGATCAGTTCCCGCACGCTCAAGCTCTGGCCGATGACGATGAATCCCGCGAGCGCGGCCATGGCCGGTTCGAGGCTCATGAGCACGCCGAACACGTTGGTCGCGATTCGCCGCAGGGCCTCCATTTCAAATGTGTACGGGATCGCCGAAGAGAGCATCCCGACGGCCACGCCGACCAGCAGCATGTGCGGCTGCACAAGCTGGGCCCCGCCTTGCGCGATCCCGAAAGGCAGCACGATGACCGACGCCACGCACATGGCGATCGCCAGTCCGTTGCCGCCGGCGAACGTCCTGCCGACACGGGCGTTGACGAGGATGTAGGCGCCCCAGAGACAGCCGGCGGTCAGCGCCAGTACCACGCCAAGCGTGTCGAGACCGTGACTGTCGCCATTCATGAGACCGACGATGCCGGCAGCAGCCAGCGCTACCCAGAGCAGGTCCAGCCGGCGACGAGAACCGGCGATCGCGACCGCAAGCGGACCAACGAATTCGATCGTGACGGCGATGCCCAGCGGGATGCGCTGGATCGCCTCATAAAAGGCCAGGTTCATCCCTGCCAGCACGCCCCCGAAAAGGGCGGCGAGCAGCAGTTCGCGCCTGGTCCGCGCGCGCAGGCTCGGCCGCCAGATCATCATCAGGACGACGCTGGCCGCCACGAGCCGCAGGGCCACGGCCCCCCCAGGACCGATCCGCGCGAACAGCGTCGTCGCGATCGCAGAGCCGAACTGCACGGAGGCGATCGCGCCCAGCACGAGTGCGGGCGACGGCGTCCGCGCCAACAGACCTTGGGCAGGGGCAGCTGTCTCCACTGAGGCCACGGTCCGATCGTAGTAACCCATCCGCGCCTGCTTAGACTCAAGGGGTGTTCTTTGCGGTCCGTGTAGAGCGCGGAGGCCCGTGGGACTGGTCGCGCGACTTACGCGAGCAGGATGGATTCGAGGAACACGCGCGCTTCATGGACGCGCTGGTCGATGAAGGGTTCATCGTGCTGGGTGGACCGCTCGAGGGAGGGCGGGAGGTACTACACGCGATCTCCGCTTCGTCCGAGGAGGACGTTCGCACCCGCCTGGCCGAGGACAACTGGGCCCAGAACGGCATGCTGACGGTCAAATTTGTCGAGCCCTGGACACTCCTACTCGACGGCCGAGCGCAATAGGCACTGAGGCTCGCAGCTAACTTCTGTAGCTCGCTGGATGAACCGACGCCAAAGGAGGGCTCCGATGAGGATTGCCGTGATCAAGACCGGCGGCCCCCACCGCCAAGTCCTTTAACGTCAACTTCGCCGCCATCTACGACCAGATCGCCGACGCCAGGGAACGCCCTGGCAACCTGTGGTGCGGAGACGAGGAGGCACGCGGCGTCGTCGAGCAGCTAAATCGCGATGCCGGCTATGAGCCCATCTACGCCGGCGGGCTTGAGAACGCGGCGATTCAGGAGAGCTTCCTCCGCCTCGTCTTCGCGATCAACCAAGGCGGTCTCGGCGCGTTCTTCTACCGGATGGCGCCGCCCGACCGGTTCTGAGGTCTACGGCGTCAGCGCGCCGACCAGATCGGCCGCGGGTCTGATCTCCGTGATGCGGCCTACATTGGCGCCCGCGTACAGCGGTCCCGCATCGACGAGGTTGTCGGGACGGTCGTCGGTGGGTGGCTGAGAGGTCAGGAACGGCAGAGAGGGGCGCTGACCCGCGATCGCACGCGCCTGGAGAGCCGGAGGCAGGCGGCGGACCGCCGGCGCGGTGAGACGGTTGGCGGCGCGGATCCAGCCCGGTCCGAGGGAGCCGTGGCTCAGCCACCGCTCGGTGGCGGCGTTGGGAATCACGCGATGAGGAGCATCCGGCCAGCCGAGTCCGAAAAGTTCGGTCAACAGGGTCGTGTCCGCCCGCAGGCAGCGGCTCTTGTACGCGCCGTGGGCGCGACTCTCATCGCTGAGCAGAAAACGTGTACCCACGACGGCCGCCACCGCGCCCGCCTCGAGCGCGGCGCGAACCCCTTCCCGGTCCACGATCCCTCCGGCGGCCAGGACGGGCAGCTTCATGCTCGCGCGGATCCGCTCCACCAGATCCAGCAAAGGCATTGTGCCGCGAACGTGACCGCCGGCCTCGACTCCCTGCGCGATCACCGCGTCGGCGCCGGCGGCAGCCGCTGCTTTTGCCTCCGGGACCGAGCCGCACTGGTGGATCCACATTGACTCCGCGAGCCGGCGTGGCTGGCCCCAGAACGTAACGATTGCGTCGGCCGCGGCGGCCGCCTTGGCATCGTCCGGCCGCGCGAACGGGAGCAGGAGATTCACCGCCACCGGTCGGCTGGTGAGCCTCCGGGCGTCGGCAACCTCTCGAGCGATCGGCGCACGGGCTCCTCCAATCGTCCCGAGCCCTCCCGCCTCGGAGACCGCCGCCGCGAGCTCGTGGCGCGCGACAGCTCCCATTCCGGCCTGGACTACAGGTACTTCGAGGCGGCGTAGATCGAGCATCTGCGGAATTTTCGACAGGCCTAACCCGCCGGCACCGAGATCTCGACGAAGCGCGCGAGTATCGCGTTGACCTGATCGGGCACCTCGAGCTGGCTGAAGTGTCCCGATCCCACGGTTTTGCCGATCATCATCTCGGGCCTCAGCTCGATAGCCCGGGCCAGGTCCGCGTTCGGGGTGCCGGCGTCGATGTAGAGCAACGGTACCCGGCAACGCCGCAGCGCTTCCGCGTCGTCCCAGCCGATCGATTCCTGCCAAACCGAGCTGGTCACGTGCGGGGGGGTCTTGACGGCAGCATCGAGGATCCAGGACTTGCGGTGCGCGTCATCGTGCGGCGAGAAGAACGGCTCGAAATAGGCGCGCAGCGCAGCGGCCGGCGCAGGCCCGCGCAGCGAGGCGACGAGCTCGTGCACGATCTCGGGTCTGTGAACGGAAGGCAAAAGGACTGAGTCGATGAGTACGACTGCGCTGGGGCATTCCGGATGCGCGGCGGCGAGCTCGAGCCCGACGAGGCCACCAAGGCTGTGCCCCACAATGACTGGAGCGTCCAGCCCCAACTCGGCACACATCCAGGCCAGGTCTTCGGCGAACGCCGCCATCGTGTATCCCTGCTGGGGCGCGTCACTCTCGCCGTGGCCGCGCAAGTCGACCGCGACGACGCGATGAGCTTGGGGGAAGCGGCCGAGCTGCGGCTCCCAGAAACCGCGATGGCACGCGACTCCATGCACCAAGAGGACCGGCGGGTCTCCGCGTCCCGCTTCCTCGTAGCCGAGCCCCACTCCGTCACGAACCAGCCGTCCCACGCCCTTCAGTCTGCACGAGCTCCAGACAGAGCGCGCACAGCGAGCCCTGGTATCAGCTAGGAGAGACGGCTACGACGGGAATGGGTCGCGTTGTGTTGCGCTGATAGCCGGAGTAGCGGTCGTGGTTGTGCGCGTTTACGACCTGCCAGAAGCGCTCGTAGCGAGGATCTCCCGGGTGGATGACTTCCGCAGTTCCCGGTCTACGTTCCCTGCCGATCTGAAGCTCCACGGCCGGGTTGGCCTGCAGGTTGAGCAACCACGCCGGAGGGCGATCTGCGCCGCCGTTGGAAGCGACCACCAGGTATTCGTTGCCGTCGCGCGCGTAGACCAACCCGTTCGTGCGGGTCGCGCCCGAGCGGCGCCCCGTGGTGCGAAGCAGCAGCGTGGGAACCCCGAGCATGCGGTGGCCAACCCGTCCGTCGGTCCGCTTATAGATCGCGTTGTGAACGCGCAGAAACGAACCGGTCAGACTCACCCCCGCACAGGTTACGGACCTCCGTCGGCCGGCGGCGCCGCGATCACCCTCGCTCGAACATTCGGCGGCGCTCGTAGTCGGTGACCACCTGGTCGAACAGCCGCTGTTCCGTGCGGCCGTAGTTTCAGGTAGTGGCGCCAGACCTCTTCGCCAAACGCGCTGCGCGCAAACTCGCTGCGCTCCCATAGGTCGACCGCCTCGCGCAGGCTGGCCGGAAAGGGCTCTGCCTCCGCCGCTGCGTACGCGTTGCCGACAAGCTCTGGGCCCGGATCCGTTGCGCGCTCGATGCCGTCGAGCCCCGCGGCAAGTAGTGCCGCGTACCCGAGGTAGGGGTTCACGTCGGCGCCGGGTATCCGGCACTCAACGCGGCGGGCCTCACCATGCCCGACGATTCGAAATCCGGCCGTACGGTTGTCGCAAGCCCAGGCGATCGAGGTGGGCGCCCAGCTCTCGGTCGCGTAGCGCTTGTACGAGTTGACCGAGGGGGAGATGAACAGCGCGAGCTCTCTGATCCGCGCACGCAGACCACCGAGATAGTGGCGGAAGACGTCCGTCTCCTGGTGGCCTTCCACGAAGGCGCTTCGGCCGTTCTGGCCGACGAGGCTCGAGTGGATGTGGCACGAGCTGCCGATGTCCTTCTCGGAGGGCTTGGCCATGAACGTCGCGGAGACCCCATTTAGGAACGCGATCTCCTTCACGCCGTTCTTGTAGATCGTGTGGCGGTCGGCCGAGGTCACCGCATCCGCGTAGCGCACGTTGAGCTCGTGCTGGCCGGCCCATGCTTCGCCTTTCGAGAATTCAACCGGAATCGCGGCTCCCTGCATCCCGCGGCGGAGCTGGCCAATGATCGCCTCGTCCATGGTCGTGGCAAGGATGTGGTAGTCGAGGATGTAGGGGATCGTCGGCGTCAGGCCGCTGTAGTCGCGTTCGTGGGCCTCGGCGTAGCTCTGCTTGTAGAGATAGAACTCGAGCTCCGAGGCGAACATGGGCGTGTAACCCATGCGCTGGGCCCGCTCGTACTGCGCGATCAGCATCTGCCTTGGCGAGGCGACGAAGGGCGAGCCTTCGTGGTTGCGGACGTCGCACAGCACGAGGGCGGTGCGGTCGAGCCAGGGAATGCGGCGCAAAGTCTGCAGGTCTGGAGTGATCGCGAAATCTCCGTAGCCCTTCTCCCAGTTCGCAAGCTCGTAGCCCGGCACCGGATGCATCTCCATGTCAAGTGCGAGCAAGTAGTCGCATCCCTCGATCCCGTGCTCGGTGACATCCTCGAGGAAGAAGGACGCGTTGATGCGCTTGCCCATCAGCCGCCCCTGCATGTCCCCTCAGTTACTCTACTGCCATAAGGACCTCAACTAGAACCATTCGTTCGGAGAGGAGCGAACGCTGACCGCAGAGGCATTCGTGAGTGCTTCCGCCACCCGTGTGCTGCCCCCAGAGTTCGACCGTCGCTACCCGCTGATCGTCGCCGGCGACGGCGTATGGGTGAGAGACGCGGCCGGTCGGCGGTATCTGGACGCGATGAGCGGGGGCTCGATGGCCCTGACGCTTGGGCACGGGCGCGAGGATCTGACCGATGCGGCGCGAGCCCAGGCACAGAAAATCGCTTTCGTTCACAACGAGCGGCTCACGAACCCTGCCCAGGAGCAGCTCGCCTACGAGCTCACTTCGGTGGCGCCGGACGGCATGGAGCGCGTCCACTTCGTCACCGGCGGCTCGGAGGCCAACGAGTGCGCTATCCGCCTGGCGCGTAGCTACCACGTCGAGCGGGGAGAGCCCAGCCGCTGGCGCGTGATCTCTCCCGCTCAGAGCTACCACGGGCCCACCATGGCCACCCTGGCCCTGACCGGTCGGCCCGGGCTGCAGGGTCCGCTCACACCTTATCTGCGCGAGCAGCCGCACATCCCCCCGAGCACCTGGAGATTTGACCCCTCCGGAGAGCGGGCGCTCAACGCGCTCGACGATGCGCTCGAGCAGGTGGGGCCACAGAACGTCGCGGCCTTCTTCTCGGAGGCGATTAGTGCCGCCGCCCTGCCGGCCTATACGCCGCCGCGGCGGTTTTGGGAGGGCCTCGCGGAGCGGCGCGAGCGCCACGGCTTTCTGATCTGCTTCGACGAGGTGGTCACCGGAATGGGCCGCACCGGCAGCTGGTTCGCGGCTGACAGGCTGCCCTTCACCCCGGACATCATCGCCACCGCCAAAGGGCTGGGCGCCGGGTACGCGGCCATCGGCGCCGCGATCTGCCACCAGCAGGTTTACGACGCGGTGGCCACTGGATCGCGTCGCTTCACGCTCGGCCACACCTGGGATGGCTCGCCATTGCCCTGCGCGGTGGGGTTGGCCGTGATCGAAGCGCTCAAGCGCGAGCGGCTGATCGAACGAGTTGCGCAGCGAGGCCCCCGCCTTCGCGAGCACCTCGCCGCAGCGCTCGACGGCATCGAGATGGTGCGCGAGGTTCGCGGACACGGGTTCCTGCTGGGCGTCGAGTACGTGGATCCGCGCGACGGTGAGTCGTTTTTGCCGCCCGCCCTGGGGGTCGCCGGACGGATCGACGACGTGGCGCTCGACCATGGCCTGGTGACGCTCTCCACGCAGCCGACCGGCGACGGTTATGCGGGGGACCAGAGCCTTTTCGCGCCTCCCTTCACCACCACCGACGAGGAGCTTTCAGAGATGGTGGCGCGTTTCGCGGCGGCCGTCCGCGCGGTGGCCGACTATGCCGGTCGCGAGCTGGCCGGGCAAAAGCCGGTACCCCAGCGCGTTCCTGCGACGGACGCGCAATGACCGCTGGGGATACACCGCGACCGATGCGCGCGCTGGTGGTTCAGCACGAGCAGCCCACACCCGGCGGCTATGTCCATCAGTGGTTGGAAGAGCGCGGAGCCCACCAGGAGACGTATCGGATCGACGTCGAGGACAGGATCGTTGATCCGCGCGACTATCAGATGATCGTCACGCTGGGATCCGAGTTCGCGGCCTTCGACGACTCGGTTCCGTGGCTCTCCAAGGAGAAGCAGCTTCTGCGCGACGCGACGGAGAACGATGTACCCGTCCTCGGAATCTGCTTCGGCGGTCAGCTCCTGGCCCGCGTCCTGGGAGGAAGGTCATACCGAAGTGAGATCGCCGAGATCGGGTGGCATCGGGTTAGAAGCACGGACCATTCCATGCTCTCTGACGGGCCCTGGTTTCAGTGGCACTTCGACACCTTCACGGTTCCCGCGGGTGCCCAGCTCATCGCAGAGGGCGCGGTCGGCCCACAGGCATTCACGATCGGTCACAGCCTCGGCGTCCAATTCCACCCCGAGGTGACGCCG
>DASYAP010000096.1:0-3999 GCA_036501265.1 Solirubrobacteraceae bacterium | reverse complement strand
TCCTCCTATGTGCAGCGCGAGGCCACGCTGGCGCAGATCCGTGAGTTCGTGGTTCACCGTTCCGCTTATCAGCTAAAGGAGGCAGACCCGCACTCGTGGGCTCTGCCACGTCTCGCCGGAGCGCCCAAGGCGGCGCTGCTCGAAATCCAGGCGGACGAGTACGGCGGCGGACGTGCCGAGTGGATTCACGCCGAGCTGTTCGCTAGGGCGATGCGGGCGCTCGGCCTCGACTCCACGTACGGTGCCTATCTGAACCTGATCCCGGGGACGACGCTTGTAACTGTCAACCAAATGTCCCTCTTTGGGCTGCACCGCCGCTGGCGCGGGGCTATCGTCGGTCACCTCGCCATGCTCGAGATGACCTCCTCGCTCCCGAACCGGCGCTACGCGGATGGGCTGAGGCGACTGGGGTTGCACGGTGACGCCACGCTCTTCTTCGACGAGCACGTCGAGGCCGACGCGGTGCACGAGAACGTCGCCGCCGTTGACTTGGCCGGGGGACTGGTGCGCCAGGATCCCGCCCTCAGCGGCGCGGTGCTGTGGGGGGCACGGACGCTCTCGTACCTCGCCGAACGGTGGGCGTCAGGGTTGCTGCGTTGCTGGTCTGACGGCGGGACGTCCCTGCTCGGAGAGCTTCAGGCCGAGCTGCTTGAGCTCAGCGAAGCCGTCAGCGGTTGACCCGGGCGCACCGGCGGCATGGAATCCGATCCGTTTGTGGGTGCCGTCGCAGAACGGCCGTAGCCGCGACTTACCGCAGCGACAAAGCGCGATCGGATCGCGGCGGTTGTCGAGCACCCTTCCTTGGTCATCGAAGACGCGAACGGAACCGCGGACGAGCAGCGGTCCATCGCGGTATGGCGTTATGAGAACGTCGCGCTTCAAGGCCATGTAGCACTAGCTTCCCGAGAGACAGCGGCCGGAATCGAGCGGTCGAGAGGTCACGATCCCTGGCCGACTTCCGGAAACATGCAGGTCGCCGATCGCGCTCGCTGCGGCGGCCACACCGACCCCGCCCGCGGTGACGATGATCGTGAGCATCACGCCGGAGGCCTCTCCCGCGCGCTCCGGGCGGACGGCGCTTTGAGTCGCGACGTTGGCGAATGTCCATCCGATCCCGAAACCAAACGTGGTAACCGCGAAGACGAGGATGTCGACGGGCCAGCCGCGCAGAGGTGAGCGCCAGGAGGCCGCAGCCGGCTAACACGCCCGCGCCTGCCATCACCGCGGAGGGACGCGGGTATTTTCCGAGGCGGGCTCCAACGGGTCCGGACAGCGCGACCAGCAGCGAGGGGCCGACGAGGACGACTCCGGCAGTGAGCGGCGCGAGCCCGCGGACGGACTGAAGGTAGAGGGTCTCAGCGAACACGATGACGGCGTAGCCGATGTTGAACACTGCTCCCAGCCAGGTGACGAGTACGTACGGCACATTGCGAAAAAGCGTCAACCTCACAAGCGGAAAACGAACCCGGCGCTCGAGGAACAAGAACCCCGTGAGCGAGGCCGCAGCGGCGATGCATCCGCCGATCGCCACGGCGCGGGCCCCGACAGCTTGAGAGTGTGCCCCTCCACGTCAAGGCGACGACCGGAATCGAAGCGGTGTAGACGGCTTTGCAGCGCGGCAGGTCGGGGTGCTGCGCGTTATCTGCGCCGTGTTTCCGGTCGCTGCGGTGCTCTGAGTTCGCTCCGGGGCGCTGAGAACTCACGAGTTTGGGGAGCCCTTTGGGGAGCCCTGCTCGTCCGCCCGGGACCCTACCGTCTGAACCGTGGCGACGCTGGAGGAGATCACGTATGAGGTCGGTCGGTCCGCCCTCGCCGACCAGGAGTCGATTGTCTCGGGGATCCGTCAGCGGCCCGGTACTCTGTTGGCCGCCCACGCGCTGGTTGCTTCGTTCCTCGGGGCGACCACCGTCCACGCGCGGGGGCTCCACGTGTTCAGCTGGCTGGCGATCGCTGCACTGCTGATTGGCCTCATGGTCGCCGCGATCTTGCTCGCGCCGTGGCGGCTGAAGTTCGCGATCGATGCTTGAGAGCTCTACGACGGGCTCTTTGAGCAGGCTTCAAGCGAGGCCGAGGCTGGCACGCTTGGCTGGCTGGCCCGTTCGGGCTACAGCTATCAGGCACTCCGTGACGAGAATGCGACGAAGGTCCGGCGCATGTCGTGGCTGTCGGGCTTACTCGGCGCGTTGATGGTCCTGCAAACACTCGCTTGGCTGGCGGCTCTCGCAGTAGACTGAAGTCGTGGCGCCTAAGCCTCTCCCGCCTGACCAGATCAAGCCTCTCCCGACTACGATCGGGATTGAGGAGGGGCGTGGTGGTGCTACGCCGCCGCCCGCGCCCCGCCCTGGTGGCCAGCGGCGGTAACGGCAGGTCTGCGCGCGAAGATAGCTCGCGGCCGGGAGCGCTAGCGAGATCGGCGGTTTACCCGATGAACACGTCGCCTCAGCGATCGCGAGCGTGGAAAGCTGTCGATCTCTGTTCTACAGCCCGCCCAGTCTCGAGGCGCTGATGGCGGACGTGCCTCCGCTGAGCTCGGAAGAGGAACTTCAGTATTGCGGACCTCACTGACGAGGAATGGGAGGCGTCCGTGGAGGCACTAAAGGAGTGAGGAACCCCGGTTCGCGATTGGGTAAGCGAGCGCTGATTAGGCGTAGCGCGGCGCTGTCCCCGTTCGTCCAATGCGGCGGTCGGCGCTTGCTCGAATCCAGCTAACACCGGCTCCTCGTTCCCGAGAAGCAGGACACCTCGGCCGATCGCTCACGGGCGCGGCTTTCGCTCCGACAGCGAAGCAGGACTGACCGGTCCACTGCGGCACCGAGGCTGCAGTCCTGCTTCCGTCGCAGCACGAGCATTTCGAGCGCTGTGGCGAGAGCCCCACATTCCGCGGAACTCGCATCGTCGTAGCTCACGCGCTTGCCGAACTGCTGGCGCCCGGCCGCTGAGTCGCCCTTCCCGCGCCAAGCGGATGCTGGAGCCCGGAGAAATGCATGATCGACGAGAGTTGCTCTTAGCCCGGGACTTCAGCAGGCAGCGTGACGGATTGAACCGGGCTCTCGCTGGTCGTCCTTCTCGGCGTTCTGTTGGCGGTATGACCACGTGCTTGCGTTCTTGGCGGAGTAGAAGAGCGGCTGTTGCTCGCCGTCGCTGAGCGGGCTGACGACGATGTCGTGATGCATACGCAGGTTCGCGCTGACGACGGAGGCGCGGAGTGCCACCGTCTTTCGAGGAAAGCCTTTGTGTGTCCTCGAAGCCGGTGGCACTCCACGTGAGCCTGGCCGCACCGGCCGGCGCCGCCGTTGGCTGATCGGAGCCTTTGGCGCGTTGCCGCAGAAGAGCGACCCCCGCTTGCAACGACACGATCCCCATGCCGATGGTGGCGGTGATTCCCCGTGTACCACTGATAGCGAAGGGGATCGCCGCGGCGGCGACGAGGTTGAACAAGAAAAGGAACCACAGAACCGGCTTTGACGTAAGGAAGGACTTCATCGTGAACCTCCAGATTGATGGGTGGATTTGAGCGCGGCGGGTTGATGGCGGCGCTAGGCGACGGCCGCGTGTGCGGGGTCGACGTCGGATCCGCGCTGCACGAGTAGGCCGAGGAGCGCTCCGGCGAGTGCGAGGGCGGCGCCGAGGATCATGGCGGTGTGGAGACCATGCAGGAACGCGCCGTTGGACGCGGTGGTGATCGCCTGCTGCAAGTGGTCTGGCATATGCGCCGAGATTGAGGCGACCCCGGATCCGACGATGTCCTTGTGCGCGAGGACGGCTTGGACTGCCCTGGGTTCGGCGGAGACTGGGTTTTGTGGGTTGGTGAAGAGAAGTTGATCATGTTCGAGCGAGGGGTCCTGACCGTAGAGCGGCTAGACCAGCCGCAGCTGCTCGGGTCTTGACCGGTTCTGCGGCGGTCCTAGCGCAGAGCGTTTCGACCTGCGACTGCTCGGATCGGAGCTCGTACTCGGCTGGCGGGATGAAGCCGAGTGAGCTGTGGAGCCTGACGTGGTT
>DASYAP010000095.1:0-11793 GCA_036501265.1 Solirubrobacteraceae bacterium | reverse complement strand
GGCGGTGACCGCAGGCAAGATCGGCCCCGGGGATGTCGTGGTCATCCGTAACGAAGGGCCGGCCGGCGGTCCGGGTATGCGCGAGATGCTCGCGGTCACCGCGGCGCTCGTAGGGGAGGGGCTGGGCGAGGAGGTCGCCCTCATCACCGACGGGCGGTTCTCCGGCGCCACTCGCGGCCTTATGGTCGGTCACATTGCTCCAGAAGCAGTTCGTGGTGGACCTATCGGACTGGTTCGCGACGGCGACGAGATCACCATCGACGCGGTTTCGCGCCGACTCGACGTCGCCCTCTCCGCAGAGGAGCGCGCGGGGCGGGAACAAACGCATACCGCGCCGCCACACCGGGATGCTGGAGTGGCCTTGCGCAAGTACGCGCGCCTGGTGTCCAGCGCCTCGGAAGGCGCCGTCACCGGTAGCCCCTAGCATATTCAGGGCCTTAACGCAGTCCTAGCGCTTTTTCGGTTGACGGAATCGCTACGATCAAGGTGTCCATTGGTCCGCGGGGCGTAGGGGAGGACCTTCTCGACCACCCCGGAATTAGGTATTCGAAGTGGCCAACGTTTCTTATCTTCGAACCCCGAGCACTCACGAGCAGCGGCTCTTGGCATACGATCGGCTGGGCCCGCGGCGCCGCCGGCCGCGCCCGTGGGTTCCGATCGTGGCCGGCCTCGTGCTGGTGCTTGCCGCGCTCGGGGCGGGTGCGATTTTCCTGGCCACTTCGAGCCCGAGCCTCACCCCTGGCCCGGACGGCCTCGCGACCTTGGGGATGCCCACAGGCGGCGGGACGATCGAGCACGTGAGCGTCCTCGCAGGGGGGCAGTCCGTCAAGGTTCCGGTCGTCGTGCGCGGCAATGAGATCTGGCCGCGCAAGACGCTGCCCGCGGGAGAGCGACTCTCGATCCAGGTGGCGGTGCGCCGCCCCGGCTGGATGTCCTGGCTGACCGGCTCAACCCAGCGCGTAACCCTTTCGACGGTCACGCCCAGCTCGTCGATTCGCTCGCGGTTTCTCACTGTGCATCGCGGCCAGTCGTTGCAGGTGGCCTTCGACCGGCCGGTGCGGGTTGTCGAGTACGGCCCGGTTGGAGCGCTGCACCGCAGGGTGCTGTCGACCCCCGCGACCCGAGTGTCGCTGCCGCGTAGCTCGTCGGCCGGCTCGATCATGGTCGCAGGCACGCCTCAGAACTGGGAGCGCGCCGCGGTCGAGCCGGTGAGCTGGTTCCCCGCCGGGCTGGTGCGCGCGAGCGCGGTGGCGACCCCCTCTCCAGGGGCGCGGCTGACGCCTGACCAGCCGATCAACCTGACTTTCTCCAAGCCCGTCCGCTCGGTGCTCAAGAGCAATCCCGCGCTCTCACCCGACGCGTCCGGAGGCTGGCGGATCACCTCCAGCCACACGCTCTCCTTCCATCCGACCGGGTACGGCTACGGTCTCGGCGCGACCATCAAGATCGCCCTGCCCGCCGGCGTCGGGCTGGTCGGTGGCCACACGACGGCGGGTGGATCCGAGGCGACCTGGACCGTTCCGGACGGATCTCCCGTCCGTCTTCACCAGCTGCTGGCCCAGCTCGGCTACCTGCCCGTTTCCTTCCACTACTCCGGCGCCGCGCCGGCCCCGACCGCTCAGGCGCAGCTCGCGGCCGCCGTAAATCCGCCGAAGGGTACCTTCAGCTGGCGCTGGAGCAACACGCCTGCGGCGCTCAAAGCGGATTGGTCGCCGACGGCCTCCGGCGTGGTGACCAAGGGAGCGATCATGGCGTTTGAGGCGAACTCAGGGCTCATCTCCAACACCTACGCCAGTCCGCTCACCGACGGCGTCGCGACCCCGGCGGTCTGGCGGGCGCTGATCAAGGCGGCCATCGCCCACCAGAGCTACGCGTTCGGCTATACGTTCGTGTCGGTGAGCGAGGGGAGTCCGGAGAATGAGAGCACCTGGCACAACGGCAAGGTGGTTGTCCACGGACTCGTCAACACCGGGATCCCGTCGGCGGGCACCGCCCAAGGCACCTTCCCCACGTTCACGCACCTCCGCGTAACCACGATGAGCGGCACGAACCCCGACGGGTCGCACTACTCCGACCCCGGCATCCCCTACACCAGCTACTTCAACGGGGGGGACGCTCTGCACGGATTCATCCGGGCCAGCTACGGGTTCCCGCAGAGTCTCGGCTGCGTGGAGATGCCGTTCTCCGAAGCCGGCAGGGTGTTCCCGTACACCCCGATCGGCACGCTCGTGCGCGTCTTCTAGCCGCGTACCGAGCAGGCTTTCCCCGCCGCAGCGCGAATAGCGGAGGGCCAGATGTTACCTGAGCTCGCGCCCGCCTGGAACGGGCTGATCGACGACTTCCATGCCGAGCTGCGCCGACAGGCGGTCGCCGACAACACTCGCCGGGCTTACGGCGCCGACGTAACCCAGTTCGCGCGGTGGGCCACCGAACGGGGCCTCGAGCCGGCCGCGATCGACGGACGCGCGGTGCGCCGCTTCGCGGCCTCGCTGTCGGAGCGCGGCCAGGCCCCCGCGACCGTCGCGCGCAAGCTGGCGGCGCTGCGAGGGCTCTTCCAAGCAGACATAGAGCGCGGCGGGCGCGCCGACAATCCCGCCGAGCTGATCTCGACGCCCAAGCGGCCTCAGCGTCTGCCGCACGTGCTCAAGGCAGACGACGTCGCTGCCCTGCTTGACCGCATCACCCAGACCGGCCCGTTGGAGCTGCGCGACCGGGCCATGTTCGAGCTCGCCTACGGCTGCGGGCTGCGCGCCCAGGAGCTCGTTTGGCTGCAAGTCTCCTCGGTCGATTTCGACTCAGAGCTCGTGCGGGTCGAGGGCAAGGGCTCAAAGACGCGGCTGGTTCCGGCCGGCGAGCACGCTCTGCGGGCACTGGAGCGCTACCTGGCGCGGGCGCGGCCGACGCTCGCGGCACTCGATTCCGAGGGCCCGCTGTTCGTGTCCAAATCAGGCCTGGCACTTCAGACCTCTGATGTCAGGAGACGCCTGCGCATCTGGGCGCGCAAGGCCGCCGCAGGCGCCGCCGACGGCTCGAGCCTCGCGGGCACTCATCCACATGCGCTGCGCCATTCATTTGCCACCCATCTGCTCGAGGGCGGAGCCGATCTGCGCGTGATCCAGGAGCTGCTCGGACACAGCACGATCTCGACGACGCAGGTCTACACTCGGGTCGAATCCGCGCGGCTGAAGTCGGCGTACGCGCGAGCGCACCCGCGGGCCTGAGCCGCCTCAATCGCGGGGCGCCGTGCCGCCTGTGTGGGCCGCGAGTCGCGCAAGGCGCGACACTGGGGAGAACGATGAAGACCGAGGCGAGCGTCAAGGCAGTCGAGCTGCGGGAGCTGTGGCGCCGCTATCACACGACCTGCGACGATCGAGCAAAGGAAGCTCTGGTGCTCGCTTATGCGCCGCTGGTCAAGTACGTGGCCGGCCGGCTGGGTTCGGGCCTGCCGGCGCACGTGGAGGAGGCCGATCTCATCTCCTACGGACTTTCGGGCCTGACAGCGGCGGTCGAGCGCTACGACCCCGTGCGGGAGATCAAGTTCGAGACTTTCGCGATCCCCCGCGTTCGCGGTGCGATCCTCGACGAGCTGCGCGCTCTGGACTGGGTTCCGCGGACGGTGCGGGCCCGCGCCCGGCAACTCGAGCGCGCCAACGTGAGGCTGGAAGGGAGATTGCTACGCGCCCCCTCAGACGACGAGCTGGCCGCAGAGCTGAGCGTCACGGTCGATGAGCTCCATGACGCGCTGCTCGAGATCTCGCGCTCGACGATCGTGGCCCTCGATGAGCTCTGGAGCTCGCAGGATGCCGGCGGCGATCAAGTCTCGCTGCTGGAGACCGTGGCGGACCTCGAGGCCCCCGACCCTCAGGCGGTCTTCGACGCGCTCGAACGCCACCAACAGATCTCGGAGGCCATCCTCGCCCTCCCCGAGCGGGAGCGGCTGGTGATCGCGCTGTATTACTACGAGGAGCTAACGCTGCGCGAGATCGGCGAGGTCCTCGGGGTCACCGAGTCGCGGGTCAGCCAGATGCACGCCAAGGCGGCGCTGCGGTTGCGATCGAAGCTTGCGGCCGAACTTGATTAAAGTGGCCGGGCCACATGTGGCCCGGCCCCGGTCGGCGCATGCGCCGACCGGAACAACAAATTTGAGAAGGAGAGGAGACAGGCATGCACAAGCCCGCGGATCGCATCCGAAACGTGGCGCTTGTCGGCCACCGCGGTGCCGGCAAGACTTCCCTGCACGAGGCGCTGCTGTACGAGGCCGGCGTCATCAACCGGCTCGGTTCGGTGGTGGACGGCACCACGGTGTCAGACGCCGACGAGGACGAGAAGGCGCGCCAGATGTCCATCTCGGCGGCGCTGTCCTCGTTCGAGTGGCAGGACCGAAAGGTCAATTTGATCGATACGCCGGGCGATTCAAGCTTCGTTGCCGACGCGCTCAGCGCGCTGCGCGTGTGCGAATCGGCGATCTTCGTGGTCAACGCCGTGATGGGCGCCGAGGTCCAGACGATCCGCCTCTGGCAGCGGGCCGAGGAACTCGACCTTGCGCGGCTCATTTTCGTCAACATGCTCGACCGCGAGCGGGCCGACTTCTTTCGTACTCTCGACGCGCTCAAGGGCGCGTTCGGCTCCCACGTGGTCGCGACAGCGATCCCGATCGGCTCAGAGCACGAGGTCTCGGGCGTGATCGACTTGATCGACATGAAGGCCTACCGCTATGCGGGCGCGGGACGCGACGGCTGCAGCGAGATCCCCATCCCGGACGAGCTCGAAGGGCAGGCACAGGAATACCGCGAGAAGCTTATGGACGAGGTCGCTGAGAACTCGGACGCGCTCATGGAGCGCTACCTGGAAGGGGAGGAAATCTCCCACGAGGAGATCGTCGCCGCGCTCAAGGACGGAACCAACCACGGCGATCTGTTCCCCGTCACCTGCGGCATCGCCACGCGCAACCTCGGCACCAACCGGCTGCTCGACGCAGTCGTGGACGATCTGCCATCGCCCGTCAAGCACGGCGGGCTCCAGGTGGGGGAGATGACGCTCCAGCCCGTCGAGGACCGGGAGATGTACGCGTACGTGTTCAAGACCCGCGCCGACCCGTTCGCCGGCCGTATCAATCTGTTCCGCATCTACCAGGGCGTCCTAAAGCAGGACTCCCAGTTGCTCAACACCCGGACTCATGGCAAGGAGCGGGTCGGCACCCTGCTGACGTTCGAGGGGCAGAAGTCAGGCCACGCAACCGAATTCGGCCCCGGCGATCTCGGTGCCGTTGCGAAGCTCAAGGAGACCCGCGCGGGCGACTGGCTCTCCTCGCGCGATGAGGCCATCGGGATGCCCCAGATCAACCTTCCGCCGCCGGTCATGGCTTTCGCCATCGAGCCCAAGAGCAAGGGCGACGAAGACAAGGTCTTCAGCGCGTTGCGCCGTCTCCAGGAGGAGGATCCGACCATCGACCTGCACCGCGATCCCCAGACCGGGGAGCAGATCGTCGCTGGCCTGTCACAGGTCCACGTCGAGGTGATCGTGGGGCGGCTCAAGGCGCGCTTCGGCGCTGAGGTCACCCTGAAGCCGCCGCGGGTGCCCTACCAGGAAACGATCAGAAAGCCCGCCAAGGCGCACGGCCGGCACAAGAAGCAGACGGGTGGACGCGGCCAGTTCGGAGACGCCCACATCGAGATCGAGCCATTGTCGCCCGGGGAGGGGTTCGAGTTCGTCAACGCGATCAAGGGCGGGGTAATTCCTTCCGGCTTCATCCCCGCGGTGGAGAAGGGCGTAGTCGAGGCGATGCAGGAGGGCGTGCTCGCCGGCTACCCGGTCAAGGACGTCCGGGTCCGCCTCTACGACGGCTCCTACCACACCGTGGACTCATCCGAGATGGCGTTTAAAGTGGCCGGCTCACTGGCGATGAAGCAGGCGCTTCAAGATGCCGCGCCGGTACTGCTAGAGCCGATCGTGGTGGTCACCGTCACCGTCCCCGAAGATGCCGTTGGCGACGTGATCGGGGACCTCAACTCCAGGCGCGGCCGGCCGCTCGGTATGGAGCCCGCAGGTGCGGGCATGACTGAGGTCAAGGCCGAGGTGCCGATGGCGCAGATGCTCTCCTACGCGCCCGACCTGCGTTCGATCACCGGCGGCAGGGGCGAGTTCACGATGGAGTTTGAGCGCTACGAGGAAGTTCCCGGTCACATCGCCGGCAAGGTGGTGCAGGAGGCCAAGGCCGAGCGCGAGGCGGTGAAAGCGTGACTCCGCGTGGCGAAGTAGGGTACGGTGGCACCTTCGGATCGGCTCGCGCACCCGTGACCACGAGAGATATCCGAGTATCAACCACGCACACGACCTGCGACGTATGCGGGCGCAACCTGCTGCGCGGAGAGCACGCCGAAAAGTACGTTGCGGACGGCGGGCACTACTGGGTCTGTGACTTGTGCGTATCGCGAGCCGTCCAGGACGGATGGGTGCGCGAGGGCACTCTCCCCGCGTACGAGCCCATCGACGACAAGCGAGAGCGCCGCCGGCCATTCCTCCCGCGTCTCCGTGCCCGCCTGGGCGAATTGCTCTCAGACGGCGACGAAGAGGACGAGGAGGACGAGTTCGAGGAGGAGCGCGGCCTCGGCTATCCGGTGTTCAGAGCTGAAAAGCGCCTGGCGTCGATGCGGACGCCTGCGGCGCGGGCCCCCGACTCGATGCGCGAACCGCATCGGGAATCCCGTCGCGAGATCCGCCAAGAGCCGCGTCAGGTCCACGCCATCCCCACGAATCCCGAACAGAAGGTCTCCTCGGCGATCCGGGCGTTCAACGGCTCCGAGCACACCCGGACGATCGCCGGTGTGGCCCGCTCGCTTGGAGCCCCTTCTGTGACCATCCAGCCGTCGGAGATGGAGGCGAGCGTCGTCCGCGTGGTCGCGGCCTGGGAGCTCTGCTGGTACCGCTACGAGGTCGACCTGGCCGACGAGATGCCGAGCGTCCGCGTGGCCGCCCAGGGAGCGGAGCTGGATGAGCTCGAGCCGACCGAGCTCGAGTGCAACGCCGCAGCGGACGAGGGCGGCGTGCTCGCGCTGCGCAGATAGCGCCGCCGTCTGAGCCGTGATCTACTGCGTGATCCCCGAGGAGCTCGCCGACGAGCTCTTCGACAAGCTGACCCGCTACTACGCCGACGATCAGGGTGTCACCGTGATCGTCGAGAGACGTCGCTCCTCGCGCCGCGAGCGCGGCTCGCCGAGCGGGGGACGGCGGGAAGTCCGGGACCGGCGCCGCTCGCGCGTGGCGGGGGAGTTTCTCAAGCTCGCGGGCGAGTGAGCCCGCGGCGCTCGACGTGAAGCTGGTCGTAAACGTCGACGGGGGCGCGCGCGGAAATCCGGGACCGGCCGCCATCGGAGTGGTCGTCTCAAATGCCGACGGGGACGTGCTCCAGGAGATCGCAGAGCGAATCGGGGTCGCGACCAACAACGTGGCCGAGTACCGCGCGCTCATCAGAGGCATCGAGGCGGCCCGCGCGCTGGGAGCCGACGAGCTCGAGATCATCGGCGACTCGGAGCTCGTCGCGAGGCAGCTGACCGGTGCCTATCGGGTCAAGCACGCGGCGCTCAAGCCACTGCACGCGGGAGTTCTGCGCGCGCTCGGTGGCTTGAGCTGGCGTATCCGCACAGTTCCGCGCGCGCAGAACTCCCGCGCCGACGCGCTCGTGAACGACGCGCTCGACCACGGCTAGCCATCTGAGTTCAACGCCGAGGAGACATGTTGCGCCGGTGTTAGGTCTAAGAGCCCCGAAACGAGACTCCGTCGGAGCGATCGTTACCCTCCTAGACGTGACCGATCAGACGTCCGAGCTCGCCGAGGAAATGAGCGAGCTCGCCACGAGTCTCCGCGACACGGCTGAGCGGCTGCGCTCGGGAGAGCTTGAGCCACCGGCGGCGCTCGAAGCGATCGACGAGTGCGCCAAGCTCGCCTCGCGCATGGCCAGGATCAGCGCCGCCATGGACGAGCGCGCGCGCGCGGCGGTCGAGCCCCTGCCCGACCTGCCTGGTCAGCTGCCGTTGCCCGCCGCGCAGTAGTGCGCCGTCCGGCAATCAGGGCACATGTATCGCGGCCCCGGATGGCCGCCATGCTGCGTCCTCGAAACCTCGCGCAGCGCTGCTGCGCGTCGGTTTCTGCGTCCTTGCCTGACGGCCCCCGGGTCTCGCGCTCCATGCACCCCGATTACCGGACGGCACACTAGTGGCAGCCCCCGGAAAAACGATCCAGTTCCCGCAGCATCTCCAGGCGGAGGTGGATAACTACCTCGTCACGTTGCGCTTCTCGGCGGACCCGACGACGGACGGGCTGCAGGAGGCGATGCGCTACTCGCTGCTGGCGGCGGGGAAGCGCATCAGGCCTGTGCTCGCGCTCGCCACCGCGGCCGCAGTGGGCCTGGAACCTTCCTCGGTCTTGCCGCTGGCCGCCGCGCTCGAGCTGATCCACACCTACTCGCTCATTCATGACGACCTCCCCGCGATGGATGATGACGATATGCGCCGCGGACAGCCGACCTGCCATCGCGCCTTCGGCGAGGACGTCGCGATCCTCGCCGGCGACGGTCTTTACGCGGAGGCCTTCGCGCTCCTGCTCTCCGAGCAGCGGGGCGAGTCCGCACTCGTGCTCGCGGCCGCCCGGGAGCTCGCTCACGCAACCGGCGTAAGGGGAATGGTGGGAGGTCAGTACATCGACGTCGCCGGCACCGCCCCCGACGGTCCCGAAGGTCTCCGAAGGCTGCACGAGCTCAAGACCGGCAAGTTGATCGCGGCGAGCATCGACTGCGTGCTGTTGCTCGTAAGTACTACGCTTGGACCTGACACAATCGAAAGCTTCAGAGCCTTCGCGGGCGAGCTGGGAGTGTTGTTTCAAATCGTCGACGACGTTCTCGACGTGACCGGATCAACACAAATACTCGGCAAACCGCAGGGCAGCGACGAGCGGCTGGGTCGACGTACTTACGTGAGCGAGTTTGGTCTCGACGGTGCGCGCAGGCTGGCGGCGGAGTCGCACCAGCGGGCCCGAGACCACCTCGCCCGCGCAGCGCCTGGTAAAGCGACCGAGCTAGCGCAGATCACCGATTTCATCGCCACCCGGAGTCACTGAATGTCAGAGCTGTTGAAGCGCATCCGCAAGCCTCAGGACCTTCATTCGCTGTCCGATGACGAGCTGCAGGCCCTTGCCCAGGAGGTCCGTGAGCAGATAATCGACACCGTCGGCGAGATCGGGGGTCATTTCGGCGCCAACCTCGGCGCTTGCGAGATCGCCGTCGCCGTGCACTCGGTGCTCGATTCGCCGCGCGACAAGGTCCTCTGGGACGTGGGTCACCAGGCCTACCCGCACAAGATCCTTACCGGCCGCTGCGACCAGCTGCACACGATCCGACAGTACGGCGGGCTGGCGCCGTTCTGCTCGATCGCCGAGTCCGAGCACGACGTCATGGGTGCCGGTCACGCGTCTACCTCGATCGCCTACGCGGTCGGGCTCAAGGAGGCCATGCGCCGTGGCCACGGGGAGGATGGACGTGTGGTGGCAGTGGTCGGCGACGGGGCGATGACCGGTGGGGTTGCTTTCGAGGCGGTCCAGAACGCGGGCGGCCGCGGCACCCCGATCGTCGTGCTGCTCAACGACAACGGCATGTCGATCGCCCCCAACGTCGGCGCGCTCTCTCGGCAGTTCAACCGCGTCCGCCTGAACCCCAAGCTGTGGCATGCACGCGAGGACTTCGAGGGCGGCCTGACCCGTCTACCGGTCGGGATCGGGGCGGCGTTCGAGCGGTTCGGCCCGCACGTCAAGGAGTCGCTGAAGGCTTTCTGGGCGCCCGGACTGTGGTGGGAGGAGCTTGATTTCGCCTACATCGGCGTGATCGACGGCCACGACGTCCGCGCGCTGCGGATCGCGCTGCGCGATGCGCTGGTGGCCGAGCGGCCCGTGGTGGTTCACTGCGCCACGGTCAAGGGCAAGGGGTTCGCTCCAGCGGAAGAGGGCGGGCTGGAGGGCATGGAGAAGTGGCACGCCGCCAAGCCGAAATCGATCTCCAACGGCCGCCTGGCCGCCAAGGCCGCGGCGAAGCCGTCTGCCCCCGCGCCGCCGCAGTACACCCAAGTGTTCGGCGAGGCGCTGGTGCAGGAGTGCCGGCGCGACGAGCGCGTGCTCGGCATCACCGCCGCCATGAACTCGGGCACCGGGCTCAACATCCTCCAGCGCGAGCTGCCCGACCGCTATTTCGACGTCGGTATCGCCGAGCAGAACGCGGTCCTCCTCGCGGCCGGGCTCGCGCTCCAGGGCGCCAAGCCGGTGGCCGCGATCTACTCGACGTTCCTGCAGCGCGCGTACGACCAGATCGTGCACGACGTCTGCCTGCAGGGCCTCAACGTGGTGTTCGTGATGGACCGGGCCGGACTGGTGGGCGACGACGGGCCCACCCACCACGGCGCGTTCGACATCGCGTATCTGCGTTGTCTGCCCAACATGGTCCTGATGGCCCCCCGGGACGAGGCCATGCTCGTACACATGCTGCGCACCGCCTTGGTTCATGACGGCGGCCCGGTGGCGCTGCGCTATCCACGCGGCTCGGCCGTGGGGGTCCCGCTGCCGGATCACGCAGAGCCGATCGAAATCGGGACCGGCGAGATCCTATGCGAACCAAGCGCCGCTAACGGTTCCGATCCGAGGGTCGCGCTGCTCGGCTATGGCACCGGCGTGGGCAAGGCACTGGAGGCCGCAAACCTCCTCGCGGAGGACGGACTGCTCGTGACCGTTGCCGACGCGCGCTTCGCAAAGCCCATCGATGCCGGTTTGGTGGCGCAGCTCGCAGCCGAGCACGACCTACTCGTGACCGTGGAGGAGGGCGTGCTGGCGGGCGGATTCGGGTCCGCGGTCTGGGAGACGCTGTCGGAGACCGGGCTCGGGGCCGCCTCGCCGGGCGCCTCAGCACGCATCCTCCGGGTGGGGCTACCAGATCGCTACGTGACCCATGGCGCGCCCAAGCTGCTGCACGAAGAGGTCGGCTACACCGGAGCGCGCATCGCCGAGCGCATTCGAGAGGCGGTCGCCGGAAAGACAGGTGCGGTCGCCCAGCAATAGGGCGGCGGCCGCCGGGCCCGCGGCGTTCCTTCAGGCGAGCGGCCCGCACGGGGCGGGCCGCTCACGGGAGGAGAGATGCCTAGGTGTGTATCGAGCAAGCGGTCTGCCTTGGCGACGTCGCCCGCAGGCTCTGCGCTAGCCGGCAGACCGGCTGTCCACTGATATGGTCGCGCCTGTCAGAGCAGCTCACTGTGATCTCGATCACTCCGCGATGAAGCGAATCCGCCTCGACCAGCTGCTCTTCGAGCGGGGAATGTTTCCGTCACGTTCAAAAGCCGCGGCGTCCGTGCTCGCGGGCGAGGTGCTTCTGCTGCCCGAGCGCAGGCGCGCCGCCAAGCCGGGGCAGCCGGTCACCAGCGAGGCTGAGCTGGAGCTCATGCCGCGGGAACGCTTCGTCTCCCGCGGCGGGCTCAAGCTCGAGCACGGCCTCGACGCCTTCCACCTCGACGTTGCCGGTCGCCGGGCGCTCGATGTGGGCGCCTCGACCGGTGGCTTCACCGACTGTCTGCTGGCGCGCGGCGTCGTGCAAGTGACCTGTGTGGACGTCGCCTACGGGCAGCTCGACTACCGGTTGCGAACCGATCCCAGGGTGACCGTGATCGAGCGCTGCAACGCTCGGTGGCTGCGTCAGGAGGACCTTCCGTACGCTCCCGAGGTGATCGTGGTCGACGTGTCGTTCATATCGTTGGAGAAAGTCCTGCC
>DASYAP010000094.1:0-20645 GCA_036501265.1 Solirubrobacteraceae bacterium | reverse complement strand
CGCGATTACCTTTGCGCAAACGCTCGACGGGGTCGATCCCATCCGCATCGGGGTGTGGGGAAGTAGTTACGCCGGCGGTCACGTGCTCGTGGTAGGCGCGATCGACAAGCGGGTCGGGTGTGTGGTTTCGCAGGTGCCGACTATCAGCGGCTGGGAATCCACCTTGCGCAGAACGCCGCCGCAGGCCCTGGCCAGCCAGCGCCAAGCCTTTGACGCCGATCGACACGCGCGCTTCCGCGGAGAATCTCCAACAATGGTCCCCATGGTCGTCGCTCCGACCGAGGGCGGCGCGGCCTCGCACGCGAGCGCCGACGCGTGGGAATTCTTCACAGGCCAGAACGCAGCCGCCGACGATCGGTGGCGCTTTCGCAAGTGGCGCAACGAAATTACGCTGCGGTCGCTGGAGCTGTACTCCGAATACGAACCTGGATCGTTCGTCGAGCGGATCGCGCCGACCCCGCTGCTGATGATCGTGGGCGACAACGACTCCGTCTGCCCCACCGATCTCGCATTGGCGGCGTTCAACCGAGCGCACGAGCCCAAACGGCTCGAGCTGTATCCCGGCAGTCACTTCTCCGCCTATACCGATCAGTTCGAGCGTGCTGCGAGCGCAGCGGCCAGGTGGTTCACCGAACACCTGCGACCGGTCAAAAAGTAAACGTGCTCGCGAGCCACCACGGCGGCTTTCGCGGCAGCGAGTAGGAACGCCCCGGCAGGACCGAAGCGGTCGCATGCGAGCTGCGCGATGCCTCGCGGTCGCGCCCGTGGCGACCTCGCCGCGCCCTGAGAGCAACGGCAGCGGCGCTAGCCCCGCCGTTCTGCGTTACGGCCATCCGCCACGCGCTGACCGCTTCCGGCTCGCTGTCGATAGCCCAGTTGCCGGGTGCTGAGTCCCACAGCGCCCACATCGCCATCTCCTGGTGCGTCGTGTTGGGTAGAGCGGCCAGATACGACGCGTTCGCCGCGATCGCCGACGCGGTGCCAGACGGGTTGGAGTCGCCCGGATTGACCCCGTACTCGGCCACCCCGATCGGCTTGTTCTGTGGGAGGACACAAGCCAGCCAGTCCTGCCAGTTGTAGGCCCGCTCCCTGGGACCCGCGTCGAGGTCATTGGTCGCGTCGTATGCGTATTGGTCCGCCAGATAGACGTCCACGTATGAGCCTGGCGGGATAAACGAGCAGCTCGTACCGTCCCGGGCGGCCTTCCCTTTCTCTCTCTCGAGCGGTTTGTTGCGCTCGGCGCCGGACAGTGGGAGGTACGAGTAGGTCTCCGCGTCCATGGCGACGAGCACCTGCGGCGTTACCCCGTCGGCCGCCGCCGCTTGCCTGATCTCGTTCGACTGCTGCTCGAAGTAGCACACGAAGTTCGGACCGTTGCCGCCGGCCGCTCCGGGGCAGCCTGAGAACGTGTCGTTCTCTGGTTCCTGCCACCACACCATCATCACTTGCTGATCCGGGGGCAATCCCGCGAGGAAAGACTGAAGCTGTGCTTCAGACTCCCTCGCCTTGTACGCGATCACGCACTCGGGCCACGCCGCTCGCGGGAGCGCCCGCTCGATCTCGTAGCAGTTGTTGGCCGGGTCCGCCCAGCTCGAGGGCAGCGGCGTTGAGGCGTTGTAGAAGAACTTGTCGGATTGGAGAGGCCCCAGCAAGTGGTTGGTGTCCAGCCAGTCGGTAGCGGTGTAGGAGTACAGACGGCCGTCGTTCGCGGTGTTTCCATGTGCCCCGATCACGAGGGCCGCTCTGTAGGGCCGCAGCGTCATCTCGTCTACGTTGACGACCTCGTCCGCCGCCATGCCCGTAAAAGCCAGCTGTGGCGAGCCAACCACGTGACCGCACCCGGAAGGTACGGTGGTCTGAGCCTCGACGTACTGCCAAGACCGCTCTCCGACCAGGGCCATCGTCGGCGCGTAGGACCACCTCAGCAACCGGCCCGGCGACGCGTAGCAGGCCAGTCCGAACCTCAGCGCTTGGCCCCGTGACGCCGATGAGAGTTTGACGTAAGCGCTGAGCGTGTAGGTGTTTCCGCCGCCCATGCGAATGGCGACGCCCTTCTGGAGCCTGAAGGCCGACATCCCCGCGTGGCCCACCGTGTCCTGCAGCGAGTGCGCGTGCAAGAAGGCCGCGTCGGAGTCGCTGATGGCGGCGTTGTGGACAGGGGCGAAGTCGGCACGGCCCTCGAAGTCCGAGTTCGCATAGCTCAGCAGGTTCCCGACCGGGACCGGCCCTGGCTGGGCGGTCCACGTCGCCGACGCGCACCCTGCGAGCGCCATCATCGCCGCCACCCCTACAGCCGCGACGGTCAGCAGCCGGCCCGCTGCTCGGGCGAGCCGCCGCCGGACGCCCGGTGCATTCCCGAGCGGCCCCAAAGTCGTCTCCTGCGCCTCGAGAGGCCCCCCGGTCATGTCTCCGGTTATCCCCGATTTCCAGGACTTTCGCCGCGGCAAGGAATGGCTGTCGGAGATCGGCAAGGTTCTGGTTAATCGGCCAGAAACGAGGGTAGCCGATAGGTCATGCACTCCTGTTGCCCTCCTAGTCATGGCTGCAATTCTGCTGGCGACCGCGAACCGTGCGCGCTGGTCCTCTGTCGCATGTTTGCGTCCGTGGAGCCTGACGCGGCGCTGGCCGTAACGCGCTGGACCGCCGTCGAGCAGGCTCAAAAGCGTTCCGGTGAGGGCGGTCGCGAGCCGCGGTTCCGGCGCCGCGCGTACGAGCGGGTTCGGGACCGTGCGCTCGTCGCGATCGCAATGCGCTCCGCCCGGCGTCTTGTTCGGCCGGCGGCCGACAGACACGCGAGGCGGTCGTCGCGAGCACGAACACGCCGAGGAGATCGCACCGTTCCCGGTACCGCCTAAACCAGGCGGGGGCTGGCGTTCAGGCTGCGTCGTTGCTGCAATCTGATTTGCGCGGTAGCCCAGATGGGCGGTCCGCCGTTAACGTTGCGGACTCGATGTCTAAGGCGCTCAAGCCAGCGGACGCACGTATGGGTGGCGTCGTCTTCGAGCTCGAACGCTTCGAGTTGACCACGGGGGCTGGCTGGCTGCTGGAGGGCCGCTGGTTCGGCGTTCGTGGCCGCCGGTTTATGCGGCCGACCCTCACTCTCACCGGTGACGGACGTGAGACCCGGTTGCTGGCGGATCTCGCTCACAAGCCGTGGGGCCCGGAGGAAGGTCAACCGTGGGAAGCGCTGTTCCCAGGCGAGATTAAAAATGGCGACCTGGCAGAAGCCGAGTTGACGGTGGCGCCCGACATAACGATCGCGCTGCCCGTACCTGACGGTGAGGCGGCCGGCAGCAAGAAGAACTCGCGAAGCGGGATGGAGACGCTCTCTCGCGAAATCGCGGAAACGCAGCGAGAGATCCGCCAGTCGAAGCGAGCGCTCGCATCGGCGGAGGCCGAAAGATCCCGTACGGCAGCGCAGCTGGACGCATTAGTGGCCGAGGTCGCTGAGTTGACGCGCGCGGGCGAAGAGGTACAGCATGAACGGGATCAGACGGCGTCCGAGCGCGATGCAGCAGTGAACGCGCGTAAGGCCGCCGTTGAGGAAGGCGAGGCTGCACGCTCCGCCGCAGAGCGCGCACTCGCCGAACGCGACGCAGCCGTTGCCGCGCGGGAGACCGCTGCCGCACAACGTGTCGCTGCCCTCGCGGCCCGCGATGAAGCGTTATCCGAGCGCGATGCATCTGCCTCTGCGCGGGAGACGGCCCTCACTGAACGCCGTGATGCGCTGGCAGCGCGCGATCAGGCCATCTCCGCGCGGAATGCGGCGTTCTCCGCCCGGGATGCGGCGCTCGCGGCATGCGATGCCGCCGCCTCAGAGCGCGATGCGGCGACGGCGGCGCGCCAGGAGGCGCTCGCTGAACGCGAAGCAATGCAAAGCGCCAGCCAACGGCTGCAATCTGAGCTCACAGAGGAGAAGGCCGCCCGGGGGGCGGCGCTGGTCATGCGCAATGCGACGGTGGCGCGCCACGGCGGCGGCTATCCGCCCAGGTTGACCGGCGCGGTGGCGACAGCGGTGGTGCTCGCGATCGTTGTGGTGCTACTGGTCGTCATCGGGGTGTTCTAGCCCGCTCGGGTCCTGAGCGACCGCGCTCTGCGCGCCGTCGCGTTACGCAACCGTAATTCTCGGCTCGTGAAGGACCGGGAAGTTGACCGAGTTCGCGATGAAGCAGAGCTCGTGGGCGCGGCCGTGCGAGTCTCGCGCGGCGGCCGTCATCGATTCCTCGGAGACGGTCACGCGCGGTCGCAGCGTGACCTCTGTGAAGTGGCCCCCGCCGTCGGGCGTTTGCTGCATCTCACCCTCGGCTTGGTCGACGTAGTCGACCACCACCACGCCGGCTTCGGCGCAGACGTGCAGGTAGGAGAGCAGATGGCACTGGCTGAGCGCTGCAACCAGCAACCGCTCTGGATCCCAGCGCTGCGCGTTTCCGCGAAACGCGCGGTCAGACGATCCTTTAAGCGGTGGGCGGCTATCGGCGGTCACCTCGTGATCGCGCGCGTAGCTGCGGTAGCCGCTCGTTCCCTCGCCCTGGTTTCCGGTCCACACGACCGTAACCTCGTACCGGTGCGCCCTCCCGGTCATCGGGCACCACCTCCCCGGGCGCGAGGCCTGCGGGCGGGGGCGCCATTCGTCGTCCCGATCGGGAGCGGCGAAGAGGGCTTGAGCTCCTCGAGGCGCAGCAGGGTCATGACCCTCGCCGCGCCACCCCGGGTGGAGAGGCGTACGAGCACCCGCTGCAGCTGCGCAACCTCGCGCGCGACCACCATCAGCATGGCGTCGGTCTCGCCGGTGACCCAATCCGCGGCGATCACCTCCGGCATCGCACGAACCGCGCTTGCGAATCGCCGATGGCTCGCCTCGTCGTGCTGTAGAAGGGTCACTGCCACGTAGACCTGGAGCGGAAAGCCCGCGGCGGCGGAGTCGAGCCTGGCCGCGATCCCGCGGACGATCCCCGACTCCTTGAGGCGGCGCACGCGGTGCAGCGTGGCGGCAGGCGAGAGCCCCACGATGCGGGCCAGCTCAACGTTGGGGCGGTCCGCGTCGGCCTGAAGCTCGTCGAGCAGCCGCGTGTCAATTAAATCAAGTTCTAGGGTCAATTTCAAAATATTCCATCGTGTTTACCCTGAGATGTCAAATCACGTGTGGCAATCGAGCGAAAAGCGGCGATCATCGCCTGTATGGATCGCAGACGCTACATCCCGTTCGCCGCGCTGGCAGCTGCGGGCCTCCTGTGGGGCCTTACCGTGCCGCTCTCGAAGCTCGCCATGGGCTGGCTGGATCCCGCGTGGCTAACCGTGGCCCGGTTCGCCGTGAGCGCTCCCATACTCGCGTTCATCGGGCGCCGCTCGCTGCGCAAGGCGCTGCAACCGCGCGTGGCAGTCGCGGGAGCGATCGGATTCGGCGGGGTCATCATGCTCCAGAACGCCGGGATCGAGCGGACAAGCGTAAGCCACGCGGCAGTCATCCTCGGCACGGTCCCCGTCCTAGTGGCGCTGGTGACGGCGGCTCTCGGACAGAGCCGCACGCGGCCACGGACGTGGGGTGGCTCAGGACTCGCTCTCGGCGGCATCGCGCTCGTGGCGGGCGCTGGCGGCGGCAGCCCCATCTCACCGGGGGACCTGCTCGTATTGGCTTCAGCGGTGCTCTCGGCCGGCTTTATCGCCACGCAGCCGCGACTGCTCGAGGGTCGAGATCCTGCGGCTGTCACTTCGGTGCAGTTCGCGGCCGGAGGGCTGGTCGCCCTGCCGATCGCTGTGATTACCGAGGGCGCTCCGGCGGCACCGGTGCACGCCGGCGCTGTGTCGGCTTATGTGGCCCTATCGCTGGTTGGGACTCTGCTGCCGTTCTGGCTGTTCGCCTTCGGGCAGGCCAGAGTGCCCGCCGACGTGGCCGGGGCGTTTGTCAACCTCGAGCCGCTCGTGGGGGCTGCCGTCGGCTGGCTTGCGCTTGGCGACGCCGCCGCGCCTGCGCAGATCGCTGGCGCCTTCGCGGTGCTTGCCGGGATCCTTGTCGGCACGATGCCTCCGCGGGGGGATCGCGTCGGTTCAGAGCTCGATCACGTGGGCTGCAAGGGCGGCCGGATCCGCGGTCCGCGGATCCGCCGACCGGGCCGGCGTCAGCGCCGCACCATCCCGATGACCCACGCCCGCGGAAGAGGTCCCCAGAAACGACTGTCGCTGGCCTGGCCCCGGTTGTCGCCCATCAGGAAGTAGTGGCCCGAGGGCACAAGGATCGGCTTGGGCAGGTCGCATTCGGCCACGCCTCCGCAAGATTCGATATAGGGCTCCTTCTGGCGCACCTCGTTGCGGACCACGTGTCCACCGGACACCGCAATTCGATCTCCCGGCATCCCGACGATGCGCTCGACGAAGATCATGCTCGACTCCCGCTTGGCCGGAGTTCCGCACGGCTGCTTATCCGGCTGACCCGGTCCCTGATCGATGTTGACGCACGTCAGGTTCGTGGGGCTGGCGGTGGTAGGCGGATGAAAGGCTACGATCTCGCCGAGCCGGGGCGTGAAGCGGGCCTCCTGGATGGTCACGTGGCTGCCAGTCTTGAGCGTCGGCTGCATGCCGGGGTTGGGCACCGTGTAGTGGAGGAACCGAGGCGAGCTTGCATTGCTGGAGGAGCCGCCACAGCCGCCCACGAGCAGCATCAGAACGATCCCCGCGACAAGACCACCTGCACGCACCATCGCATCGTGAATGGACTGGGTCTGATGGTCAAGTTGGGTGCGGCTAATCCGCCGTACGCGCGCAGGCATGCGCCCCGATGCCGTCCGGAGGATGAAGGAAACTGGCCTCCATGCTCCTGCTCGCCCTCGCGCCTCACACGGGAATCAGACTCGCCGAGCTCGGTTTCCTACTGGCTGCGATCGCAGGCGGACTGCTGTTGATCATCGCGATCGTTCCTGTTGCGCGTCGCGTAGGGGCCGCTTTTGCTGGCCTTGCTCTCGCCGCTGGGGGCGTTCTGTTGATCGTCGCCACCCACTGGGGGCACTTTGGATAGCTCTCGCGCCCACAAGCTTGTGACTGTCGCGCCCACAAGCTTGTCGGCGCGGTGATGAGCTGACGGAACCGCCGTGCTCAGTGACGACCCCTGAGCGGCCTTCGGGGCAGAGCCGCGTCGGTCGCATCGTCGTTGGGGAGCTCCTCGACCATACGGTCTTCCGGGTGCTCGAACCATAGGGCGCCCTGGCGGCCCAGGGTGGCCATGGCGCGCCGGATGCTGAACATCGGCGTAAAGCAAGCGGCCACCGCCAGTGCGACGACGACGAAGATGACTATTTCGAATGCGGTAATCATTGCCTTTGGGATTGGTGGCTGACACTCCAGAAATTAGGATCCCTGTGCGGAAACCCGAGTGACATCCGGCACAGAGGGATGGATGAAGCGGCCGATGCGCGCGGCGATGGGCGCTCTCCTCTACTTTCCTGCGCGCGAGCTCCTCGTGAGCCCACGTGATGCCGGGCTCGATTTCGAAGAGCTCGCGATCGAGACCGAGGACGGCGAGCGACTCCATGGCTGGTGGGTGACAACGAGCCGGTCGCACTCGGCCGGCCACGTGCTGTTCTTCCATGGCAACGCAGGCAACATCGGCGACCGGGTCCCCCTTGCCGACCTGCTCGCGTCCCAGGGGTTCGACGTCATGCTGTTCGACTACCGGGGATACGGCCGCAGCACCGGCAAGCCCGATGAGCGAGGTACCTACGTCGACGCCCGGGCCGCCAGGGACGCGATGGTCGCGCGGGCGGACTGCGATCCGGCCCGGGTCATCTACCTCGGCGAGTCGCTCGGTGCGGCCGTCGCTGCCGAGCTCGCGCAGTCCTCGCCCCCGCGCGCGCTGATCCTCCAGTCGCCGTTCACCAGCCTGCGCGACGTCGCTCGACGGCACTATCCTCTCCCACGGTCTTTGATCCCCGACGCCTACCCCACCATTCGCCGCATCCGCTCCATCGCCGCGCCGCTGCTGGTGCTCCATGGTGACCGCGACACGATCGTGCCAGTTTCACACGGACGGACGTTGTTCGAGGCCGCTAACCAGCCCAAGCACCTCCACGTCTTTCCCGGACTCGGCCACAATGATCTCCTGCGCGCCGGCACGCGTTACGGCCAGGTCATCGCACGCTGGATCGACGGCCTTGATCGCTAACGGGGCCCTTCCGAAGGCCGCGAGCCGGGTGGGGCCTACTCGGGTGGGGCCTACTCGGGTGGGGCCCATGAAGACTGAGAACCCGGTTGAGGCGAGCCGTCCGCGTCATGTCGCTCCCCCCCGCGCCGACGGCGGAAGATCTCGAACAAAATCCCGCCGATCAGAATCACACCGATGACTATGAGCGCCAGCAGGCCGAGATCGCCGACCAAATCGGCCACCGACGGTCCCACGTAATAGGCGACCAGTCCCACGACGAGGGCCCAGACCGCGGCGGCAAGGACGTTCAGCGGCTGATAAATGCGCGAGCGAACGTGGTGGATTCCCGCCACCCAGGCCGGGGTCATGATCACCGCGATGGCCACCCTGCGATGGAAGATCCGGTCCCCGCGCTCCAGCGCACGCAGGCGTGCTCGATAAAGAGGCCCGGGTGCGGTGAGCACCGTTCTTCCCGCTTTCAAGCCGATCATCCAGCCCACGATCCCACCTACCACCGAGCCCGCAAACGCGATAGCTATCACCGAGGCGATGTCCAACTTGCCGGTGGCGGCGATGATTGCGCCCGCAATCAACAGCGCCTCGCCGGGACCGGGGAACCCGGCGGAGCTGACAAAGGAGCCGAAAGCCAGACCTACGTAGTCAAACGGCGGGCCGTGGAAGCGGTGGTGGAAGAGGTGGTGAAAAAGGGAATGGTGGAGGGGGAGGTGCAGGTGGATTGACGCCAACCCCACCCAGGCCGACGCCGAAATCGCTAGACGCACGTCCACTTTTCCACGAGACGATCGTCTCACATGCTCTCCGCCCTACACTCGCGCCAACCATGGTCCTACCGCTCGGGCATGCGCAGACGCTGCGGGGCGGACGCCGGATGCGCGCACGGGAGCGGTGGATTCTGGGTGGCGTGCTCGGCGCGGTCATGGCCTTGCTGGTGGCGGTGGTTATTGCATTCGCCGCCGGCGGGCCCGGCTCCGCACATGGGTGTATCCACGCCGTGGTGCCCGCAGCGACCGGCGCTCAGGAGATAAACCAGTGCGGCGGCGCGGCCCGGGCGACGTGCGCGTCGGCGGCGAAGTCGGGGAACTTTACGGCGGCGGGTGCCCGGTCTGTGGCGTCCGAATGCCGAAAGGCCGGACTCGCCGTGGGGCGGTAGCGGCTTTTCGCTTCTTGCGCGGTCGCGTTTATCCCGATGTCGAGAGCTGCCGCCCGCTTCCTAGACGCTCGGCCATAGCGCGGACTGTCCCTCGGAAACGACACTGCCCTCAGCCTGGCGCCGCCGGGCCATCACCGTCGTGCGGCGGTGTTCGTTCTACATCCTCCAGGTGACAAAGGAGATCCATGCCAGTCGAGGCACCAACGTGGCTAAGTTCGGGCGACACCTCGTGGCAGCTCACCGCCGCGACGCTCGTCGGCTTGATGAGCATTCCCGGCCTCGCAGTGCTCTACGGGGGCGTCATGCAGAAGCGCTGGTCCATCAACAGCATGATGCTGACGTTCGCCAGCTTCTCGATCGTACTCGTCGTCTGGGTGCTGTGGGGCTTCAAGATGGGCTTCGGCACTCCGTGGCACGGACTCTCGCATAGCGGGTTCTTCGGCAACTTCATCGGCGTGCCAGGACCGGTGCTCTCACACACCCAGCTGCAGCACCAGTCAAACATCCCGCTGATCGGGTCGCAGGCTTTTCCGAAATCAGCGCTCGTCTACTTCCAGTTTGTGTTCGCCGCGATCACGCCGATCCTGGCTCTGGGGTCGGTGCTCGGGCGCGTCAACTTCAAAGCCTGGATTCCTTTTTGCCTGTTGTGGATCACGTGCGTCTACGCCCCGGACGCCTTCCTGCTCTGGGGCGGGGGTTTCTTCGCCCAGCACGGGGCCGTCGACTATTCCGGTGGCTACGTGATCCACCTCTCGGCCGGGGTGGCCGGTTTCGTGGCGGCAGCGGTGATCGGTCCCCGCCTTCAGCGCGACCGCGAGATCGACGCGCCCAACAATGTCGCCATGGTCGCCGTCGGCGCGGGTCTGCTGTGGCTCGGTTGGAACGGGTTCAACGGCGGCGACCCCTACGCGGCCAACATGTCGGCTGGCGCAGCTGTGCTGAATACAAACTTGTGCACCGCTGTGGCATTCCTGGTCTGGGTGACCTGGGACTATCTGACCGGCCGCAAGCCGTCCCTCCTTGGTGGCGTCAACGGGATCATCACCGGGCTGGTGGCGATCACGCCCGCGGCGGGCTACGTCAACGGATTTGGCGCGATCGCGATGGGCGTAATCGGGTCGACCATCGTTTACTTCGCGCTCAACTACCTGAGCCGCATGAGGCCGTTCCGCAACGTCGACGACACACTCGGCGTGATCTATACGCACGGATTTGCGGGCCTCGCCGGCGGGCTGTTGGTCGGCATTTTCGCCGACCCACAGATGGCGTTGTTCTACAAGACCAGCAAGCACGGGCTTGTCGCCAGCGGTGGCGTAGCCGGTCTCATTCACGGCAACGCGACGCTGCTCAAGTGGCAGGCTTTGGCTGCCCTCTTCGTGATCGGCTGGACCGGAATCGTGACGTTCGCGTTGCTCAAGCTGGTCGGGCTCTTCATCCCGCTTCGCATGTCCGAGCGCAACATGGAGATCGGCGACACCGCGGAACACGGCCATGAGGTCTATCCGTCCGACGTGCCCTCGCTCGGATACCCGAACGGCGCGCCGGAGCCCGCGGCACGGGCTCCGGCTCCGGCAAGCGGGCAGGCGGCACCAAGCACGATTTAGGCGGGCCCGATCGCCGCGGGGGCACGCCGCGGCGGTCCCGCGTGCCTGCCTAGAGCGGTCCTCAGCTTGTGCGGCCCGTCACGCGCTCGGCAAGCCGACGCCAGAGGTTCGGCTGGCGCGGTTGAGTGCGTAGCCAGTCATCGCGCGTGGGGAGGCGACCCTGCTTGCGTGCGGCGAGTACGCACTCCGTGTGCGCATGCCGACGCCGCGAGGAGTCGCCCTCGGGGGCGATAAGCATGTGCTCGCCGAGCGCCGGCAGGTGGTTGCCACACAGAGGGCAGCGGTAGGTCGCAGGCTTGCGATTCTGCGCCCGACGCAGACTCCACCAGCGCGCTTGAGGCCCGTTGCGCATCTGAAACCAAGCATGGCACCGGGGTATCCTCTTTATATATGGCCGTGCGGGAGTCAGAAGAGCTTCAAGGGCTGCGTCGCACCGATGCGCTGCGCGCGTCGCCGCGCATGTTCGACTCCGACCTGCTCGACAAGCTCTCACGCGTTCACCCCATCGTGCCGCCGCTGATTTTCGGGCCCGCGATCGTGTTCGGCATCGTCTATGGCGTAATCCAGGGCGCCGGGTGGCTTACGCTCGCGTGGCTTGTCGGCGGATACGCGTTCTGGACGCTGGCGGAGTACTGGATCCACCGCATCATCTTCCACTTCGAGCCCGAGCGGGGCATCGGCGCGCGCGTCCATTGGATCATCCATGGCGTCCACCACGACCACCCGAATGACCCTCTCCGGCTAGTAATGCCGCCGTCGGTTAGCGTGCCGCTCGCGGCCTTGTTCGCGTGGGGCTTTTACGCGGTGCTTGGCAGCCCGGCCTTCCTGCCGTTTGGAGCCGGCTTCCTCGGCGGTTACCTGCTCTACGACATGATCCACTACCACCTTCACCACCACCGCCCCAGGACCGCCGCTGGCCGTCTGTTGCGCGAGCTCCACATGCGTCACCACTTCCAGGACGACGAACGCGGCTACGGCATCAGCGCCCCCTACTGGGACTTCGTGTTCGGCACCGCTCTGCGACGGCGCTAGTCATACCTAGCCGTCGATGGCTGGCCTGCTCCTCTTCGGCGACACCGTGCGCTTGCTGCGCTACGCCACGAGAGTTCTGACGCAGCGAACCGCCACGCGGCCCGATGAGACCGAGGGCTTTCAGTTCGCGCTTGGCCACGGCGTCGGCCTCGAGGTGCATGAACCCCCATTGCTAGGACTAGAGGGGAAGGACACCCTGGTCGCAGGTGACGTCGTCGCGATCGAGCCCGGCCTCTGGGACAAAAACTTCGGCGAGATCCGCTTCGAGGACCTGGTGCTGGTGACCGAGAGCGGCTGCGAGACGCTGACCAACCTTCCGTACGGCCTAAATCCCGCGGGATAGACCGGAGAACGGCTGCGTCTCGAGCGGGCCGGCTCGAGACGCCCGGCGCTATGGGGATCGCTCGGACGCTGTACGCGCCTCGTCCCGCGTGCGTCTTGCCCAGCGCGGACGGGGGGAGCTCCGGTACACGCGCACCGGGCCCCAGCCAGGTCCGGACGCCGCCGGGCCACTGGGCGGGAGCTCGCGCTCCGGGAGTTCGTGCTCGGGGCGTTCGTGCTCGGGGAGTTCGTGAGGCGCGGGCTCGCGGGAGAAGGGCTCGTGCTGCGAGGGCTCGCGGGGCGCGAGGTCGCGGGGCGGGAGCTCGCGAGAGGTCGGCTCGCGCTGTGGGAGCTCGCGAGAGCTGGGCGGGGGCACCGGCGAGTGGCTCGAAGCAGGTTGCGGACGCGGTGACAAGCCGAAATCCGGGCCGGGGCCTCCGGGCGCAGGCCTCGAAGACGGCTCCGGGCCACGCGGAAGGCTGGAAGCCGGGCCGAGGCCGGGCGAGGGCTTGTGAATCTCCTCGCCGGCTTGCGGATAACCCTCGATCGGGGACAGGAGCCGCACCGCTCTAACGGACCGACCCCCTGGGACAGCTACCCGGCACCGGTCTACCTCGACGCCGGCAAGCTCAAGCTCAGCAATCAAGCCGGCCGGGAACTCGAGCCCCGCATCACGAAGCTCGTCGTACGTCACTGGCTCCCCGGCACGACGGGAGAGGATGCTCAGCAAATGCTCCTGCTGATCGTCAAATGGCGAGGGCATCCGATGAGATACGCGATCCGCTTTTGTCCGACTTCAAATGTCCCCAACCTCCGACGCCGCAAGCTGGCAATCGTCTAGTTCCAACCCATTATGGAAGCACGAACCTGATCTGTCCTTCTGCAGCGGCTGATGGTTATCTCCGCAGCGCACGTCGTCGGCGTATCCATAGCGCACCTAGACCGCAGGCCTTCGCGACGCGCAGCACCGCGGTCGGGATGCGACCGAGAACGTACCAATGATTGCGCGACTCGAGCCAGGCGGCGACGTTCACCTCATCGGCGATCTGCGCACGATGAGACAGACTCTGCGGCAGCGAAAAAGATCAGGGTGGCACCCCGATGCGAAACCGTCGAGTGAGAAGAAGAATCGCCCCTGAGTCTCTGTGAGCGGGTCCCGGCCCGCGAACCTCACGCAAAGGGGGTAGTAGATGGACCGCTTCAAACTTCGCCCGCCTTCGCCGGCTCTCTGATAGTCGCGACGGGTGCGTTGTTCATGGCGCTTGCTGGAGGCGCCCACGCCGTACCGCAGTTGTCCAGCCACAGCTCTGCGCCGACACCAGTCGTGAGATCGAGCACCCGAACGGTCCCGGCTGGGACCGGGAACCTTTACGGCTGGGCCGCTTCCTGCCCTGCCGGCATGTATGCGACCGGAGGGGGTGTAGGAAATCCCGACCTCACATCCGACGGTTCCCTCTACACAGCCACCAGCATTCCCTCCGACATACACCGTGGCCACGCCAAGGCCTGGTACGCCGAGGTCGAGAACGACGCAAGCGGCCCGATCAACGTGCAGTGATACGTGGTCTGCGAGCGCCGAGGGTCGCCGCCTCGACGCCGTCCGACCGGAGATGGGGGCGTAGGACCGCCGCGCGAGCCGTCGCGCCGGGCGCAGGACCAGGCACCCGGCGCCGGTGGGGCTCTACTCCCGCGACACTTGCATGGTGGCTGGCTCAAATTTCAGCTGCCCTTCTCACGCTGCTCCGCTCGAACTCGGCTGACTGCGCCCCAGGGCGGTCGCCGAGAGCGCTGCGCGGACCAGTCACGCGGAAAGGTCGTCAGCGACAGTGCGGCTCCGTCTGACCGCGCTCTACGGCACCCTATTCCTGGCGTGGGAGCCGTCCTCCTGACGGTCACCTAGATGCTCGTCGCTGGCTTGTCCCTATCGCCACGGCGGAACTGATCCGAACTCCGGTCGGTTAGCCAGTCCGCTCGGTCGATCGCCTCAGGCACCGCATTTTGCGGTCTCGCGGTCTCTCCCAGCGGTCTTGACATCAAAAGCCGCGATTTGCAGCACGGAGAGGGAGGGATTCGAACCCTCGATGAGGCTTGTAACCCCATACTCGCTTAGCCTCCGCAGCGGTTGCGGTCTGTCACGCTGTGTCGCGTTTCGCCTGCAAATCGTGCATTTCACCGGCCGGCGAGACCCCCAGCTCGCGGCTTCGCTGCGGTCTGTTGCTGCCACAACGCTGCCACCGACGCTCGCGTTTTCGGATCGCCGATCAGGGCAGATCGGGTGCCAGCCAACTCTCTTCTCCGCGAGCTCCAGTCCACGGCTGGAAAGAAAACCGCGCAAGCCTCGAGCACGTCTGCGACCTGTAAGCACGACGGCTCGATCCTTTCCGCAAGGATGAAGTCGGGCGCGCCAGTGGCGTCCGTCCAGAAGCACACCTGGACATATTGCTCCTGGATCTGGATCTGCGCTTCCGGTGACGCTTTGATTGCCAGGAATGCCTTCGAGGTATCGACGACGGTATCCGGCTCAGCCAAGACCTCGATTGCATCACTGGACAGCTGCTCCGTCGCACCACCGGACAACTGGTCAAGCGAGAACTGCCCCATAGAAGGTGTAAGAACCTGGTGCTTGTCGGCGTTCGACATATGCTGGATCACTAGCAGGGGGTTCACCAAACGAGAGCCGACGTTGTGGTAGGGCTGAAAGCCGGCCATCGTCTCGACCGCGGCCTCGCTGAAGTAGGGGAGAGCATCATGGTTCCTAAAGGCCGGCTCGGTGCGGCCGATGGGAAACTGAATTTTCCGTCTCACCTTTGCCTTTGAGACGGCCTCGAGCCCGGACTCCTGGATCGCCAGCTGCCAGGCTGTGTGGTCTAAGGCACAGCGGAAGTCGTGCACGACCTCGCCAAGGATGAGCCCCAGATAGCGCGGCGGCTTTCGACCCTCGAGGAACGCTAGGTGGCGATTGCTCGCCTCGTCCCTTTTGATTCTGAACCGAAATGGGTTGGCCTGAACGTACGCCTCGCATTGCCGGGGCGAGATGGCTCGCTTTCTGCGCCGCGCGGGCAGGCTTGCTCCGCGCACTGTCGAGCGGGTGCAACTCGGCCGGTCCTGTCCGCTTAGGCTGGGGCATTGGTCAGCTTCCCCTAGGTTCGAGATTCGTGAGCGCAAGAGATGTGACGCGCTGGGGCGTCGCCCCACCCTGTGCGCCACCAAACATCGCGTCCAGTCTCGCTCTCCGCTCGTCTGCGCGCGCCACGCGCTCGAACTCGTGCGAGTATGCGCTGGCGGTGATCGCCGGGCTCCGGTGCCCCAAGTGCGCCGAGAGCGTCACGAGATCCCCGCCCGAGGCGATGAACCGGCTCGCGAACCCGTGCCGAAGGTCATGGAAGGTCGGCGCCGGCCCAGTAATTCCCGCCCGCTTGACGGCGGCGGCGAAGGCGCGCGTGACGGTCCGGTGGTCTAGCGCCCTCGATGGCCCGGTCCGCGCAACAAGCACAAAGTCGTCGGACTGGCTCGCGCGAGAGCGGAGCTTGTGCGTGCGGAGCTGTGCGACGAGCGCCGACGGGAGCTCGATCGTACGGCGACTTCGCTCCGTCTTAGGTGGGCAGAGCGCCCCCTTTCGGTCAAGCTGCGCCTCGATCGTCGCCGTGCCGTCGTCGAAGTCGATGTTGCGCCACCGCAGCCCGAGCACTTCCCCGAGCCGCGCGCCGGTCATCGCCGCCAGTTCGAAGCAGAGCCGGTACGGCTCGTGCGCCGTGGCGATAATGGCCTCGAGCTCGTCGCCGGTGAGCACGCGCCGCTCGCGCTGATCGGACCGTGGCCGTTCCGAGCGGTCGAGCGCCCGGACGGGGTTCTTGCCCCCCCATCCGAGCCGCCGCCGGGCGAAATCGAACACGCGGCCGGCCACGACCAGCGCGCCGCGCACCGTCCACGCCTTCTTCCCCGCCGCGGTCATCTCTTCGGCCAGCCGCGCCACGTCGTCGACCGTGAACGCGTCGAGCCGCCTCTTGCGCCACCGCGGGAGCAGGTGTGTGTCGAGCTGGCTGTCATAGACGGCGCGCGTGGCCGGTCGCAGACGAGCCACTTGTGCCTGCCGCCATCGCTCTGCAGCGTCACCGAACGTCAGCCGCGGCATCGGCGCGACCCGCTCGCCGTCGCCCATCTTCGCTTTGACCTTCGCGAGCGCCGTCTCCGCGGCTCGCTTACCTCCTTCGATCACCTGCCGGCGTTGGCGACCCTCGCTGTCGCGATAGGTAATCTCGAACCGGATACTTCCGTTCGCGCCCAAACGACGCCAGATGCCAGGGGCAATGCGTTGGCGGACGTTACGCTGCTGATGCATCTCGGAACCTCGACTTTCCGGGAGCCGTGGCCGGGGACGTTCCCGCGTCGCCCGGCCGATCTCTGTGCAATGAGCCGCTCACGTTACCTCCCTCGATTGACGATAAACGCGGGAGCCACCTGACCGCCGCCACCCATCGAGTTGGTCGCGGCGGAACCACAGCTTGCAGCCAGGACCATCCTGCTCGAACGGGATGACCCGCGACGCAGTGAGCTTGTGAAGCGAGCTCACAGTGATCCCCAGGTAGGCGGCAGCGTCCCCGCTGCTCAGCCACTCGTCGACAGTCGATCCAAGTCGAACCGCGAGCCGAGGGACCAACTTGGAGGCCAGCACATCGAGCGCATCCTCGTCGAGGGCATCGATCAGCGCTGTACCAAGTGCAGCCGCGTTCGTCACGATGCCGGTCATCAAACTCCGATCTGGAGGACGGCACAACCACGCATCCGGGACGCTTCGAGGACGTTTCGAGCGCCTGCTCGTCCCTAATCTTTGACGTGTGGCGAGATCCGCCGCGGCCCCGGCCGGTTTGCGCCAGAGGGAGCGCAACGTACGCACCTGGTTCCAATTTTCTTTACTTAGATCAAGGCGGCCGCCGGCGCGCTGCGCGCGCCGCGGCCACTGGGAGCGCACGGCCGGGGACGGCTCGAGGGACCGGCGCCTCCTTTCCGTTTGATTGGGAACGCCCGGCCACTGCAGTCGCAACCGGGAAAGCACACGTGCCGCCAGGCAAGCCAGCGCCATCGCGGACGATCCCCTGGTCGCCATGGGGATCGTCCGGCGTGCACGGGCACGAGAACGAAAGCAGTCGCGCCGACCCCGCGCCGTTGCAACCGCCCAGAAGCGGCGGCGACCGAGCACGGGCTCAGGCGCCCCGGACGGCGGCTGCTGGGATCGAATCCTCGCTCTCACCGACCGCCGACCAGCGATGCTGTTCGGAGATGCCAAGCAGTGGGTGAGCGAGCTCACGGCGGAGGTGCGGGCGCGCTCGCGCGGTGCTAGCGTCGTCCCGGTGAGGGGCGAGTTGCTGGGTTATCGACTCTCGCGGGCATGGTTCTCGCTGGCGCCGGGTGTGCTTGCGCTGGCGGTTTTCTCGGTCACGGATGTCCTGCCTGGGTTCAGCGCGCGGCATGCCGTGGCGGGGACGACTGCGGCCGCCGCGGAGCTGCGGGGGCTCTCCACGCAGCAGCTCGCGGGGCAGCGCGTGATCTACAGCTATCTGGGGCTGACTCCGCCGGCGAGCCTCTTGGCTCGCATCAAGGCGGGCAAGGCGGCGGGTGTGATCTTCTACAGCGACAACATCTCAAGCGAGCCTCAGATCAAGCACGTTATCGCCGAGCTTCAGAAGGCGGCCGCGCACAGTCCCGTCAAGCAGCCGCTGCTGATGATGACCGACCAGGAGGGAGGCCAGGTGCGCCGCCTCCCGGGTGCTCCCGTGCTGTCCGAGAAGCAGATCGGCGAATCTTCGCACCCGCAGGCCGCCGCCAGGAAGGCCGGTCGCGGCGCGGGGCTGAACCTGCGCGGCGTGGGAATGGACGTCAACCTTGCGCCGGTGCTGGACGTGTTCCGCAAGCCCGGGGACTTCATCGACCAGTACCAACGCTCGTACAGCAATAACCCCCAGACGGCCGCGCGGCTGGGCACCGACTTCATCGAGGCGCAGCAGAAGACCGGGGTCGCCGCGACGGGCAAGCACTTCCCGGGATTGGGTGCGGCGCGCAAGAACCAGAACACCGACGCGCGACCAGTCACGTTGAACGTCTCCCTGCATTCGCTGCGGACGGTGGACGAGGCTCCCTACCGGTCGGGGCTCCCGGCTGGGCTGCGGCTGGTGATGGTTTCGTGGGCGATCTACCCGGCGCTTGACCCCAAGCGCCCCGCCGGGCTCTCGCCAATCGTGGTACGGCAGGAGCTGCGCAAGCGTTTGAAATTCACCGGCGTGACGATCACGGACGCGCTCGAGGCCGGCGCGCTTGCACGGTACGGCGGGATCTCCAACCGCACTCTGCTCGCCGCCAGAGCAGGAATGGACCTGCTGCTGTGCGCTAGCCAGAGCCCGAGCCAGGGAACCGCGGCCCTGAACGCGCTCGCCGGGGCCCTGCGCAACGGCCAGCTCAACCGCTCGTCGTTCATGGCCTCAATCAAACGTGTGCTAGCGCTCAGATCCGCCGTGAATCCGTAGCCCTGGCGTAGTAGCCGCCGCCCCTGGCGGGACGCCCGGCGCTGCGGGAAATCTGGCGCGGATCGAGTGCGCTTGCGACAACGTGTTCAACGTCACCTGGACCGGCTCCAAGCGCGAGCCCGCAGTTGCGTTTTCGCCCAACAGCCGTCATGCGCTCCGGCGTGGCCGCTCGATCGCTTTCAGGCCGTCCGCGGTGATTCCGGCACGAGTGCAATGGCGACATTCCGACGGTTAGCGAGCAGCGGCTCGGGCGGGTCCGCGGCAATCGCTTTTGCCCGGTGGGTGGTCCTCTGAGTTCGCGCCTCGTTTGCGACGGGAGCGGGCATCCCGCCAGCGTCGCTGCCGGAAACTGATGGCTTCACCTGGACTGCCGCTTTGCCGGTGCCAACCAGAAGCGTCTGGGTCATGCTGAGGGGCTGTTCGAGCTGCTCCTCCTCGATCTAAGCGACACGCTCGACAGAGCGTGGCGGGCTCCTGGGTTCGTTCCGTCGCGAAGCCTGGCCGGCGCGAAGCTAGCCTTCCCTTCAGCACGAGACAGTGGGTGGGGGAAAGGAGTCGAGGGCAACCCGTCGGGCGCTTGGTAGGTATGTCACTTGACATGCAAATTTGCGACCGTATGCTCGCCCTTAACGATTCCCTCAGAGCAGAGGAGGGGGCCGATATGAGAGCGAGGCTGAGGCTCGCAGCGGCCGTAGGCGTAAGGCGCCTTCCGGCTCTAGCCGCAGTGGCGAAACTAGAACGCGATCGAAACTAGAACGCGATCGAAGGGGGACGCGATGACGAGGACCGGCATCTCACGTGGAGTGGCGGTTATTGTGGCTTGCATGGGTATGGTGCTGGCCGCGCCCGCGGGCGCGATGGCGCTGACGACCCACTCCGCGACTACCACAACCACGAACTCGGCGGGGCAACTCGTGGCTACAGCCACGTGCGGCGCGGGCGAGCACGTCGTCTCGGGTGGCTTTCAAGGCTCGGATGCGAGTGCTGCTGTCTCCTCTCGCGCCGTCAACGGCGACAGCTGGACGGTCCGTCTGTTCCCCTTCGGCACACCCACGCTCACGACCTACGCCTACTGCGCACGCAACGGCCAGCTGTCGGTCTTCGGCCATGAGAACAGGGTGCCTGCCCTAACGGGCGAGCGCAACACCACCGCTACGGCGAGCTGCGCGTCCCGGCAGACGCTCGTCTCCGGCGGGTACGCCTTCCTGCCCGGGCTTCACGAGAGCAACTCCCCGACCTACAGGGACTTCGCCGCAAGCGCTCGCACCTGGAGCGTGATGTCCGTCTTCAACCAGACTCCGGCCAGGCTCGCGGCTTTTGCCTACTGCGCGCGGGGCGTGGTCGTCAAGGTGCGGTCGAACTCGAGTCTTTCGGTCCTCACCGGCGCCCACGGTTCGGCGACGGCTAGCTGCCATGCCGGGGAGACGCTGCTCTCCGGCGGCTACACCACCACGCCGACGCCCGACTGGCACAACCACACGGGCCCGGACTTCTTCTACGGGGACTCGTACCGGTCGGGCGCGCGGTCATGGACAGCGAGCGCCCACAACTTCAGCCACGTGGCCGGGAAGATCACGGCGTTCGCGTACTGCATGCCGTAGCGAGACCGCCCGGCTACCGCGACTCTCGCAATGGGCTAGTTGCGTCAGCGTTCCGAGACCAAATCGGAGCCGCGGAGACTGCTCGTTTTCCTCAGAATGCAGAAGCGCTGCCGAGACTGGTGGCTCTCGATCGTTGCGGCAGCACCGCTCAAATCAAGCCGTTCATGGGACTCAGTTCACTTGTTGCGCACATATAAGCCTCGCGTCCGCTCAATCGTCTCCTCGGCGGGGTTCTCGGGTCGAGCGTCGAGTGTGTGGGTAGCCAGG
>DASYAP010000093.1:0-10761 GCA_036501265.1 Solirubrobacteraceae bacterium | reverse complement strand
ATTAGGTGGTCGGGTAGCTCTCGCCGTCTGACAGGCTCACCCTCCTTGTGACCGGGACTCAAATACCGGGGTGCCGAGCTGGTCCATAGCCGGCACCCCCGATTGCACGCGGACCGACGACGCGCGCAACGCGCCGCTAGGAGATTCAAAAACGCGGCGCAAGTTTTCATCGGCCGCCAGTGCCATCGTCAACGCCGCTCAGGTCGTTGCTAGCCGTTCCCTCGCTGCCGTCGGCGGGCGCTGCATCGCCCAAGGCGCCCCATGTCAACCCATTCCCGACTGGGTGGCCCAGCGGCCCGGTGCCGGCCGGCGTGCGTTAGTGAGTCGCCCGGATCGTTGACGGGGAGATCGGCCATCTAGCTCTCACCTGCCCCGACGCCGGCAACCTGGCCGGGGGCAGTCACCCCGAACGCTGTCCGTGCCTCGAGCACTTCTTGACGAACGCGAGCCCCGCGAGTGGCTTTCGCCTGCTCCCGCACACTCGTGGTGATCTCCTCGTTGCGCTTCCGCTCCACCAAGAATGGGATCTTGGACGCGGGGTTGCGACGGTATTCGAACGACGGAAGGGCACCAGGCGACGCCGGCCGCCTAGACACGGCTGCACGCGACGCAAGCCACTCTCCCTGAGTCAGCCAGCTGATGATCTGATCCGCCATCGAGTCTCCGGTCGACAGGGGGCCGAACTCTCGATACGCGATCGCCCGCATCTCCTTATGTGACCGCCAAGTGTCATCCTCTGGCAGCTTCTCCCACCAGGTCTCTTGTGCGCACTTCATTGTCAGTCGTCCTCCTTTTGCAAAACGTGCATCATGCGCGCCCATGGCGTAACCGTAAATACCTCAATTTCCGCGGCCAGCATTAGGCCGGAATTCATCGCTGTATACGAGAGCCTGGTCGATGCGATGCGTGCGGATGTCGCGCCCGAGGCCGAGCGGCTGCCCGGCGCCTAAAAGGGAATTGGCTCCGCAGTGCGCCAACACCCGGAGCCGTGGAGCTCGGGAAGGCAGGTTCCCGCGAGCTCAGAGTTATCGTCGCACGATCTCAACGGGTCTAGTCACGGCCGATCTCGAGACTACTGACGTGACTAACACCCTCGAGATCGCGATGTCCGGTGACTGGTGAAGATCGCCCATCAGAGGCCGCGAATCACCAATGATCGCGGGCACTTCCAGTCACCTTGTGACACTCTAGGACATCGCCGGTCACTGTGGGGACTGAAGCGCGCCCGGCAGGATTTGAACCTGCGGCCTCTCGCTCCGGAGGCGAGCGCTCTATCCCCTGAGCTACGGGCGCCTGGGTGCTAAGCCTACCGCGCCGCCGGGAAGACCCTGACACACTGCCCCCGTGGACCTTTCGGTCTTCTTCGCCGGCACGGCAGGTTCAGTTCCCACTGCCCGCAGGGGCATGCCGGCGCTACTGGTCCGGCGGGGAGGCGACAGGGTGCTATTCGACTGCGGCGAGGGGACCCAGCGGCAGCTCGTCGCCACGATCGGCCTGGCCGACCTCTCGGATCTCTTCTTCACCCACTATCACGCCGACCATTGGCTCGGTCTGCCCGGCCTGCTCAAGACCTTCGACCTGCGCGCGCGGGAAAAACCGCTCCATATTCACGGCCCCACCGGACTCCGCGAGCTCATGGCAATCGTGGTGCGCGCCGTCGGCCGCGTCCACTTCGAGCTCGAGCTCGCCGAGCTCGAGCCTGGGCAGGAGATCGCGCGAGATGGATATCGCATTGCCCCGTTTCCGGTGGCGCATCGCGCCGCCTCGCTCGGATACGTCCTATTCGAGGACGAGCGTCCGGGGGCCTTCGACCCCGAGGCCGCGATCCGTCTTGGTCTAACGCCGGGACCTGAGTTCGGCCGTGTCCAGCGCGGCGAGACGATTCGCGGAGTAACCCCCGATCAGGTCATGGGCCCACCACGGCCCGGACGCAAGCTCGCGATCTCCGGTGACACGAGGCCCTGCGGGAGCTTGCGCGTGGCAGCCTATCGCGCGGACCTACTCGTCCACGAGGCGACGTTCACCGAGGAAGAGCGTGATCGGGCAGCGGAGACCGGCCACTCGACGGCTGCCGAGGCGGCCGAGCTTGCGCGAGTCGCTGAGGTCTCGATGCTCGCGCTGACCCACTTCTCTACCCGATATCCCGCCGGCCTGCTTCGCGATGAGGCCCAGGCGATCTTCCCCAACACCGCCATTCCCCGTGACTTCGACACGATCGAGATCCCCTTCCAGGAACGGGGCGGCCCCGAGCTCACTCGGTGGAGCGAGCAGGCGGAGACCGACCATGCGCTGCTGAGCGATGCCCGAGGCTGAGCCCGCGCGGGCTACCCTCGGGCAACGGCGGGCCAGCACACCGGGTGCAGGAGAGCCTCCGAGCGCGCCGCGGCGAATCGAGACCGCCCGCATGGTGGGCGAGTCCCTCACGCTGGATCATGAAGACGAGTTGGTGCGTCTGGTACTTGACCCGCGCGTTGCCGAGACCATGTGGTCTCCGCACGAAACGCGAACGCGAGAGGAAGTTCGCGCCGGTCTCCAACGCAAGCTTGCCCACTGGAAGCGCCACGGCTTCGGGCAGTGGCTGTTCCGCGACCGGGCAACGGGAGCGATGGTGGGCCGGGGAGGCCCTCAGCACACGATGGCTTCCGGACGTGACGAGATCGAGCTCGGGTGGGTGATCGTGCCAGAGCGCTGGGGCCAGGGCCTGGCCACCGAGCTCGCCCGCGCCTCGCTGAAAGTCGTGTTCGGTCCGCTCGCGCTGCGGGAGGTGATCGCCTACACGCAGCCGGACAACCTCGCCTCGCGCCGGGTGATGGAGAAGTCGGGATTGTTGTACGAGCGCGAGATCACGTTCAAAGCAGAGCGGTTTGTGCTCTACCGGTGCAACGCGCCCGGCGCGTTCCAGGAGCTGAACTTCGGATTCCGTCCTCGGCGCTGCTAGGCTGCCGGAGGAACTTTTGGCCCCTTTAACCCGGTCCAGCGAGGCCAGGAAGGAGCTTCGTTGACGGCTGATGTCACAGTTTTCCTCGACGGTGAGGCTATGCGACGCACGCTGGTGCGGATCGCTCACGAGATCGTCGAGAAAAATCCTCTCGAGAGTCGTGCCGGCGCCAGCGTCGCGCTCGTCGGCATCCACCGGCGTGGTGCCGTACTGGCACGCCGCCTCCACGCGCTCACGAGCGAGCTGCTCGACACGGTAGTCCCGCTCGGCGAGCTCGACATAGCCTTCTACCGCGACGACCTGACGATCCGCCCGAGTGCGCCGGTAGTGCATTCCACCCAACTCGAGTTTCCGCTCGACGGGCGCACGGTCGTGATCGTCGACGACGTCCTGTACACCGGACGTACGGTGCGGGCGGCGATCGATGCGATCTTCGACTACGGCAGGCCGGCCCGCATCCAGCTCGCAGTGATGGTCGACCGCGGCCACCGAGAGCTCCCCATCCGCCCGGACTATGTAGGCAAGAACCTGCCCACTTCCCGACAGCAGCGGGTCAACGTTTGCGTCACTGAGCTCGACGGGGTCGACGAGATTACCGTGGGTCCCGCGGCCGAACGCATCGAGGTGGTGGGGGGTGGCACGCGGTGACCGGGGGGCTGAAACGGCACCTGCTCTCGATCGAAGACCTCGACCGGCCTGGGATCGAGCGGATCTTGGACCGGGCCGAATCGTTTGCCGAGGTCTCCGGCCGTGAGATCAAAAAGGTCCCGGCATTGCGCGGACGCACCGTGGTCAACCTCTTCTACGAGGCCAGTACTCGCACGAGCTCCTCGTTCGAGCTGGCCGCGAAGCGGCTCTCCGCCGACGTGGTCAGCGTCCGCTCGATCGGCTCAAGCGTGGATAAGGGGGAGTCACTCAAGGACACGGTGCAGACGCTGTCGGCCTACGACCCCGCGGCGATGGTGATCCGCTCCCCGAACGTGGGCGCGGCAGCGCTGGTCGCGGGGTGGACCGCCGCCTCGGTGATCAACGCCGGCGACGGCAAGCACGAGCATCCGACGCAGGCGCTCCTCGACGTCTTCACGCTGAGGCGCAAGCTGGGGTCGCTCGACGGCGCGAGCATCTGGATCGTGGGCGACGTGCTGCACTCGCGCGTGGCCCGCTCGAACATCCTCGCGCTACGGCGGATGGGTGCTCGCGTCACCGTCTGCGGGCCACCCACGCTGCTGCCGCGCGATATCGAGGCCCTGGGGTGCGATGCCACGCCCTCGCTTGATGAGGTCGGCGAGGCCGATGTGGTGTATGTCCTGCGAATGCAGCAGGAACGAATGCAGGACGCTTTCGTGCCCTCGCTGCGCGAGTATGCGCAGCGCTATCAGATCACCTCCACGCACCTGCACGCCCACCAGCTGCTGATGCATCCGGGGCCGGTCAACCGGGGGGTGGAGCTCTCGGCGGACGCGATCGACTCTCCCCGGGCCCTGATTTCAGACCAGGTCAAGGCTGGCGTGGCCGTCCGCATGGCGGTTCTTTACGAGCTCCTGGTCGGCTCGCCCACGCTGGAGGCGGTCGCATGAGGCGGCCGCGCCTCTTTCAGCGATCAGCGGACCAAGCCGAGCTGCTGATCCGGGGCGGCCGTGTGCTCGACCCGCGATCCGGGATCGACGGTTCCCATGATCTACTCATTCGGGCCGGCCGCATCGCCGAGATCGCCTCGGCGAACTCGCTCTCCGTGCCGGAGGGCGGTGATTTGCTCGAGGCGACGGGGAAGCATGTTTTTCCCGCCTTCGTCGATCCCCATGTCCACCTGCGGACACCCGGGCAGGAGTACAAGGAAACGATCGCGACTGGCACCGCGGCCGCTGCAGCAGGGGGCTTTGGAACGGTGGTGGCCATGCCGAACACCGCCCCGCCCGTGGACGACGCATCGATCCTCCGCGCCCAGACCCAAACCGCGCAGCAGGACGCTCGCGTCCCGACCGGCTTCATCGCCGCGATCACGCGTGGTCAGAAGGGCCAGGAGCTCACCGAGATGGCGGAGCTCCGCGATGCCGGGGCGCTCGGCTTCACAGACGACGGGTGGCCCGTCGTCTCGGCGGGCATGCTGCGTAAGGCCTTGCAATATCAGCGGCTGTGCGGTGGCGTGCTGGCCCTCCACGAGGAGGATCCGGCGCTGTCGGCCGGCGGGGTCATGCACGAAGGCGCGATATCGGCGCGGCTGGGGCTCGCGGGGATCCCCTCCATCTCCGAATCGACGATGATCTCCAGGGATGCCGCCCTGGCGCTCTACGAAGGAGGGCGCGTCCACTTCCAACATCTTTCGTGTGTGCAGTCGCTGGTGGCGCTCGAGCGCGCCAAGGAGGAGGGGGCGCCGGTATCGGCGGAGGTTTCGCCCCACCACCTGACCCTCACCGACGACTCCGTGCGCACACTCGACAGCCGCTTCAAGATGAACCCTCCGCTGCGGACCGAGGTCGATCGCGAGTCACTGGTGGGGGCGCTGCGCAGCGGGCTGATCGACTGCATCGGCACCGACCACGCGCCACACGCAACGCACGAAAAGGAGGTTCCCTTCGAGCAGGCGGCGATGGGAACGACCGGGTTGGAGACCGCATTCGCCGCCCTGTACACAAAGCTCGTGCTGGTTGGCGAGCTTGAGCTCGCCACGCTGGTGGAGCGGATGACCGGCGGCGGGGCGCTGTTCGACCTTCCCGTCCCGAGGATCGCGGTGGACGAGATGGCCGCCGTGTGCGTCGTGGATCTCGAGGCAAGCTTCCAAGTCGGCGCGCGGGGATACGTAAGCCGATCCGAGAACTGCTGCTTTCACGGCCAGACCTTCCGAGGGCGCGTGCTCCTGACGGTGGCCGGAGGAACTGTCGCGTTCCGTACGCCGGCGTTGGCCGATTCCGCCGCACTTGCAGCCGTCAAGTGAGCCCGGCGGCACTGCTTGTATGACCGACGCCGCTGCCTACGTGATGCTTGAGGACGGTGCCCGCTTCGACGGCGTAGGCTGCGCGGCAGACGGCATCGCGGTAGGGGAGATCGTCTTCACGACCTCGATGTCCGGCTACCAAGAAGCGGTTACCGACCCGAGCTACGCGGGCCAGCTGCTGGTCTTCACCTATCCGCAGATCGGCAATTACGGCGTCCGGGACGACGCGATGGAGTCCGACCGGATCCATGCACGCGCCGCGATCATGCGCGCGGCGGTGGACCGCGACGATTCGCCCGGTGCGCAACAGGGATGGCTCTCCTGGATGAAGGCTCACCGCGTACCGGCCATAACCGAGGTGGACACCAGGGCGCTGGTGCGACACATCCGCAGCCAAGGCGCCATGCGCGGAGGGCTCTTTCCGGGGCAGATGAGCGAGCGCCAAGCACGCACCCTGATCGAGGCTGAGCCCCCGATGACCGGCAGGGATTTGGTCCCGGGGGTCACCTCTGAGGAGCGGACCGTGTTCGAGGGAGGGCCGGGGACTCGGATCGCAATCCTCGATACAGGCGTGAAGCGGTCGATCGTTTCGGAGCTCCGCTCCCGGGGCGTGACCGTAGAGCTTCATCCGAGCACCGCCGGCGCGCACCAGCTTCTCGAGAACAACCCGGACGCAGTCCTGCTCGCCAATGGGCCGGGTGATCCTGGCGCACTGGGCTACATCGTCGAGGTTGTACGGCAGCTCATCGGGAGGGTTCCGGTCTACGGAATCTGCCTCGGCCACCAGCTCCTGTGCCAGGCTGTTGGCCTCGAGACCTACAAGCTGGCGTTCGGCCACCACGGGGCCAACCACCCGGTCAAGGACCTGGACACGGGGACGATCGAGATCACCAGCCAGAACCACGGCTTTGCGGTGTTAGGGCCTGACGGGTCGCCGACGATAGAGGGGGACGAAGCCATTCGCTGGGAAACCGAATACGGAGCCGCCGAGCTGACGCATATCAACCTCTACGACCGCACCGTGGAGGGTCTGACCCTGTGCGAGGTTCCGGCGGCAACCGTTCAGTACCACCCGGAAGCCGGACCCGGACCGCACGACGCACTGCACCTGTTCGACCGCTTTGTTGAAGGGGCACGTGCCGCGTAGGGACGACATCCGAAAGATCCTCCTGATCGGCTCGGGTCCGATCGTGATCGGGCAGGCCGCGGAGTTCGATTACTCGGGCACGCAGGCTTGCAGGGTGCTCATGGAAGAGGGTTACGAGGTGGTGCTCGTCAACTCAAACCCGGCGACGATCATGACGGATCCCGAAGTAGCGACTGCGACTTACATCGAACCCCTGCAGCCGCAGGCCGTCACCCAGGTGATCGAGCGTGAGCGCCCGGACGCGCTCCTACCGACGTTGGGCGGTCAGACCGCGTTGAACCTGTCAAAGGAGCTCCACGAGCTGGGTGTGCTGCGCCGCTATCAGGTCGAGTTGATCGGCGCCGACTACGAGGCGATCGCGCGCGCCGAGGACCGCGAGCGCTTCCGGGACACCATGACCGCAGCCGGATTGCGCGTGCCGCGCTCGGCGATCGCCCACTCGGTGGACGAGGCCCGCGCCGCGGTCGAGCAGGTGGGCCTGCCGTTTATCGTGCGGCCGGCGTTCACCCTCGGGGGTAGCGGCGGCGGTGTGGTGACCTCCGAGCGGGAGCTCGAGCGCCTCGTCGGGCGGGGGCTGGCCATCTCGCCGATCCACCAGGTCCTGCTCGAGGAGTCGGTGCTCGGATGGGGCGAGTTCGAGCTCGAGGTCATGCGTGACGGCGGGGATAACGTGGTGATCGTCTGCTCGATCGAGAACATCGACCCGATGGGGGTCCACACCGGCGACAGCGTCTGCGTGGCGCCCCAGCAGACCCTCAGCGACCGCGCCTACCAGGAGCTCCGGGACCAGGCGATCGCCGTGATCCGCGCGGTGGGTGTGCAGACGGGTGGCTCGAACGTCCAATTCGCTGTCAGTCCGGACACCGATGAGGTTGTGGTGATCGAGATGAACCCGCGCGTCTCTCGCTCCAGCGCTCTGGCGAGCAAGGCGACGGGCTTCCCGATCGCCAAGATCGCCGCGCGCCTGGCGGTCGGCTACACGCTGGAGGAGATCCCAAACGACATCACCCGGGCAACTCCCGCGAGCTTCGAGCCCGCGCTCGACTACTGCGTGGTCAAGTGGCCGCGCTTCGCCTTCGAGAAGTTCCCCGGCGCCGAACCCGGCCTGACGACGCACATGAAGTCGGTGGGGGAAGCGATGGCGATCGGACGCACGTTCAAGCAAGCTTTCGCCAAAGCGCTCCGTTCGCGTGAGCTTGACGCGCGGCCTCGCTTCGAGGAGTCGCTGGAAGCGCTGATGGAGAGTGTGGGGCGGCCCGGCGCCGAGCGGTTCGACCGCCTCCTGGAGGCGATCAGGCGCGGCGCTTCGGTGGATGAGCTTCACGCGCGAACCGATATCCACCGCTGGTTTCTGAACGAGTTCGCCGAGCTCGAGAGCGGGCCTCGGAGACTCGCAGGCGAGCGCACCTTCAAGGCGGTAGACACCTGCGCGGCCGAGTTCGAGGCCCGCACGCCCTACTTCTACTCGAGCTGGGAGCGTCCGCCGAGGATGGGCCAGGTCCGCTCGCGAAACGGAGGTCCGACACCCTCCGAGGCGGCGCCGGCGGCCCGCGGTACGGCCATCATCCTCGGTTCGGGTCCCAACCGGATCGGACAGGGAATCGAGTTCGACTACTGCTGCGTCCACGCCGCCCAAACGGTGCGGGAGTCCGGGCGAGACGCGGTCATGATCAATTGCAACCCCGAAACGGTCTCCACCGACTACGACATCTCCGACCGGCTGTACTTCGAGCCGCTGACGCTTGAGGACGTGCTAGCGGTGTGCGAGGCCGAGCGGCTCGGCGCATTTGAGCACAACGGATCCGCCGGCGCGAATGGGCGCAGAAGGCTGGAGGGAATCGTCGTCCAGTTCGGTGGGCAGACTCCACTCAAGCTGGCGGCGGGGTTACACGCGGCCGGCGTGCCCATCCTCGGCACCAGCGTGGAGGCGATCGACCTAGCCGAGGACCGCTCACGATTCGGGCCGCTGCTCGACCGGCTGGGTTTCAAAGCGCCACCATATTCCACCGCACAATCCGTCGATGAAGCGCTCGAGCGCGCAGCCGACGTGGGCTTCCCGCTGCTTGTGCGACCAAGCTATGTGCTTGGTGGGCGGGCCATGGAGATCGTGTACTCGCTCGCGGATCTGGCCGACTACCTCGAGCGAGCAGAGCTTGAACCCGGCCGGCCCATCTACCTGGACCGTTTCCTTGAGGACTCGATCGAGATCGACGTCGATGCGCTGTGCGATGGCAGCGCAGCCGCAGGAGGGGGAGGTGAAGTCTGGATCGCGGGCATCATGCAGCACGTCGAGGAGGCGGGCATCCACTCCGGGGACTCCGCGTGCGTGCTGCCGCCACACGCATTGGGTGAGGAGATGCTCGCCCAGGTCCGAGCCCAGACGGCTGCAATCGCGCTCGAGCTGGGAGTGGTTGGACTGCTGAACGTCCAGTTCGCGATCCACGGCGAGACCCTCTACGTGATCGAGGCCAATCCGCGGGCCTCGCGCACGGTTCCGTTTGTCTCCAAGGCAATCGGTGTTCCCATCGCCAAGCTTGCGTGCAGACTGGTGCTGGGCGAGCGAATCGCCGACTTCGATCTTCCGCAGAGCACGGCGAATGGCCACGTGTGCGTCAAGGAAGCGGTGCTGCCGTTCGACCGCTTCGCAGGGGCCGATGCGCTGCTCGGCCCCGAGATGCGCTCGACGGGCGAGGTGATGGGAATCGCGGCCGACTTTCCCACCGCTTTCGCCAAGTCTCAGGCGGCCGCCGGCTCGAATCTACCGATGGGCGGCACCGTGTTCATCACCGTCACCGATGGCGACAAGCCCGCCGCCACCGGTGTGGCGAGCATGCTGCACGACCTCTCGTTCAGGATCGTGGCCACGCGTGGAACCGCGCAGGCCATCCGCAAGATGGGCATCCCCGTGGAGACCATCAATAAGCTGGGCGAGGGATCTCCGCATGTGGTCGACTGGATCGAGCGCGGTGACGTCGACCTGGTGATCAACACGCCGGTCGGCACGGGCGCGCGCGCAGAGGGATACGAGATCCGCGCGGCCGCCGTGGCCCGGCGGATCCCCTGCATCACCACTATGGCAGGCGGGATGGCGGCCGCGCGGGCAATTGCTGCCGCCCGCCGAGGCGCTCCCGAGGTCCGGTCTTTGCAGGAAATTCACGGCGAGCGGCCCAGGCAAGCTGAGCCGATGACGGCGAAGATAACTTAAGTCGTACCGGGTCTACGGTGGAGTGCGCAGCCGACCCATCCGCATCGACATTTGGCGCGTTTTTGCTCCGTGGCGAAGGTCTCGCTGCAAACTGCGGGCTTTTTCCGGGAAGGTCGCGCCCGGTTGTTCACAAACTTCGTAAAAACCCCTGCAAAGCTTACCCATTCCCGCAACCTGGCTCGACAATGCTCAAGCTCAACTTGAGCGTCAGCTAAATTGCCGTTTTTAGGGTTGATCGCACTGCGCCAAGATGTATAGTCGCCGCCGTGCCGCCGGTCAGCGAATCGCTCCCCAAAGCCGCGCTTGCTCCGGAGCGGTCGTTGATACAGCGTATGGAGGCGCTCCAGCGCGCCAACGCAATACGCACTCAGCGCGCTCAGCTCAAGCGCGATCTGAAAGCGGGTCGCCAGCCAATCCACGAGCTGTTGCTGGAGCCGCCGAGATATCTAGAGACCGCGAAGGTATTTGACCTGCTGCTCGCGGTCCCCAAGTACGGGCGCGTGAAGGTCAACAAAATCCTGTCGCAGTGCCGGATTTCA
>DASYAP010000092.1:0-9982 GCA_036501265.1 Solirubrobacteraceae bacterium | reverse complement strand
CCGCTTCGCCCGCGCTCAGACCGGCGCTGTTGACAACCTTCGCGGCTGGCTTACGACGGTCGTCAGCCGGGTCTGCTTGGACATGCTGCGTGCTCGCCGCGCCCGGCGGGAGGAGCTAGTCGAGGCGCCGCAGGTGACGCTCGAGGACCCGAGCGATCCCGAGCAGGAGGCGCTGCTCGCGGACTCGGTGGGACTTGCGCTGCTGGTCGTGCTGGAGACGCTCTCACCTGCCGAACGCCTGGCATTCGTTCTGCACGACATGTTCGGAATGACCTTCGAGGAGATCGCGCCGATCGTCGAGCGCAATCCGACAGCCACGCGCCAGCTGGCGAGTCGCGCCCGCCGGCGCGTCCGCGGCGTGCACCCTCAGTCCACGACCCAGAGCGTCGCGAGCCAGCGCAGGGTGGTGGACGCCTTTCTGGCCGCCTCGCGGGAAGGTGACTTCGAGGCGCTCATGGCGGTCCTAGATCCCGACATCGTGTTCCGCTCGGATCGCGGTACCGACTTCTCGCCCGGGGCGATCGAGCTGACGGGAGCCGAAGAGGTGGCCAACGTGGTGCTCGCGCGCGGCAGGCCCATGGCGCCGTTTGCTCGCCATGCGGTTGTCGATGGCCAGCCCGGTGCAGTCGTGATCGTCGGCGGCCAGGTTCGCTCGGTCGTGAAGTTCACGGTGGCCGGCGACCGCGTGGTGGAGATGGAGTTGACGGTCGACCCGGCAACGCTGAGGCGGGTGCCGATCTGAGGGGGTGAGTTCGCGATCGCCGACGCGTGCTTGGAGATTTCGAAGGAATAGCCTTCGCAATCTCCAAGGGCGGCGGGCGGCAGCCGACGCGCGATCGCGAAGTGGCGCTAGCGCCGCGTGAGCGGCACGTTGGGCTTGGAATTCGTCGGACCCTTGACATACACCCCGAAGAAGTCGCGGTCGTCGGGGGTCAGGTAGCGAAACGGCGAGCGCACCATGTCGGGCAGAAGGTTGGTCGGGTGCTTTGCGCCCGGAGAGCGATAGGTGATGAAGCTAGGCCAGTAGGAGTTGATGTCGAGCTCCATGGCACGTACCGCGCCGGCGTGGACCATGATGTTCGCGAGTGAGCCCACGGTCTGATAGTCGGCGGCCGCATAGATCAGGTTGCCGTGCCGGTCGATCCCCACCGCCGAGCGCCAGACCAGCACGGCGTTGCCGAGCGTCGCGCCCCACTGGGGCCCATTCGAGAGGTTGGGGTTGCGCCTGCCGTTATTGACGATCAAGGGCAGGTCCTGGCGCGCGTAGAGGACGTCCGGTCCAGCCGTCGAACCCCCGCTCCAGGACATGATGTTGACCTTGCCGTTGCGATAGCGAACGATGGTCGCGATTCCGTCGTGCATGGGCGCGTAGGTGTGGCCGTTGTAGACGAAGCCGCCGCCCGAGTCGGCCAGCTTGAAGGCACTGTTAAAGGTGGCCACCAAGTGCGAGCGCGTGTTGAGCGGAACCTCGCCCGGCCCGCGGTTGGGCATCGTCACGGCGGGCTCGGAGATGCCGGGATAGAGCATGACCGAGCTGCGCGTATGGTTGATCCAGGCCACTCCCGCGACCACTCTGGGGTACGCGGGCTCCGGCCTGAAGCTCGTGATCAACACGGGTGGGTTCGACCCGCCGTCGGCGAAGGTCGAATGCCAAACGCCCTCGCCGGCGAGCGCGGGGTGGATGATCGGCCGGATGTTGGGCGGCCGGTAGTAATAGACCTTGTGGGAGGCGGTCGAACCGTGCACGGCACCGGCCTGCTTGGGGAGGCGGTGCAGCGCGGGACCGCCCTTGGATGGCGCCGTCAGCGTGTAATAGAGGTTCTCGACGCTGTTCACAAGCCCACGCGCACCGTTGTCGCGGATCCACTCGACCGTGCGAATGCCGAGGCTCGAGTCCGAGCGCTCCAGCATCGCCCCGACGTAGGAGACCAGCGCTGGGATGAATGCGATCACCGCCGCCGCCAGAACGATGCGCCGAAACCGGCGGAAACCCCGACCACGGGCTCTCCGAGGCGCCCGGCGGCGCGCCGGCCGCAGCGGAGAGGATGGCCTATCGGGGCTGGTAGTGGTTAGCATCGGCGGGGTACATTTGCAATATCTACCCGAGCGGGCGCTAAAGAGATCGTGAAGCCCTTCTTATCGCTCGCAAAACCGCGATTGAGCATCGTCCCTAGCCTTTGGCGCGTGCCATCGGTCCGGGGAAGGCGTTTAATCTGAACATGCGGCGTGACCCCCTACCCGTAACGGTAGAAGGTTCCGCGGCCGAGGTCGCGCAAGACCGGGCCGACCTGGTAGCACCGCGCGTACCCGAGGCGGCCCACGAGACACCGCCCACCGCCCGACCGCGCCGAGGTCCGATGCTGGCCACGTTGGTCATGATGCGTCCTCACCAGTGGCTCAAGAACGGGCTCGTCGTGGCCGCGGCTGTGGCCGCCGGCGCGCTTGGGCACGACGACGTGCCGGTGCGGGTGGGCCTGGCGTTCGTGGCCTTCTGCATGCTCGCCTCGGGGCTCTACGCGATCAACGACGTCCACGATGCCGCCGAGGACCGGCTTCACGCTCGCAAGCGCTATCGGCCGGTCGCGGCAGGCGAGCTGAGCGCGCCCAGCGCTGTTGCTTTCGGGACGGTTCTGGTGACGGCTGGGCTCGTGCTGTGCGTGTTGGTGCGGCCGCTCTTAGGCGTGGTCGGCGCAGGGTACGTCGCGCTTACGCTCAGCTATACGCTGGTCTGGCGGCACATCCTGCTGCTTGACCTGATCGCGATCAGCGGGGGCTTCGTTCTTCGCGCCGTGGCGGGCGGCGTGGCGCCTCCGGTGGCCCTCTCGCGGTGGTTCTTGCTTGTGATCAGCGCGGCTGCGGTCTGTGTCGCGGCGGGGAAGCGCTTTGCGGAGCTGCGCCGATCGCAGATCGAGAACAGCGCGCGCCGGCGCGTGCTCCACTCCTACACCCTGCCGCTATTAGTTCGTGTGCTCGTGGCGAGCGCGGGAGTGGCGCTGTTCGCGTACTCGATGTGGGCATTTCAGCTTCCCGTCGTGGACGGCGTGCCGTGGCGGCCACTGACAATCCTGCCCTTTGCGGTGTGCCTGCTGCGCTACGGCGCGCTCGTGCGTGCGGGCGCAGGCGAAGCACCCGATGAGCTGATCCTGAAGGACCGGGTGCTTCAGGTCGCGGCTCTGGCGTGGCTGGTGCTGTTCGCGCTCGGTGTCAATGCCGCCGGCTGATCAAGCGCTCGCGGTCGCACAGCGTGGTGCTGGGCCGGTGGGGCAAGGTCGCGCGATTCTGCGCGGCTGGGGCGGCGGCGAGGGTGCCGCCACGGAGCTTTTGCGGCCGCGCTCGGTGCAGCAGCTGCAAGCCGCACTGGAGCTGGCCCGGGCGCGCGTCGGCGGTCGCGATGGTCTGCCCGGCGCGATCGCCCGTGGGCTGGGTCGAAGTTACGGCGACGCGGCCCAGCTCTCGAACGGGCTGGTCCTCGACACCACCCAGTTGAAGGGCATCGAGCTCGACCGCGAACGGGGCTCGGTCAAGGCGGGGGCCGGCGTCACTCTCGCCGAGCTGCTGGACCGGCTGGTACCCGAAGGTTGGCTCGTCCCTGTCCTGCCCGGCACTCAGCACGTCACCGTTGGCGGGGCGATCGCAAGCGATATCCACGGCAAGAACCACGGCGTGGCCGGAACTTTCGGAGCCCACGTGAGTTCGCTCGAGCTGCTCAACGCATCCGGTGAACTGCTGGCCCTACATCCGGGAGACGAGCTGTTTGAGGCCACGCTCGGAGGCATGGGGCTGACTGGCATCGTCTCCTCGGCCGAGATCGCACTGCGAGCCGTGAGCGGACCGCTGCTCTCCGTAGACACCGACCGCGTTGAGACGCTGGGGGAGGCGCTCGAGGTGCTCTCGTCTCCGGGCGGTTCGTACCGCGTTGCCTGGCTAGATCTCCTCGGCGCGCGCCCTGGCAGGGGAATCGTCACCCGTGCCGAGCCGGTCGAGGGCACACCCGCGGATCCGGAGCAGGCCGCGCGCGCGTCGCGCATGCGCGGGGCACGGGCGACCGTCAGGGCGCGCGCGCGGGTACCCGAGCGCTGGCCCGCGGGACTGCTCGCACCGGGCACGATCCGCGCGTTCAATGAGCTTCGCTTTCGTGCCGCGCCTCGCCGGCAGCGCGGGCATCTCGAGCCCATTGGCACCCACATGTTTCCGCTCGACAAGCTCGAGGCATGGCCGCGGCTGTACGGGCCGCGCGGCTTTTACCAGTACCAACTGGTGGTCCCGCCTGGAGGCGAGCCCGTGCTGCGGGCTGTAATCGAGCACCTGCGCCGGACGCGCGTTCCGTGCTACCTGGCGGTGCTCAAGGACTTCGGTCCCGCCAACGCGGCGCCGCTCTCGTTCCCGATCGCGGGCTGGACGCTCGCCCTCGACCTGCCGCGTTCCGCCACCGGCGTTCACGCTGCGCTCGACCACTGCGACGAGCTCGTGGCCGGCGCGGGCGGCCGCGTCTACCTCACAAAGGACGCCCGTCTGCGCCCAAGCACGGTCAGCGCCATGTATCCCCGTCTCGCCGAGTGGCGCGCGGTGCGGGAGCACGCGGATCCGGACCGGCTGTGGCGCTCTGACCTGGCAATTAGGGCCGGGTTGGTGGACGAGAGCCGATGAACGCGGTCTTCCCCCGTCGACGCCAGCCCCCGCAGGCCGCCGTGACCTCCAAGACGACGAACCTCCTGCTCCTGGGCGGCAGCTCGGAGATCGCCCTCGCCATCGCCCGGCGCCTGGTCCTGGGCGGACCAGTTCGTCCCTTCCTCCTCGGCCGGGATCCCCAGCGCCTGGCCCAGGCGCTGGAATTGCTCGAGTCGGTCGGCTGCCTCGACGGGGAGTCCGCGGTCCTCGACGCTGATGACCTCACTAGCCACGCGGGCACGGTCGCGGCCGCCTTCGAGCGCGCGGGTGGGTTCGACGTGGTGGTGCTCGCGATCGGCGTGCTCGGCGGCCAGGCCGGACTGGACGCGGACATCGACGAGTCCCTCGAGGTGATGCGCGTCAATTTCCTCGACTGCGGATCGCTCCTGCTCCACGCGCTGCGCGAGCTTCGCAAACAGGGAAGCGGAACGATGGTGTTGCTATCTACGGTCGCTGCGGAGCGTCCCCGGGCCTCGAATCCTGTCTACGGTGCCGCCAAGGCGGGGCTCGATGCGCTGGCCCATGGACTAGCCGATGCGACAGCCGGGACGGGCGTGCGCGTGCTCGTCGTCCGGCCGGGATTCGTCACTACGCGCATGACCGAGGGTCTGAAGCCCGCGCCCTTTGCCACCACCGCCGAGGAGGTGGCGGAGGCCACCGTGCGCGCGCTGTCGGGCAAGGCTCATACGGTCTGGGTGCCCAGTCGATTGCGCGCGATCTTCGCGGTGCTCCGTCATCTCCCGCGCGCGCTATACAGAAGGCTGCCGATATGACCTCCGACCTCACGCGCACTCTGCTCATCGACGCGGCGATCGTGGCCGCGCTCGTCGTGCTCGCCTTCGTGCTCGCCCCTGGAATGGCCGTCATTGGCATAGCGGCGTTAATCGTGCTCGTGCTCGGCGGGATCAGCTTCCTCGTCGGCAACCTGCGGTCGAGGCGGAGGCGCAGACGCCGCGAGGCCCGGCGGCAGGCCGTCGCGGCCCAGTCTCGCTACGGCTCGGTCCGTGCGGCCGGGCCGCCTGCATCCGTCTCGCGCGCAGCCGGACGGTCCGAGGGGCCAGCCGTCAGGCGCGTGCCGGCCAGCCGGCGGACTCAGACGCGGCGCAGGCCGTTGCGGTGAGACATCACCCCGCGCCGAGCGACCACCGCTAACCGCCGATGACCGATTTCAGCGGCCGCGTTGCACTGGTGACCGGTGCAAGCGGCGGGATCGGCCGGGCGCTGGCAGACCGGCTCGCCGGAGCGGGTGCGAGCGTGGGCGTGCACTACGGTCGTTCCGCCGATGCGGCGCACCAGATCGCCGCTCAGATCGGCTCGCGCGGCGGACGTGCCGCCGCGGTGCAGGCGGACCTGGCCGATCCGGGCGCCCCAGAACAGCTCGTCGACGCAGTGGAGCGGGAACTCGGAGCCGTCGACATCCTCGTCGCAAACCACGGCCGCAGCCGGCCCCGCAGCTCGCTGAAAGAGGTGACCGCCGAGGAGTGGGATCAGACGCTCGCGGTCAACGCCCGGGCCCCGTTTCTCCTCGCCCGGCGCGTCCTGCCCGGGATGCGGGACCGGCGCTTTGGCCGGATCATGTTCACCTCCTCGGTCGCCGGCCTGACCGGTGGGGTGGTCGGCCCGGACTACGCCGCCTCGAAGGCCGCGCTACATGGCCTAACGCACTACCTCGCCGCACGCGTGGCCGCCGACGGGGTGACCGTCAACGCGCCCGCCCCGGCGCTCATAGAGAACACGGGCATGCTCCCAGGCGATCCTGGAGACCTCGCGAAGATGATCCCGGTGGGTCGGCTCGGCACTCCTGCAGAGGTCGCTGACCTGGCCCTTGCGGTCCTTGCAAACGGTTACGTCACCAGCCACGTGATCCCCATAGACGGCGGCATGCACGCCAGCTAGCGGCCGCGTTCAGGGCGCGGGAGCGCCGGGGCAATAAGTCTCGGTCCCGGGGCCGCTCGCGCCGGTAATCAGGCTCGCCACCGGGGGCGCGCGGCCGACTCGAGCAAGCTTTTGAATCCCAGAGGCGCGGCCCCGCAGGTAGCGCCCAAGGAAGTCGAGCACCGCGGTGGCGACCAGCGACCGGTCCTTTCCGGGAACGGTGTAGGGCGGGAGATGCTGTGCGCCGATCAGCTCCAGGTAGTACTTGGGCCTCGGGGCTTGGTCGTAGAGCTCGATGCTGCAGCCCGGCGGGTTGATCGTGTCAGCGCTGCCCTGCACCACGAGCAGCGGCACGCTGCCCGCGCTGTAGTAGGCGCCGCCGAAGGCCTCGAGCTCTGCCCCCGACAGGATCACCGCGGCCTTTACCGCCGTGTCGCGACAGCAGCTTCCGGCGGCGACCGCCAGGCTGACGTCGCCGCCGTCCGATTGGCCGATCACCGCCACCTTGCTTGGTTCGATCAGCCCGGTCAACGCTCGGGCTCCTGGGATACGTGACTTTCGCAGGGTGGCGATCACGCCCCTCAGGTCGGCAGGGTGGTTGACGATGTCGGCCTCGTCGGGTCCACCGGGGCTGGTCGGGTCGGTGCGCGGATAGGTGGGAGCGGCTACGACGTAACCGGCGCTCGTCCAGACGTTCATCAGCCACGAGTAGGCCGCCGCCGGCATGTCGTAGCCCTGCGAGAACACGAGGAGCGGAAACGGGCCCGCCGCTCGGGCAGGCGGGGCGCCCGGGTTGACCCGTCGATTGGGGCGACCGATCGCTGGGTATCGCACCACCGTTGGCAGCACGCGGACCGAGGTCCCCGTAGGGGTGCGCGTCGTCGCGATCGCGGCCGAGGTCGGCTCGCTCAGGGAAAGATTGACCGAGCCTACGCGGAACGGCGGCCTGGGGACCGGTTTCTGGCTGACGGTTTGGGTGGTCGTCGTCCCGCGGACCGTAGTCGTGGTCCCGGCAACGTGCCGCTGGGTCGTTTGCTGCGCGCTGCTGCCGCATGCGGCCAGCAGTAGCATCAGCGAGATCGCCAGCGCCCATGCTGGCCGCATAAGGGACCGTTCATGTGGGGCTGAAGCTGGGTTCATTTCGAAACTCCACACTGCCGCGCTCGTCGGATTCTGCCGCGGCTAGAGGCCCCGAGTGGGATGCGCCGAAATCACGTTAGATGACCCGCAGGAAGCCAAGCTTCAAGCTAACCCTGAACTGGCTGCGCCTGTTGGCGGCGGCGGGCTTCGCTATGGTCGCGCTGGCCGGCTGCGGGGGCAGCTCGACGTCCGGCGCCTCTACCCACGCGCAGAAATCTTCGAGCGACGCTGACACCACCAAGGCCGTGCGTCACTCACCGCCGCCCGGTCCCGCGTATCCCGTAGTGATGAAGGGTGCGCTCTCCTCCCGCGGCGTGGCCTTCGCTCCGGCCGCGAAGTGGCACGGTCAGACCGCGGTCTGGATCGCGCATGTGCCCTCCGGGGTGGACCTTCTCTCCATCGACCAACGCGTCGTCTCGCTGCACCTCCATTCGGGAACCATCGACGCCGGCGCCACCGGGTGGCGTTACGGACCGGCAATCACCGGATCCGAGCTCTCCCGGGTGGTGGCAGCGTTCAACGGCGGCTTCAGGCTCGATCTGGGCTCCGGCGGCTTTGAGTCCTATGGCCGGGTGGGCGCCCCTCTGCGGGCCGGCCTGGGCTCGATCGTCACCTACAAGAACGGCACCACCGACGTTGGCTCGTGGAACGGCGAGGTACCCGCGGCGGGACAGCAGGTCGCCTCGGTGCGCCAGAACCTGACCCTCTTGATCAACCATGGGCAGAGCGCCTCCTCGATCGACTGCGTCTCGTGCTGGGGAGCGACCATCGGCGGCGTGGCTGCCCCGGCCCGCGCCGCCCTCGGCATCGCCGCCAACGGGCACCTGATCTGGGCGGCAGGCGAGAACCTAACGCCCGCCGCGCTCGCCGATGCGCTCCTCGGGGCGCACGTGGTACGCGCGGTCGAGCTCGACATCAACCCCGACTGGGTGGCGGCGTTTTTCTATGCGCATCACAGCGTCCATGGCCGGCCCGCGCCGTTACCCGTGCTGGCGGGCCAGACCACCATCCCCGGCGACTATCTCGTCCCATGGAGCAGGGACTTCTTCACTGTCGTCGCGCGCTGAGAGCGCGGCGTCAGCACCGCCCATTTTCGACTCAGTGCGAGCGCGAGCTCTCGTCGAAGCGGGGTAGCCCGTCGTCGCGGATGGGCTCCCAAGAGGCTGCGTAGGCGACGAACTGGCGCACGCTCGGACGGATACCGGGATCCGAGTCAAACCCTCCCAAGCGGATACTCATGCGATCGGGATGCTCTGGGTGCCGGCTGAATACCGCCGAGCCGCAGTCCCCGCAGAAGTACTTCTCGAAGCCGCCCTCTGGACTCCAGGCCCGTAGTTTGGATTCCCCTTTGACGATCCGGAAAGACCCCGGCGCTGGGCTCGCGTTGGCTGACGAGGCCGTTCCGGTGCGGCGCTGACAGCGCGTGCAGTGGCAGTAAAGGGCTCCGACCAATGGCTCGGTCACCTCGAAGCGGACCGCGCCGCAGCCGCAACCGCCAGTCAAGGGAACCCCGCGAGTCTGAGCGCTCTCCATGGAGCCGTAATCGTAGTGATGAGGGGCGTCCACAGAACAGGCCAGGTCGCGCGCCGAGACGCCTCAGTCCGGCGACGAGGAGCGGCACGAGGTGTCCCGCTCCTCGCCAGCCAAGATCAGTGGAAGTGGATGAGCTTGCTGCTGCCGGCCTTGCAACCAGGCGCTTTCGTCGCGCGGGCGTAATAGCGGCCGGGATGCGGGTCGGACGATAGTTTCCAGAACCCGTTGCCATGGCCCGCCTTCGAGGTCGTCGTAGCGACGATCTTGTCCTTCGACGGGTGCTGTGCCGGCCCCTGAATCTGGTGGACATCGATGGTCCGAATCCAGCAGGCCTTGTTCGTGCTGTAGACCTTGCCGTGAAGCGTGGCGGTCTTGCCGTTCGGAGGAACGATCGTGACCTTCGTCGGAGCTGGCTTAGCGGCCCCGGCTAATGCAACGCCAGTGATGGCCAGCACGCTGCACGCGACCGCGGCAAGCACTGAGATACGACTCCCCACACGCATTTGATAACCCCCTTGGTTAGTAATAACCGAACAGCCAATTTCAGCCTAACACGCATCGAGCTCGCGCGCGCCATATACAGGTCGAGAATGGCTTCCCCGCGTCCGCTGAGGTCCTGGGCGCGGTGACCGGTGCGGTCTTAATCAGACCCTCTGTTCAGTGAAGGGCGACCCGCAGCGGCCTACGCCGGTGAGGGCATCCCGGGCAGTAACCGTGCAAACTTGCAAAACACACGAATTCTGGGTTATGTTTTACACCCAACTGG
>DASYAP010000091.1:0-6220 GCA_036501265.1 Solirubrobacteraceae bacterium | reverse complement strand
CTGGGCGAGCGCGACGCCCTCGGAAAGGTGCCGCTCGGCATCGTCGAATCGCCGAGACCACGTCTCCACGATCCCGAGATTCATCAGCGCGACTCCCCGCAGCTCGCTGCCCATCGCAACCGGCTCGCCCGATTCGCCTGCCAGGTAGGTGAGGAGGTATCACCGGATCACGGGTGATCCCCGCGAACGGAGCACCCCAGAACCGATCTTCCACGACCCGCGCCCTCGTTTCGTGATGACCCACCGACGATCGCTGAATCACCGGGATCTAGCGATGACCGATCACCCACGCCCTAGCGACGATCCCCCTTTATCGAGTTACTGAGCCGGGAAAAGACACCCGTTTCGGACCCGCGGGGCTATGAACCAACCTCCCGACGGAATCGAGCGATTTGATGAGCGAGATACAAGGTAAGCAGCGGAGTGCGGTTGTGTTCGGAGCGCGCAATTTGGGTCGCGCGGTCATCGAGCTGCTGGTGAGCAACGGCTGGGCCGTGACGGGGGTCGCGCGGTCGCGCAGCACCCTGGACGGCGTCAGCGCGGCCGGCGCGCTCGCGCTAGCGGCCGACGTGACAGACCCCGCGAGCGTGTACGACGCGCTGGAGCAGGCGGCCGCTGCTCACGGCGGAGTCGACCTCGTGGTGAACGCGGCCGCTGCATACGGCGGCGAGCGTACCGGGCCCTTTGGCGGCGGCCCGATTGCCCAGGCCAACCTCGACGGGTTTGACTCATGGGCGGCAGCGCCCGCTCGCGCGGCCTTTTCGTTCCTGTCCGCCAGCGGGCGATACGCGATCGCGCAGGGCCGTGCAGCGACTCTGGTGCAGGTCACCGGCGGCTCGGCGCGGCGTGCGCTGCCGGGCCGCGGTCTGTGGGCGGCAGGATCGTTCGGCGTGCGAGCGATCACCAACGCGACCGCACTCGAGCTGCGCCCCAGCGGCATTCAGGTCACGTTGCTAATCGTCGACGCGGGCATCCAGCCGCTCGATGGGTCCACACGCGGCGGTGTCTCGCCGGGAGCCTTGGCCGATCCACGCAGGATCGCCGATGCCGTCCTCTTCCTGGCCAATCAGGACGGGCGCTCCGCAACACACGAGCTCCAGCTCACCCCGCTCGCCGAGAACTGGACGCCCTGAACTCGGAGGCGGCGCTTGCAGTGTCAGCGGACGCGTATCTCGGGCGCTCCACTCCGAGCCGACGCAACCGCAGCATGTTCGGCGTCACGCTGGGAACCCGCGACGGCCAAAACTGGCCGTAACTCCAGCGTAATTGTCCTGCCAGTCAGGGGATGAGGACGATCTTCCCCGCGATGTGACCAGCCTCGAGCTCGGTGAACGCCGCTCGAACCTCGTCGAGCGGGTACGCGCGCTGGATCGGCACGACGAGGTCGCCCGCCGCTATCGCCTCGGCCAGTTCTGCCAGCGTCGACGCGCTCGCCGCGGCCGCGCCGCCGTCGCCCTTGACCCCGTACTTCTCGATCGAGGGGAAGTCGACGATCGTGTCGATCCGGTCCCTGGCGATGCCGAGCTCGAGCGCCAGCTCCACGTAGCCGTCCCCGACGAGGTCGATGAACCCGGCCACCGGCGTCTCCCCGGCGGCCGCGGTGATGCGCTTACTGACGCCATCGCCGTGGGCGACGGGAACCGCGCCGCGCTCGCGCAGCCACGCGTGATGGCGCTCGCTGGCCAGTGCGACGACGCGCGCGCCCGTGATGACCGCGAGCTGGACCGCGAACACGCCAACACCGCCGCCCGCGCCGGCGATCACGACCGCCTCACCCGCAGTCGGGGCCACGGCACGCACGGTGCCGACCCCGGTCACGCCAGCGACGAACAGCGAGCCCGCCACCTCCCACGGGACCTCGGCAGGCTTCGCCGTCAGGTTCGCAGCCTCGACGAGCACGTACTCGGCGTGGCTTGCGCGGTTGTCGGTATAGCCGATCACCTCGTCGCCCACGGCTACACCCGTCACGCCCGCGCCGACCTCCTCGACCACGCCGGCGAGGTCCGAACCCTCGCCGCTGGGAAAGGTCGCGGGGAAGATCTCGCGGACCAGGCCCGCACGGATCTTCCCCTCGCTGGGATTGATCCCGGCGGCGCGGACCGACACGAGCACCTGGTCGGGCCCCGCCTCCGGACGCGGTACGTCGCGCACCTCGAGGACCTCGACGCCACCGTAATCGTCGAATCGGACTGCCTTCATTTCTTCGTTTGGCATCGATACACACCCTTCTCTGCTGCCGTTGGGTCGTTCAACACTGGCACCGCGGCAGGTGAGTCGTCATCGCTCGATAGTGGCGATCCCGAGCGTCCCGGCGATCTCATCGGGTCCTTAGAGCTCGGGACGCCGCTGCCTACCTGTATCGCAGACCGCGAACTTGGCGGTGTTCCGATCCTTCCTCCCGTTATGCGGTGACGCGTTCTGCGCCGGCGAGATCCGCCGACAGGAGCTGTCCGGCTCTGTCCATCGCTGAATCACCGGGATCCGGCGATGACACGTCATCGGCTCGCTGGCGACTATCGCTTGCGCGTGAATGACCCTGGTGCGGGCTCGGAAAACAGTTCAAGCATCTGCTTGACAAGAACGCATAAGCGGCGATCAAGTCAATCCAGCGATTGATCTAATAATCGACATCTATCTCAGGAGGCAAGACCAAAATGAGCGCAACCGAAACCCAGGCAGTACCGGCCGGCACCTGGTCGGTCGACAAGGTCCACTCGAGCGTCGGCTTTGGCGTCGATTACATGGCCGGCACCTTTACGGGCACGTTCAGCGATTTCGACGCCGTCGTCACCGGCGGTGGGCTGAGGGGCTCCGCCAAGGTGGCGTCGGTGCAGGTCAAGGACCCGAACCTCGAGGCGCACCTGCAGTCCCCGGACTTCTTCGATGCTGAACGCAACCCGGAGCTCACCTTCGCGTCCAAGTCGATCGAGAGCGACGGCGAATCAGTCAGGATCGATGGGGAGATCACGATCAAGGGCCACACCGAGCCCGTCGAGATCACCGGCGTCATCTCCGGCCCGATCAAAGACGCGTACGGCGGCGAGCGCTTCGGGCTGAGGCTCGAGGCCGTTGTGGACCGCGACAGGTTCGGGATCAGCTGGAACAACCCCCTGCCGAGTGGCGAGCCGGCCCTCTCGAACGACGTGAGGATCATCGCGGAGCTCCAACTCTCGAAGCAGGCATAGTCCAATGCGCGTCCTTGGCATCAGCGGCTCCTTGCGCCGCGACTCGTACAACACGGGGCTCCTGCGTCACGTAGGCGAACTGTTCGAGGACGAGGGCATGGAATTCGAGATTTACGACGGGTTGAAGGACGTCCCACCGTACGACCAGGACGAGGACGTGGAAGACGCCCCCGAGGCCGTCTCGCGAATTCGCGAGACGGTCCGGGAGGCGGACGCCGTGTTCTTCACCACCCCCGAGTACAACTCTTCGATCCCGGGCGCGCTCAAGAACGCGCTTGACTGGGTGTCGCGGCCGTTTGCCACCAACGCGATGCGTGGCAAGCCTGTCGCGGTCATCGGCGCGAGCGCAGGGATGTTCGGCGCGGTCTGGGCGCAGGCCGAACTGCGCAAGGTGCTCGGCGCCATGGGCGCCCGCGTGGCCGAGGGTGAGGTAGCCGTGGGACACGCGATGGATCGCTTCGACGACGAGGGCCGCCTGAACGAGCCAAACCTCGAAGAAGAGATCCGCGAAGTGGCTCGCAGCCTGGTTGCAGAAGCTAACCCCGTGGACGTCGAATCGCTCGCCGCCTGACATGACCGCAGGAGGCCAAGCCGCGCGGCCCGATCGAGACGACGAACGCGCTCACTCGATGCCGACCTTCAAGCGGACCGTCAGAGCCCGGACCCTGTCGCGCCCAATCACCGGATTCCGGCGTCGCCGGCTCACCGGGTCGGGCTGCACGATGGCCATGTGGCCAGACCGCCGGACTTGTACACGATTCGGATAAAGGGCCGGCTCGGACCTACCGCGCTGTCCGCCTTTCCCTCCATGACGTCTGAGCTGAAGGGCGGCGAGACGGTGCTCACCGACTTGCTGGAAGACCCGTCGGCGTTGTTTGGCGTCGTTGCGCAGATCGAGGCGCTCGGCCTTGAGCTGCTCGAACTCAGACAAATCCGAGCGAGACCGAAGTCGCCTGACGCGGCGCGACGATTCCCTGCACCTCAGAACAGGGACACCAGAGCGTTCGATGGCCTCGTCACAGGACTCAGCGACCGAGATGAATAGGACGGCATTTCTCGGTGACAAGCCGATCAACCGCGTCGGCTTTGGCGCGATGCAGCTCGCGGGTCCCGGCGTCTCTGGACTGCCTGGCGACCCCGTTGAGGCTCGTGCCGTTCTTCGGCGAGCGATCGAGCTCGGCGTCGATCACATCGACACGGCGCAGTACTACGGACCAGACGTGGTCAACGACCTGATCCGCCAGGCGCTGCACCCATATCCCGAGAATCTCAAGCTGGTGACTAAGGTAGGCGCGAGACGCGACTACGCCGGGGGGGTGCTCCCAGCACAGCGGCCCGAAGAACTCCGGGACGGAGTCGAGGCGAACCTCCGCACGCTGCGCGTCGAGCGCATGGATCTCGTCAACCTGCGCTTGGTTGGGACCAGAACAGGCCACGTCATAGCACTCGAGGAGCAGTTGGGCGCACTCGAGGACCTGCGCCAGGCGGGCAAGCTCGATTTGATCGGGCTCTCGAACGTCGATCAGGCCCAGGCGCAGCGTGCGCTGGACCTAGTGGACGTGGCCGGGATCCAGAACGGCTACAGCATCATCGACCGCGGGGACGACCAGATGGTCGAGTTTGCGCGGGCGCGCGAGATCGCGTTCGTGCCGTTCTTTCCCCTTGGGTCGGCGTTCAGGGGCGGGCCGGCGCGACTGGCCCGAGACGCGGCAACGGTTCGGGTTGCCGACAAGCACGGGGCTAAGCCGACCCAGATCGCTCTGGCGTGGTTGCTGGCTCGCTACGACCGGATGCTGCTGATTCCGGGCACGAGCTCGATCGCGCACCTCGAGGAGAACATGGCTGCGATCGAGCTCGCGCTCGATGACGCCGATCTCTGCGCCCTGGATCGCGTCGGTCAGCGCGACGGGGGTGCAGAGTGAGGTCCCGGGTCCATTCCCACCAAACGCGCCCAGAAAGTCGATCCCCGGACCGTGATGGACCTGCTAGCTAGAAGCCCTTCGTCAGAGCCGTTGTCGGGCGAATCGACTGTATCCGATGGAGCGGGTAGCGGGACGGCGAGTTCGGGGGGCGCGATGCCCGAGGGCCTGAACCCGAAGCGTTTCCGGCGCGGGTTGGTCGAGCTTGCTGCGCTCGTCGCGGTGGTGGCGGTCTTCATCCTCACCGGCCCGGGGCTGGGCACTTTGCGTAGCAATATCTCGCACGCCTCGGTGTGGTGGCTGGCCGCAGGGGTGGGGCTCGAGGTCCTCTCGACGCTCTCGTACGTCGTGATCTTTCGTGCCGTGTTCTGCCCGCGGATGAGCTGGAGGATGAGTTACAAAATCGGGATGTCCGAGCAGGGAGCGAACTCCTTGATCTCGGCCAGCGGCGCCGGCGGTCTTGCGCTCGGTGCCTGGGCTCTGCGCCGCGGCGGGATGAGCACCGAGCAAATCGGCCGCAAGTCGGTCGCGTTCTTCTTCCTCACCAGCCTCGCCAACGTGGCCGGCGTGATCGCCTTCGCCGCGCTCTACGCGGTAGGGGTGCTTGCGCATGATCCCAGCCCTCCGGTGGTCTACGGTTTCGGGGCCGGGGCGCTCGCGGCAAGCCTATTCGTCGTGTCGCTCCCCAGGTGGCTGGGAGGAAAGCCCATCGAGCCGCCCGCCCCCGCCAAGGTCGGCCGCATAAGAAAGGTGTGGTGGTTTGCCCGCTACTCGCTCGGGCAGGGCGTGAGCGACGCCGTGCTGCTGCTGCGCAGGCGCTCGCCCGGCGTTCTGATCGGCTCGTTCGGGACGATGGCCTTCGATCTAGCGGTGCTAGGTGTCTGCTTCAAAGCCTTTGGCCACTCGCCGCCGTTCGGCTTGCTCGTCCTCGGATACCTGATCGGCCAACTCGGCGGAAACCTGCCTGTTCCGGGCGGGATCGGTGGCGTGGACCTGGGACTGATCGGCACTTTCGCCCTATTTCACCAGCCCATCGCGGTGACGACCGCCGCCGTTCTTTTCTACCACGCCATATCGCTATGGGTTCCCGCGCTGCTCGGAAGCGTCGCCTTCGTG
>DASYAP010000090.1:0-20101 GCA_036501265.1 Solirubrobacteraceae bacterium | reverse complement strand
CTCGACTGCGCTGCGGGCGCTTGAACGGCCGGGGGCTGGAGTAGACCAGGGGAACCCGCAAAGTCGCTCGTAGAAGGATCGACAACGAGCGCTAAACACCCGTCTGCGGCGACCCGGCCATTTGGTGCCCGGGTGGGCGTTGCCCTCGGCGCAGGAGCCCGGCCCACAGTGCCTAGCAGTATCTGCCGGTCAGCTGGAATCCGTCATCCTCAGCGAGAGTACGTGACAACCGTGCTCACGTAGGCAGGGACAGTCACGGTTGACCGCTTACCAGAGACGACTATAGCTTTAGGGGCCGGCGTCCAGGTACCATCGGAGGCCACGCTCGCTTTGCCCAGACGGACGCCGGACAATGAGTCGAGCGCCGGCGCGGTCAAACTGATCTCAGTTGCCCGACTGTAACTCCTAGCTGTGGTGATCACGATTGGAGTGGTAGTGCTGCCATGGTTGACCAATGCGACTCGGAGTTTCCCATCGCTGCCGGCCACCGCATAGGCATCGACACCCGTCACATGCGCGATGCTGGCTGCTACCTGTGATCCGCCCGCCTGAGCCACCTCATAATAAAAGAGCATGCCGTAATACTCCGGAGCGGGCGTGCCGTCTTGCGTGATCGGAGTGTAGTACTGGACTTGACCGTGCGAGTTCCCTGGCGGATAGTCAGCGGTGCCGTGGAAGTACATCCCGCTGGCGCCAACAGCCAAACCATTCAGCGTGTAGTCAGCCGCCCACAGCGCAGAACAGTAGGCATTCGAGACCCCCGACATGCCATAGCCCGTATAAGTGTTGGTCTCATTCATGATAAAGGGAAGGCCATGGTTTGAAGCAATGGCCACTCCTGCAGCTGTGCTGGCCCTGCTCGTGGAGTGGAGAAGTGTGCTGCATGTGGGTTTGCTGAGTGCGGTCCCAGCGTACCAGTGGCCCGTGTCGGCTATGACGTCGGTGGCATGTTGATCCAAGAATGGATTGATGTAGAACGTTGCTGACACAGTCGCCGCTGGACCCGTGACGGGCGCCTCGCCATCGTCGGCGATGTAATCGCGGTAAATAGTCGCCCAATCGTCGATATAGGCCTGATAATCAGTACTGGCGTCGTAGTAATAGTTCGGTTCGTTGCCGATCTCGATGCTATACAGATCGGGCATCGTCGACACGTACGCCGCCTCGGCAGCATCTTGGCGTGATTCGCCATTGTTGAGCGGCACCTGCCACATCACGCGATAACCGACCTGCTCAGCGAAGGCAAAGAACGAGCGTACGAGCCCGGGCGTTATCACTAATCCATTCCACCTGCATGTCGGCGACGCGGCTGTGGACGACCATGAAGCATTCTTGTCGCCGGTGTTGCCTCCGATACGAAATGTTCCCGGGCCGAGATTTCGGAACAATTGCACGAAAGCGGGAGTAGTTTGCGCTAACCGAACCACGTGGCAGAGATTCGCCGGGTCGATTGAAAAACCGATGTACTGCTGCGGCACCGCTCGGACCAGCTCGGTGTCGTATACAGTCACGGTGCCCGCTGATGAAGCTGCATACGCTCGCTCGGTGAGAGCTAGCCCACTTGCAGCCGAGGCGAATATGAGCGCGGACATGGCAAGCCCACACGCCCCACGGAAAAACACCATGACGCCCCCGATCCCTTGGGCCACGCTTATACGGTTCAGACCATGTCTCATCGACGGCAGTCAAGTCCCGTAGTGCGGCGTCACGATGGCGCGTAGGCGTAGACCGTGCCGCCGTTGATGAAGTAGAGCATCCCATTAGCCACGGCAGCCGACGCTTGTAGGTAGCCTGCGGTCACGGCAGCGAACGCTTGTGCCCCGTTTTGCAGGTTGAGGACGTGTTCGGTGCCCTTCACGTCGCCCACGAACACAACCTGATCGCCGGGGGGCCCGGAAACCGCGGGCGAGGCCTGAATCAGTCCGCCCTCGGTGACGTCCCAGATCACCGCGCCGGTGGTGGCGTTGAGCGCGAATACCGACTTGTCATAGCACACCACCAGGTTGTCCCCGCTCAGCGCGGCTTCAGAAACGCCGTGGGCCTGGTCGGTCCCGGGGCCGAGGATGAACTGCCAGATCTTTTTGCCGGTCAGGAGGTCGAACGCGTATTCGACCCCGTCCTTGCCGTCGATGTACACCACCCCGTCGGCGAACCCGTTTGCTCCGGGCGCCCCGATCGTTGGGCCTGCCGCGATGTCTTCGTCCGGACCGTTCTGCAGCGTGTGGTACCGCCACAGCCGAGAGCCGTTGACGGCGTTCAGAGCGTAAACCGATTGGTCGGGGTTGCTCGTGCCGAATACGACCTCCCATCCGTGGCGGCTGTTCTGCGCGAGCGCCGGCTCGTCCCACACGCCGGTCTGCGTCCCGTTCGCCCCTTTCTTGAGCCAGTTGTCGTAGACCCATTTCTCGCGGCAGCCTCCGGCAGTGTTGCCGACGCCGGTGATGGCCCAGAAGTGGCCACCGTTGTTACTGTCGTCAGGCGTTCCCGTCACGTGAAAGCCGGCATCGCCGATGAAAACAGTCGCACCCGTGCCGTCGATGTCGCCGACCACTGGCGAGGAGACGATCTGGCCCCGTGTGGTGGCGGGGGCAATCACCGGCAGGGTGAACGTGCAGTGAACAGCGCCTGTGGCCGCGTTTAGCGCGTTTAGCCTGCCATCGAGGTCAGCGATATAGACGGTGCCGTTGTATACGGCCGGCGACGCCTCCACATTGGCGCCCACCGAACGCTTCCAGACCGGCTTCCCGGTCGCGGCGTCGAATGCCGAGACCATTCCGCCGAAGGTCACCGCGTAGACGACGGTCTTCCCCAGCTTCCCGCTATAGGCCACGACTGGGGACGGCGCCCGATTAAGGTCAGAGCTCAGCGGTGCAGACCATCGCTTGCCCAGCCCCGAAACCGTCGAAGTCGAGATGGCAGTATCCGACGAGACACTCGAATGCAACGGATCTTGACCGAACTCCGGCCACAGATCGGCCGGCGCGGCCGAAGCGATCGCTGCCCCGCTGAGGTTTCCGCGACCGACGGCGGAGACTGCGGGCGACGCAGGTACCAACGACACAAGAGCCAACAGAGGAGCGAACGCAACGCGTCGGAGCCGAAGCAGACTTGTAACCGTTTTCAGCCATAGGTTCACGGCTGTGGTCAACCGTCCGCGTCGTATGAGCTTGATCTTGTCGCGCATAGGCCCTCCTTTGGGCGCGTTGGTGATGCGCCCGATGGTCGGAGAGGCCGCTCAGTGGCTGCTCATCATTCGCTCAAACAGGCACTGAGCGAACGATGAGTAACGCTTGAGCCGCTTCGGCGAAGCTCTGAGACGCCAACTAATCGCTTCTCAAGCAGGGATACGGTGAGCACCCCGGCAAGGCCGTGATACCAGCGCGAGGCTTACGTCTGCCTTGCGGTCTGCGAGTGACGGCTAATGCACGACAGTGGCGTGGCGGCCACAGCACGAGTATGTCCGAGTTGGTGCCACCCCGCTCTGCCTAATTGAGACGCCATGCAGCGCCACGGCGGTGCTTTCGCTTTGGGCAACGACACCGACTCCGACCCGGCCACCGGAGATGATGTCGCCGTTGACGCTGCCGCTGCCGTTATCCCAGATGAGATCGCCGAAATACCGGTTGCCCACAAGTATGTTGTGGCTGATGGTGCAGCAGAAAGGGGCCTTCACCAGCGCGATACCCACGTCGTTGCCGGACAGCTTGTTGTCCATGATTATCGTGCCGGGCCCGGTTAGATCCACCGAGATTCCCTTGTCGTGGACCTGATAGAAAGCGGGGCCGCACGATCTACCGCCCCTCGATAGGGCAGCAGTCGCCTGTTGTGACGTGCACTCGTTGCCGGTGATCGTGTTACGAACGATCGTCGCTGTACCTCCGAATTGGACATGGAGCCCGTGCACAACCCCAGCAGACGAACTTCCAATGCCGCTGATGTGGTTGCCGATAATCGTGGCTGTCGATCCCGAGCCAGCGACATCGATGCCTTCCTCCCCGTAGCCGCTGATCCGGTCGGCTCTGATAGTCGCATGCCCAGCCGACGCATAGCCGCCGGCCGGCACCCCGCCCTGCGGCTTCCCCGACGCGGCGACACTACCTGATACCCCGACCGCGACGGCGATCGCCTTTGGCTGCGATCTAACGCATCCAGCGGGGCTGTCACGGATATTGGTGACCGCCGCCGACCGCAGATCGAGCGTGGCATTTTGACCCACGAGGATGCCTGTATCCAGGTCCGACGGCGAAACACAGCTCGGAGCCCGGGGCCCAGCGATCCTTAGATTCGAGATCGCGACGTGTGCGCCGCCCACGACGGTCACAATCGAGCGCAAGCTAGCGAGGGGCCCAAGCGCAAGCGAAGACGGCGCACTTATCGTCGTCGAATCTATGCCGGCGCCGATCAATGTCACGCTCTTGCGTATCGTCACCTGTTGGGTAAATCTGCCGGCCGCGACAGCGACCGTCTCTCCGGATTTCGCGGCGTTGAGCGCCGCCTCGACCGTTCGGTATTGACTCGGCACTCTCAGCGTCGCGACCCGGGGTTGGCCGCCGCCTAGAGCGAGAACGACCGCAACGCCAGCGGCCGTGGCGATCGCAATTGCGAGTGCACCGGCGAACGCTCGCCGTCGGTGAAAAGCCCGCGCGATCCGCCCCTCGCCGCCCGGGCCCGTCTCCGCGAGCGACTGTGGTCGTCGGGTTGCCGTCGCCTTAGTCGGGACTCGAAGCGCCGAGGCAACCGGGGTCGCGTCGGGCAGAGATCCCCCTGTTGTTGCCGCCGGCGCCTCTGGCGCCGCCTCCCCAACCGCGACGCTGCGCTCAGCGGCCGGAAGAGATTCGCCGAAAGCGGCTGCCGAGGCCGCGCGGCCGAGATCGCCGGCGGACGGGTAACGGTCATCTGCTGACTTCGCCATGGCACGCACGAGCACAGGGTCAAACGCCACCGGAAGATCTGGAGCGCGCTCAAGTACCGACGGCGGCGGTTTGGAATCGTGCGCGTAGAGCTTGGCGAGACCGTTGCCGAGCGGAAACGGAACGGTCCCCGTGAGGGCCTCGAACAGGACACATCCCAGCGAGTAGACATCCGACCGTGCGTCAACGCGACCACCGCGGGCCTGCTCGGGCGAGACATAATCGACCGTCCCTACAAACGCGCCACTGTCCGTGAGCGCCTGACTTCCCTCAATGTGCCTGGAGAGCCCAAAGTCGGAGAGGTAGACATGCTCGCGACTACCAGCCGTCGAAATCAAAATGTTTGCTGGCTTGACGTCTCGATGCACCAGGCCGTGGACGTGAGCTGCATCCAGCGCCTGCGCTACCTGGTCCGCGATATGTGCTGCGCTGCGCGGCTCCAGACGCCGCTCCTGCGCCAGCAACGTTTGCAAATCGGTCCCCACCACAAACCGCATCGCGATATACAAAACACCGTCGGCCTCTCCGACCGCGTGAACCGGAATTACGTTCGGATGCTCGATCTGAGCTGCGATGCTCGACTCCCGTCTAAACCGAGCGGCAAACTGGGGGTCATCAGCAAGGCCGGCCGCGATCACTTTCAGCGCAACGATCCGCTCCGGACGCCGTTGCCGCGCCCGGTAAACGACCCCCATACCGCCACGTCCCGCTACCCCCTCGATAACGAAGCCATCAAGCTCTGTCCCCGGTCCGATCATGCGCCCCTGGAGTCTCTCGGTTCCCCCGTTGTCAACTCTAGGCGAGCTTTGAGGGGGCTGCAAGGATCGCGGATCCGCCGGCCCACGATCTTGCGCGAAAAGCAGTCGATGAGGGACGCCAGCTAGAGCCAAAGCTCCCAGCACCGCAGCTCGGTCAAGTCGGCCAGCACAGCTCGTTCGGGCCACCAGCGGCGAACCGGCGCCGAGAGGAGCTACAGCTCGCGGCGGTCGACGATGCCAAGCTCGAGCACGAGCTCCGCTAGACGGGCGCGCTTCTCATTCTGCGGAATATCGTCAAGATCGAAGCGCCGGCACAGGACCCGTAGGTGAGCTTTCACTGCATCGACACCGAGGGAGACCTCGGCGGCGATCTGCTGGTCGGTGGCCGGCGCAACGAGGCCTTCGTGTTGCCGGCAAAGCGCCACCAAGATACGGCGTCTGGTGGCGGAGAGCGCGTCCACAACTGGCAGCTCCCCCGCGCGGATGGTCGAGACGGCTCTTTCTTGGGCCGGATGGCGAAAGGTCAAGTCGGACCGCCCGAGCCGAAGTGCGTCTCCGTCTACGAGACGCTGGCGACCGGCAATCCGACGCCCATTTAGAAACGTGCCGTTCGTGGACAACCCATCGTCGATGACTGCCCACTCGCCGCCAATACGTTCGAGTTGTGCGTGCAGGCGGGACACCTCACCGTCCCATTCGAGGCTGACATCCGTCTCGGGCACACGTCCGATGGTCAACGGGGCCTGGGTGTCGTCAAGCATTCGAATGTGCTGCCTTCCCTTGGGGTCGCGAATCACTAGAAAAGCCACCCCAGTGCGTTCTGCCGCCAAGAGATCCTTAGGCTCGACTGCGAACGGACGGCGCATGCGACCAGGACTTTCAGCACTCTGACTGCCGTGTCGCCGGTGCGCAATGTCAACCCAGCCGGCGTCCGCTGAGGGTCGCACGGCGTCCAGCGACTCGTCCTGCCGAAGAATTGCTTGTTGCAGGTCTCTAAGCTCGCGACTAGGCACCAGCCCGAGCTCGTCGAGCGCGACACGCGCGTTCTGGTACGCGGCAAGCGCCTCGGACTGTCGCCCGCTGTGGTAAAGCGCGAGCATGAGCTGGCGACAGAGTTTCTCCCGAAGCGGGTGCTGTGCTACGAGATTTTTGAGCAAGCCGACCAGCTCAGCGTGTTCGCCGAAGTCAAGCCTGATCGCGAGCAGACACTCCGTGGCGACGAGTCGAAGCTCCTCCAGACGCTCCGCTTCGAGCCTCGTCTCCGTCACGTTCTCGATGTCGGCGAGCACGGGGCCTCGCCAAAGTGCGAGTGCCTCCTCAAGGGCGCCCCGGGCGTTCCCTGGCTCGCGAGCGGCAGCCTTCAGTGCGTCGCTAACAAGCCTCTCGAAGCGCCGTGCATCGATGTTCTCGTCAGCGACCTCTAGGGCGTAGCCGGACGAAGAAGTCCGCACCGCCGCGTCGCTTCCAGCGCCGCCACGCAAGGCCGTGCGGATCTCGGAAATGTAGACCTGAACCGCGTGAAGCGCGCTCTGCGGAGGATGTTCGCCCCACAGCTCATCGACGAGGCGATCAGGGGAGACCGGCCGGGATGAATTGAGTGCGAGGAGCCCGACCACTGCCCGCTGCTTGGCGCCGCGCAGCGCCACCAGCCTCCCATGATGTACGACCTCAAGTGGCCCCAGGATTCGGAATTCCATCCGGCCTCCGCGAACCCGTCGCGAGCATTGGAAACCATAGACCCGAGGTCGATCGCGGTGAGACCTTTTTTTGGGCTGTGGTCAGGCCCGAGTGCGTACTCACATTGGCTAGTCGGGACGGCATCTCCGCGGTCAGCGGCTACTGGTTCGGAAGATCTCGAGATCGATGCTGGGCGATTCGCTGTTCGCTGCTCGATTGCGGACCGCGCGGCAACCGAACAGTCGTGCGCGAGCGCGGTCGAGGGGAGCGCACCCGATCGTCCCGCCGCGCGGATTTACGGCTGCCGCGAAGTCGACTTCGTCGCCGTTCGGGAGGCGGTAGATGAACCGAGCGGAAGCGCCGGAGCGGGGGCCACCGAGCTTCCATCGCGCCGCTGAGCGCCCGGTCTGTGAGCGGTGAGGAGCGCGGCACCAAGCGTCGGATGGGCCGTGCGTAACACTTACCAGCTTGAGCGGGACGCGCGTCTGGTTGGTCGTCGTCCCGATCAGCGCCGATCCATGCAGGCATTTCCGCGCGACGGTCGAGCGCGCCGGCGCTGCGCGGACGCTCATGCTCGCAGGGACCGGGAAGATTCGAAGTTGAATCTGGGCCTTGCCAGTGACTCCTCCAGAGACCCAATTAGCTTTGCAGTCAAACGCGCGAGGTGAGCTGACGACGATGGTCCAGCCGCAGGCGAGCGCAGGGTTTCGCTCCCCTGGGTAGACGAATACAGTCAGCTTTGCCTCATCGCCATTCGTGAGTCGGTACCTGACCTCCGCCGACGTGCCGAAGAGGCCGTCTCCGACCCTCCAATGCCCCACCGCCCCGGGCTCGACGCTTCCGGGATACTCGCAGACGGAGTTGGTGAACCCCTTATCGAAGAAGTACGGGGCCATTGGTAACTGGGTCTCGTTGTAGACCGTGGCATCGACGAACGAGAAGCTAGGGCACGCATCGGCCACGTGCGCACGCGGCCGAGCGTCGCCCCCGGATGGCAGCAAAACCCACATCGCCCCAAGCAACACCCAGACGATCACCGACTTGCGCAACGCCCCTCGAGTCAATTTAAAGGAGATCATGACCACCCGCTCGCAGCTTTGCAAGCTTTACCGCGTGACGGCGCGAGCGCAGCGCTCGGACGATGTCGCCGCGCTAGTTCGAGCGTTCCTCGGGGGTCGCTATGCGGCGGCCGGTGTTGTGATCGGGTATGGCTGAGTGGCGGGGTTGGGGTCGGCGCGCTTCGGGGTTACGTGGGTGTCGGTGTGGACGATCAGAACGGGCGTGGGGCTGTGATTGAGGATGTAATGGCTGACGCTGCCGAGGAGGGCGGCGCGGACCGCGCGGCGGCCGCGTGAGCCCATCACGATTAGGTCGTGCCGCCCGCGGTTGATCTGGTCGATCAACGCGGCGCGGATCGGCTGGTCGGCCAGGATCGTGGTGACCGGCAGGTCGTCCGGGACGCGGTCGCGTGCGCGCCGTAGCACTGCTTGCGCCCATGATCGGGCGCCGGCGTCGATTTGTGCCAACGGCGCGCCGCTGAGTCCGGCGTAGGCGATCGGGGGGAGCTTCTGAACGCCCGTGATCAGAGTGAGCCGCGTGTGCTCGCTCTCTGCTAGGTCGATCGCCTGCGTCAGCGCCTGTTCGGCGTCTGGCAAGCCATCGACTGCTACGAGGATGTTGGGAAACATGATTCGCTCCTTCGTTAAGGACGTCTGCTTGTGGTGATCGTTGGGGATACGGGGCCTCCGCGGGCTCGGCGCCTGCTTCGGATGTGGATGGGAACCGCGAGTAGACATGCGCAGGCCGCGACCCAGGCCAGCATCTTGAGCACGTCGTTGAAGACCCCGGAGCCGCCGAAGTAGAGGGCGCTCCGATTGGCGTCGAGTGCGGCTGCGCCGATCCAGAACTGGCTCAGGAAGCGCCAGAACCCGGGCAGCAACGGGGCCGCGACGCTCCCGCCGCTGCTTGGGACATTCAGGAAGATCAGGACCAGCGACCCGATGAGGGCGCCCAATCCTCCTAGCCCCAACTGCAGCAGACGGGTGATCACCGCCACCGCGAATGCGTACAGCGCACCCAGACCCAGCATCGCGAGGATGGCGCCCGCCGAGCCGCTGAAGGTGTCGTAGCCGGGTCCGCCGATCAGGTAGGCGACGATCGGGGCGAGCAGGGACGCCGCGGCGACTATCCCGAGTCGCTGTGGCTCCGGCAACGTCGGGGCCACGAATCCAAGGGCGGTGACGGTCAGGAACGCGCCCACCTTGACGAGCAGGAGCTGCCATTTCTGGAGGGGTACCGCGGCTCTCGCCCGGTCAGGATCGGCAACGGCGCCGCCAGCCAGCTACAGCTCGACGCCTACGGCGAGCTGTTCGACTCCATCTACGTCTCCGAGCAACAAGCGCTCGCCGGCCACGGCGAGCTGATCTCCTACGACTATTGGCAACGCCTCGTAACCCTCGTCAACTGGCTTTCCGAACACTGGCAAGAGCCCGACGAGGGCATCTGGGAAACTCGAGCCGGCCGCAGGCGCTTTACCTAATCGCAGCTGATGTGCTGGGTCGCGATCGACCGCGCGATCCGGATCGCTATCGCGCGCAGCCTCCCCGCCGACCTCGTCCGCTGGGCCGAGACCCGGAACGCCATCTTCGCCTGGATCATGAAACGCGGCTGGAGCGAACGCAGACGTGCGTTCGTCCAGGCCGACGACCTAGAGGTCCTCGACGCATCGCTGCTGTTGATGCCGCTCGTCCACTTCATCGCCCCCACGGACCCGCGCTGGCTCTCCACACTTGAGGCAATCCGCTCGGAGCCGGTCACAGACAGCCTCGTATATCGATACGACCCCTCCGCCGCACCCGACGGACTCGGCGGTGATGAAGGCACGTTCTCGATGTGCAGCTTCTGGTGTGTCGAATGTCTCACTCGCGCCGGCCGGCTCGAAGACGCCCAGCTCGCGTTCGAGAAGATGCTCACGTACGCCAACCACCTCGGGCAATACTCCGAGCAGATCGGCCTGAGCGGCAAGCTGCTCGGCAACTTCCCCCAAGCCTTCACTCACCTCGCCCTGATCAGCGCTGCGACCACGCTCGACCACGCCCTCCGATCCCACAGACCGTCCGCCGCCTGAACCGGCCCGAGCGCGTTCGGAGGACGCAGCAAGAGCGACCCGAGGCCGCGCAGTTCATTGCGCGGGAGCGGGCCGCCATTGGGACGGCCCTTTCACACCCGCCAGTTTCTGTGTTTTTCCGGCTTCGCCAGGTTCGCCGTGGATGTGGATGCCGTGTTAGCGGCGTCAGACCCGGCCGGGAAGCCGCGTCGTGACCTCCTGGACTAGCCACATATTGCCGTCGGGGTCGTTGAAGGAGCAGAACGACCCGTAACTGGTGCGCTCGGGGTCGGGGCCGGGTTGCCGTGCCTCCGGGGGGAACGGCGGGCCGTGCCACACCGCACTCGCGTCGATGCCACGGTCGACGAGTTCGTCATGAGCCGCTTCGATGTCCGAGACGATCAGCCCTGCCAGGGCCGAGCCGGGCGCAGCCGAAGTGAGTCCCTTGCCGAACGTGACCGAAGCCGCGGAGCCAGGGGGCGTGAACTGGACGATGCGAAGCCCCTCTAGCGGGGCGGCGTCGTCGTCAAGCCTCCAGCCCAGGCGTTCGTAGAACTCCTTGGCTCGGTCGACGTCGGACACGGGAATGACGTGGATCTCGAGGTGCATGTCGACCTTCCCGACGCCCGCATCGCTGCTCGCATGGTTGCCGGGTGCTTCGGCACGTGAGTGGTGCAGAAGGTCTCCCAGATGCCTATGTGTGGTGCTCATGTCCATCTCCTCGTTTGTGTAGCTGGCAGGAGAGACTTTGGCGCTGTGAGCGCTCCTTCGCCTCCGTGGAACACCCTTGGCTTGCTCCCTGGGTTGCGACCCGTGACGGGCGCGGACGCGCGCCGCGATCACCCGCGGTTCGCACTAGGGCATCTCCCGTGTCGCCCCTGTTTGTATGACCCGTGATCGACTCGGGTTAGGCTTACGGGATGGCCGTCCAGCGCCCGCCGGCGTTTCTGGGCCGGTCCGTGGAGCGCGACGTGCTGGACCGGCTGCTTGCGACTGCCCGCGGGGGCCAGAGCGCGGTCCTGGTCATACGGGGCGAGGCCGGGATCGGCAAGACGGCGCTCGTGGGGTACGCCGCCCGACAGGCTGCTGGGTTCCGAGTAGCCCAGATCGGGGGCGTCGAGGCAGAGATGGAACTGCCGTTCGCGGGACTGCACCACCTGTGCGCACCGATGCTCGCCCAGCTCGATGCGCTTCCTGCCCCCCAGCAGAACGCCCTGCGTGTGTCCTTCGGCCTCTCATCCGGCGATGCTCCCGACCGCTTCCTGGTCGCTCTTGCTGCGCTGACTCTGTTCGCCGAGGTCGCCGAAGAGCGGCCGCTGCTGTGCCTTGTCGATGACGCGCAATGGCTCGACGCCGCCACGTCCCAAGTTCTCGGGTTCATTGCCCGACGGCTTCTAGCCGAGTCAGTCGCAATCGTGTTCACCGTTCGTGAGCCCAGCGACGACCGCGAGCTGGCAGATCTGCCGGAACTGTCGCTCGGCGGACTTCAGGATGACGACGCGCGGGCACTGCTGTCGGCTGTCATCCCGGGCCGTCTCGATGATCGTGTCCGCGACCGGGTGGTCGCCGAAACTCGCGGCAACCCGCTGGCCCTGGCGGAGCTGCCGCGGGGTAGAAGCACCGGAGAGCTGGCCGGCGGCTTCGTGCTGCCCGACGCGGGAACTCTTCCGAGCCAGATCGAGGACCACTTCCGAGAACGCATAGCCGCATTGCCTGAATCTACGCAGGGACTGATGTTGCTGGCGGCGGCCGACCCGGTGGGGGATGCCACGCTGCTCTGGCGCGCCGCGGCGACGCTCGGCGTCGAGCCGCAGGCGGCGGAGCCCGCGGCGGGTGAGCAGCTGCTGGAGATCGGCGCACAAGTTCGGTTTCGCCATCCGCTGGTCAGATCGGCGGCGTATCGCGCGGCAACCGCGGCGGACCGACGCGAGGTTCACGGCGCGCTCGCCGCCGCTACCGATCCTGAAACAGATCCCGATCGTCGAGCCTGGCATCGCGCGCACGCGGCGATCGCCCCTGACGAGGAGGTGGCCGGAGAGTTGATCGATTCCGCCAGCCGTGCGCAAGGCCGCGGCGGCATCGCCGCCGCCGCAGCGTTCCTTGAGCGAGCGGTGACGTTCACACCAGACCCCGGTGAGCGGGCGTCACGGGCGCTTACCGCCGCACAGATGAAGCTCGAGGCGGGCGACCCGTCGGCCGCGGGGTCTCTGCTCGCGGCCGCCGATGCCGGGCCGCTCGATGAGCTTGGGCAGGCCAGGGCGGAGCGCGTGCACGCCCAGATGGCCTTTGACGCCCGACGTGGCAGCGACGCCCCGCCGCTGCTCTCGCGCACGGCCCAGCGGCTCGAATCACTCGATGTCGAGCTTGCACGAGAGGCGCATCTAGAGGCGCTGGTGGCAGCGATTTATGCCGCCCGTCTCGCGACTGACCCCGCCCCGGCAGACATTGCCCGAACTGCTCTTTCCGCCCCGCTAGGACCCGAGCCATTGCCGGGCAGGCAACTGCTGCTGCTCGGGCTAGCGACCCGGTTGACAGATGGGTACTCGGCCGCCGCCCCAATGCTGGTGGCCGCGCTGCGCGCCTATCTTGCCGAGGACCGGCAGGTGGACTGGGTGGTGTGGGTGGCCTACAGCCTCGCGGCGATGGACTTGTGGGACGACGATGCGTGGCTCGAACTGTCCGTCAGTCAGGCCGAGCTCGCGCGCGCCACGGGAACGTTGATCTTGCTTCCCTTTGCCCTCGACTACCTCGCTGGGTTTCACATCCAGGCGGGAAATTTGTCCCTGGCGTCCGCCCTTCTCGAGGAGGCCCAGAGTCTCGACCTCGGGGTCCGAGCCGAGACGCTGCCCTACATTCAGCTACGACTGGCGGCGTGGCGGGGGGACGTCGCCACGGTCTTGAATCTGGTCGAGGTAATGATTGGCGGCGCCCGCAGCCGGGGCGAGGGATGCGCGATCACGGCCGCGGAATACGCCACGGCGATTCTTTACAACGGGCTTGGTGATTATGAGCTTGCCTTCGAGGCCGCCCGCAAGGCGGCTGCGGCAGACGAGATCGCGACCTCATCGTGGGCGTTGTACGAGCTGGTGGAGGCGGCTGCGCGGAGCGGGCGCCAAGAGGTCGCACGTGAATCCCTCGATCAGCTGCGCGAGCGGACGGGCGCCAGCGGCACGAGTTGGGCGACGGGAACGGAGGCGCGCGCGAGAGCGCTCCTCGCAGACGGTGAATCGGCCGAGGATCTGTACCGCGAGGCGATCGAGGCGCTTGGACAATCCCGGATGGCCGCGCACCTTGCTCGTGCCCGGCTGAGCTATGGCGAGTGGCTCCGCCGTGAACACCGGCGGGTCGACGCGCGCGAGCAGCTGCGGCAGGCATATGACGTTTTCGCCGCGATGGGCGCGGATGGATTCGCCGAGCGCGCGCGACGCGAGCTGCTGGCCACCGGCGAGAAGGTGCGCAAGCGCCGAGACGACACCCGCGATGACCTCACCCCCCAGGAAAAACGAATCGCGAGCCTTGCCCGACACGGTCGGACTAACCCGGAGATTGGTGCGGAGCTTTACATCAGCCCCCGCACCGTCGAGTGGCACCTGCGGCAGGTCTACACGAAGCTCGGGATCAGCTCGCGTAAGGGCCTCCGTGGCGCGCTGCGGACCCCCGACCGGGAAACGACGCCGGTGTGATATCGGGATCCGACCGGGGCTCGAGCCGCCGCTGATAGTTACCTTCGGCGCGACGTGCGCGCTCAGACGGCGTATGCCGTGACGTGGACCTGTCCGGTCGACACGTCGACAACGCCGCGGGCCCAGACCTCGATCGGGTTTAACCACGACAGTTCGGCGTGGTTGCTCATCAGCGAGACATGCTCGCGGAGCTGGAAGACCGCCGAGTCTTTTTCGGGAATCGCCACGCCACCCGCTTCAAGCGCGACCCTCTTCCCGTCCTCGGTCGTAATCTCGCCGTGAATGTGCAGTTCGGCGCGGCCGTCGGCGCGGAAGCAGATGTAGTCGACGCCCCTGAACGCCCCCTGGAGCTTCGGTCCGCTGACCGGACCCTCAAGATAGAAGTCAAATCTCGCTCCCTCGGCTGGTGGCGCCTGACCTGAAAGGACGGCGTCGGCCGAGGCTCCGTACTCGACCACGTGTGTGATCTGCGGTCGGTACTCGTAGATCAGCGCTCCGGGCGTCCGTATTTCATGATCACCGGCATCGAGCGTGGGAGTCGTCGCCTGGGGCTCGTCAATCGAGCTGATCGCTCACTCCTTTCAAGGCACTAGCGCCTCCTGTGGTGACCAGCCTACCGGTCGGGAGGAAAGCTCCCCTGGGCGTCCTTAGTCAGTTCGGCGTTGGGCCGGAAGTCCAGCTCCTCCGCAACCTCCGCGAGCCCCTCAGGGGCCGAACCACCACTCGCTTCCGCCGCCGGGGGGCGAAGACTGCGATACGCGCGCCGGATAGCGCCTAGGGAGTGGCCCTGTGCGCAGAACCGATCAAACGAGCGCCGCGGTCCTACCCGCGGCGCTCGTCTTCGGACCTGCGTCGCCCCTGACGGGGACGTCTTGTTAGACCGCGACTGCGTGAGCGGGCGCGGCCGCTCTATCGCTGCCTTTCCCGCCCAGGAAGCCGAGCAGCGCCGCGTTGACTTCCTCCGGGTGGGTCCACCCGATGTCGTGCGGGCCGTCGGCGACCTCGACCACGGTCAGGTCGGCGATCAGTCTTTCGTCGCGGAGTCGTCGCGTCGTGGCCTCGAACGGCAGGACGCGGTCGGCCGTGCCGTGCGAGGCGAGGACCGGTACGTCGATCTTGGACAGGTCGCCCCGGAAGTCGCTCAGCCACGTGTCGATGCAGGCGTAGGTTGCGTACGGGGAGGAGCCGGCCGCCACCTCGAAGCTTGCTCGCAGTGCGGCGTTGCCGATCCGCTCCGGGGCGAGGACGTCAGTGTTGTAGAAGTTGCCGAAGAACGCGTCGAAGTACGCGTAGCGATCGGCCACGATCGCGTCCTTGATGCCTTCGAACACCTCCCTTGGGACACCTTGGGGGTTGTCGTCGGTCTGCAGCAAGAACGGCGGTATGGAGCCGATCAACACTGCCTTGCTGATCCCGGCTGAACCATAGCTGCCGAGGTAGCGGACGACCTCACCGGTACCCATCGAGAACCCGGCGAGCACTACGTCCTGATCGAGCGCGAGGTGGTTCAGCAGCGACTTGAGGTCAGCGGCGAACGTGTCGTAGTCGAATCCCGTCGTCGGCTGGCTAGATTTGCCGAACCCCCGGCGGTCATAGGTGATGCAGCGGTATCCGTGCTCGAGCAGCACTCGCTCCTGGCGCTCCCAGGAGTCGCCGTCCAGCGCGTAGCCGTGGATCAGGACGATCGGCTTGCCTGTGCCCTGGTCGTTGTAGTAGATCTCGATATCGGCGGTGTTCTCCGTCCGACTTTGACGAATGGCATGGTGCGATCCTTTCTATTTGTGCCTGTATGGGTCGGGTTGCTCGAGGGCCACTGCGCTCGAGCAACTGCGATGGGACTCGGCGTCTGTGATGGTTGCGACTGGCTGCTGTGTCGTACTCATCCGACGAGGTAGGTCTCGTAGATGACGCCGGCGGCCTGGCGGCCGCCAACGCTGACGAAAACGCCTTTGTTCAGCCAGTCGAGTTCGGGGGCTGCCGTCTCGATCTCCGTTGAGGCGCGAAACGTGTACTCGCCGGGGTCGACGTCCTCTCCACGCCCGAGGCGCGCGAGCACCTCCGGGCTGCCGTGACGGATGCTGCGTGACTGGATGTAGAGGAGATCCCCCCGGTCGGTCTCCAGGACATAGCGGATGTCGCCGAGTGCGGTTCCGTCCGGGAGGATGGTCTGCCAGTCGGCGCTCGCGCCCGGGACCAGCCTGCCCCGTATCTCAGGACCGCGAAATGTCCCGCCGGTCAGCGGAACGATACGCCGGTGCCCCCGGGCTGTCTCTCCGAGCTCCAGCGGTGATGCGAGGGTCGCCTCCAACCGGTAGACCTTGGTCAGGCGAGGTTCGGGAAGATGACTGCTCACGGTCGGTTTCTGGCGGCGACCGGGAAGCCGTTGCTGGGCCGCCGGATCATTCGGATGGGGCTCAAGCGGCGTAACCGCGACGCGCATCCACTCGTACAGCGGCAGCGCGCGCAGCAGGCCGTCTAACTCCCCTTCACTCTCGGCGCGGTACAACCCGATGGGCCTGCTCTCACCGGGGGCGACGCTCCGCTTCCATAGTCGGACTAGGTGTCCTTGGTCCACGAGCTTGGCTGCGGCGGCCGACTCAGCGTCCTGGCGCGCGGTGACTTCGGCCTCCGGAGTCCCCTCGGGAACGTTGATCTCGAACTCCACAAGGAAATCCATCGCACTCACCCGACCACGTGCTGGCCGACATGGACGTCGTAGGTAGCTCCCGTCAAAGCCGTGTTGCGCATGATGTGAGCGGGGAGCGCGGCGACATCAGCGCGTTGGGCGGGAGCGGCGGTGATTGTGGTGGTCATGGTTTCCTCCTATGGGTCAGATCGACGCAGGGTCAGGGGGTGGCCGGGTCTGGAATCGGGAAACCGCAGCTGTGGTCTCCGGCGTGCGGCACGACCCTCGGACCGTGTGGGTGGCCATCGGTGACGAACACTGCGGCGATGAGCGCGGCCACTACGCAGATGACCCCCATGACGATCATCGTGGGCTGGAAGCCGTTGGCGAGCGAGTGAGTGAAGCTGCGACCCGCGCCGGCGCCGATCAGAACCGGCACCAAGGCGATCACGATTACCCCGCCGACCCGTGAGGACGCGTCGTTGACGCCGGATGCCTCGCCGAGGTCGACGTCGCTTGCTGCGGCGAGCACCGCCGCAGTAAGCGGCGTCACCGTTAGGCCGATCCCGAGGCCCCACAGCAGGGCTCCGGGCAGGATCGCCTGCGCGTAGCTTGCGCCTGGATGTGCTGCCGAGAGCCAGACGAATGCTCCCGCCACCATCAGGATTCCGGAGACCATTAGCCACCGGGGACCCACGTGCGAGACCAGCGCCCCGCTGAGCGGGGCGATCACGAGGAACACCGCCGACTCGGGGATCAACGCCGCGCCGGCCTGCGCGGGCGAGTATCCGAGGCGCAGCTCAAGCTGCAGGAAGACCAGATAGCTCGCGGCGCTGAGGGCGCCGTACAACAGGACCGTGGTGACGTTGATCGCGTCGAACTGGCGCGATGCGAACAGCGATAGTCGGAGCATCGGAGCGCGCCGGCGCCGCTCGACCGGCACGAGCGCAGCCAGCGAGACGAGTCCGACGATGACCGAGGCCAGCACCGGGGCACTGGTCCAGCCGGACGCCGGCCCGGCCGTCAACGCGTAGATCAAACCACCGAGGCCGATCACCGCCAGCAGGCCACCGAAGGAGTCAAACGAAAGCGCCCCACGCGCCTTGTCGCTCTCCGGGACCCTGCGAAGCATGAGCAGGCCCGCCAGGATCAAAGGAACGTTCAGCAAGAACACCGCCCTCCACGACACGTGGCCGACCAGCCACCCTCCGGCGTACGGGCCGACAGTGGTGGCAAGCGCCTCCAGCCCCGCCCAGATCCCGATCCCGCGCGCACGATCGGAGGCACGCAGCGTCCCGTTGAGCAGCGCGAGGCTGCTCGGAACGACCAACGCACCGCCCACACCCTGCCCAATCCGCGCGCCGATCAAGACGTCGACGGACGGTGCGACAGAGCACAGGATCGCTGACCCCAACATCACGAGCAGTCCCACCACAAGCACCCGGCGGCGCCCGAAGCGATCTGCGAGCGCCCCCGTCAGCAGGAGCAACGCGGCGACCGTGAGAAGATAACCGGTCAGTGTCCATTGAAGCGCGCTGACGTTTGCGTGCAGGCCACGGCCGATCGCCGGTACGGCGACCTTGATCACGTTGGCGTCAAGCGTGCCCACCGCCGAGGCGAGGACCGTTGCAGCAATCAGCGCGGCGCCGGTCGCGCTGCGCAACCCGACGAGGGCATCGCCCTGGACGACCGCCGGCCCGTCCACCCGCCCCGGCTGGCCGGTCGGCGGCTCGGCCTTTGCGACCGCGCTCATCTCGACCCCGCCTCGAGCGGTTCACGTGTCCGCCGCGGCGCGGCGCTCTCCCGCCGCGCCGCCGCCGAGCACGATCTGTCGTAGTCGTTGCCCGCGGCGCTGCTGTTCATCTCTGCCTCTCTCGCTGATTGCAGGCCCCACGGTCGCGCTTTCGGCCCCCTGGTCGCGTCCGTGAGACGCCCTGGTACGTGACCCTGGGCCAAGCACCGCTGCTTCGAACGTCGCCGGCTGCTGCGCGCCCGCGTGAACCGGCGCATCGCTCCAACGACCGATCCCGACGGGACCGAGATCACCGTAATACGGTGATGACGTCTCACCCGAACCTTGGTGAATGTCCGTCGGGTGATTGGACCCCAAGGACACATGGCCCGAGCCGACAGCCGGGCGAAGCTCTACCCGGAGGCGGCACATGCCCGAGTCTGTTGATCCTCGTCATCTCTTGCTCATCGGGGCCGGACCCGGCGTGGGCGCCAGCGTCGTTCGGCGCTTCGGCCGCGAAGGCTTCCGCAGCACACTCATCTCCCGCGGCGAAACGCTCGAGCAACTCGCCCCCGACCTGCGCAGCGGCGGGCTCCAGATCGAGGCGGTCGGCGCAGAAATCGAAGATCTGGACGGCTACCGTGCGACGCTCGAGCGGATCTTCCGCGCCCCGGGGGCCCCCGGCGTCGGCGTGTACAACGCCGCCCTGCCGGATCCTGGCGAGATCCTCGACACGACGGTCGGACGGCTCCGGACCGCATATGACGTCGATGTCCTCGGCGCCGTCATCGCGGCACAGGTCGCCGCACCCGTCCTGCGGACCGCCGGCACCGGCACGCTGCTCTTCACCAGCGGCGGCTTCGCCGACCATCCGGTGCCCGCACTGGCGAGCCTCTCCATGGGGAAGGCCGCCCTGCGCTCGGCGGCGACCCTGATCGCCGCCGGCGTCCGGGAGGACGGCATCCACGCCGCAACAGTCACGATCGCCGGCTCGGTCGTGCGTGGGACGGCATTCGATCCGGACAACATCGCAGAACTCTGTTGGACCGCCCACACCGACCCCAAAGACGCCTGGCAGACCGAGTACCGGTTCACAGGCGTCTAACGGGTTCACGACACCGAGACACGACGGACCGTGACCCACCCGTGGGGCTCCGGGCGAAGAGGCGGACCATCGGGGCAATCCGCCACCGGCTCGTGGCCGCGCTGCGAGCGCTACTCGGCGAGCTGCAGGTGGGCTTGCAGGAACGGCCCGGTGCGCGCAAGCGCAGCGTTGGCCTCACCGAGCTCCGGCGCGAACGCCTGAAAGACGTGGGGCGCTCCCGGCGTGACGTCCAGTTGGACGGCGACGTCGGCGGTAGCCGCCGCGGTGGCGAGGCGCGTCGCGTCATCCAGCAACACGCGTTCGGCCGCCGCTACGAACAGATCGCCACCCCGTTCGAGTGGAAGTTCACACGCGCCGACCTCGACCGTCTCGCCCAACGCCTCGACCTACCCCAAGCCCAAGCAGCCTGACCGAATACGTCGGCGAACTTCCGAGCCAGAGCACTAAGTAAACAAAGTTGGAACCAGGTGCCTGACGCCGCTCGCTCGTGGCGGTCTCTGAGCG
>DASYAP010000089.1:0-4341 GCA_036501265.1 Solirubrobacteraceae bacterium | reverse complement strand
GGGACGACGTCCTCCAGACTCTGCTTTTGAACCTCTTCTTCGCGGGACAACTCGCTGCGATGCCGCCGAAGCTCTTGGGCGACGGCGGCGCACATCTGGTGATTCGTCCTTTGGTGTACTGCGCCGAGGAGGACATTCGTGCCTTTTCCACCTTCGCAGAGTTCCCGATCCTCCCGTGCGACCTTTGCGGCTCGCAAGAGAACCTGCAGCGCAAGGCGGTCGGTCGGATGCTGGACGACCTCGAGCACCAGCGCCCGGGCACCAAGACCGTGATGCTCTCGGCCCTCCAGAACGTGAGGCCGAGCCACCTCCTCGATGCGAAGCTGTGGTCGGCCCTGGGTATCCTGTCGGCGCCCGACGAAGAAGCGGGGCGTGGGGATCCGCCGCCGATCGAGCCCGGCCGTCTCCTTCGCGACGTCGACTCCGCAGAGCGTTGTGAGAGCGGTCGAGGCGTGGTCGGCTCGCTCGAGCCGGTTCGCGGGTGACGGGCGCGCTGCGGGAGGGGCCGATGCGCGCGCGCGACTTGTGGGAGCGGGTGGCGACCGCTGGCATCGCCGCGCAGGGCGCGGTCCCGGGGCTCTACGCTTGGGGCGTGACCGTGGTTCCCGTGGCCTGGGTTCGCGGAGGGCCGGTCGCGGCGAAAGTGGCCGCCATCGCGGCGCCATTGGCGCTCGGCGCCGGGGTGGCGGGTGAGCGGGTATGGGGGGACGCCGCGCGGATCGCGTCGCTCTGGGCGTTCGTCGTCGCGTCGGCGGTGACTTGGGCCGCTGCGCGCGCCGGGCTCGGCCCGCTCCACGTCGACGGTCCACGTGGGGTTGCAGGAATGCTCGGGTGGGCGCTCTTCGCGTTTACGTGTGCGGGGCCGGCGCTTCGAGGCGGCTCAGACGCGGACGCACCCGTGACGCCGCGCGGACAGCCCTCGGGGCGCGGCGGGGCCAGAGTCGAGGCCCTTTGCGTCGGCGCGGGCGCCCTTGCGGCGGCCCTGCTCCAGACGGTCGGGTGGAAGGTGGTGGGCACCGAGCGCGCGCTTCTGGTGCGCTTCGTCGCGCTCGCAGCGGGCCTGGCCGTGCTCGGGGCGGCGACCGAGGTGGCCTTGGCGCGCTCGGCGGCGCGTGCTCCTCGGTCTTCGCGGAGTCGGCTGCGCGGGGCCACGACCTCCCTCGTGGCTCTGGCGATTCTGGCCGCGGGCGGCCTGCTGCTCCTCACGGCGGACTGATAGCCTTTCGGCCATGAAACTCGTCGACCTCCTGGCCATCGCTCTGGTGGTCGGTGCGGCGGCGGCGTTCTTTGCGGGCGAGGTCGCGATCGCGCGCACCGAGGATCTCCGAGCGCTCTACTGGCTCTCGGTCGGTGCGGTGTGCGTAAGGGCGGGCGTCCAGGTAGGCCGTCCGGGAGCGAAGGGATGAGCGGCCGTGCGACGGCGGTCGCCGCGGTCTGCCTCGTGTTCGCGTGCAGTCCGCGGCCTGCACCCGCGCCGGGGGTCGCTTCGCTCGGCGAGGGCCGAGCGGCACGTGCTGGAGCAGTGGCAATCCCGTCGGCGCTGGTCGCGGCGGTCGCGGGTGCGAAATCCATCGGCGTTCGCGAAGCGGTGGATGCCTTGTTGGACGACGCGCTTCTCGCCGAAGGCGCCGAGGAGCGGGGGCTCGATCGGTCCCCGGCTGCGTCTTGGGCGTGCGATTCGGCGGCGGCGCGTTGGGTGACGTCGCGTTTCTTTGCGGAAGCTCGGCAAGAAGGCGCGCCGAGGGACGAGGAATTGGCGACGGTCGAGGTCATGCACGCGGTCATCCTGCGCTCGGCCCTTTTGGCTCCGAGCCGAGGCGAGGCCATCGCCGAGCAGCTCCGGCAAGCCGTCGCGGGTGTTCCAACGCTCGACTTGCACGCGTTCGAGGCGGCTGCTGGGCGTGTGCAGCATCCTGGCGCTCAGTTGACAGTGGAGAAGTTGCGCCCGTTCGACGCGGACGGGCGGTCTAACGACGGCGTCACTTACGATCACGCATTCGTCGCCGGTGCGTTCGCCTTGTCCCATCCCGGTGAGACGAGCCCCGTCGTTGTATCCCCGTTCGGCTGGCACGTGATTCGGCTCCTCGCGAGGTCGATGCCCACGGGAGAAGCCCTCGCCGATCGACGACGAGACCTGGCGGACGCGGTCGTGGATATGCGGGCGCGCCAACGCGTACGGCAGGCACTGGCCGAGGCGCGTCAGCAACGACGCGTCGAGATCCTGCCGCAAGCCGACGCATTGACCGCCGACGCGGTCCGTCTTCGATGAGCGTACGGGTCGGCGCACCCACGGGTGGCCGGCGGTCCGAAGCGCCGCGCGACCAGGGAAAGAGCCCGTTTGCGCGAATCCTTTGGGCGCTTGTCCGCCACGTTCCCGGGGCACGCGGGGCGGCGCTTGTGGACGTCCAAGGAGAAACCGTCGACTACGCGGGGCAAACCGAGCCGTTCGACCTGCGCGTGTCTGCCGCCGAGCTTCGCCTCATCCTGCGAACGCTGCAGGACCAGCGGTCGCTGACGACGGCGCGATGGGTGATCGTGGGCGCGACTCGCGGAAGCTACCTCGCGTATGCCCTCCACGACCAATACGCGCTCATCGTCACCTTCGCCCGCGGCGGCGGCTTCTCGGCGTGGCACCGTGCCGTCGTCATCTGCGCCGCGAGCCTCGCGACAGAGGCGGGGTGGGCGTCCCGGTCGCGCATCGAAATCGGTTGGGGCCCCGTCTCTGTCGACGCAGACGGTCACCAGCGACCCCTCGCGGTCCACGCGCGTGGCCTCACCTATCCCATCGATATTCTTGGGCGCATCGTCATCCACGTTGCTCCCATGTCCCCGGCCTCCGCCGACGTGCTCGCGGCGAGGGAGCGCGCCTGGCGGGTTCGCGTCGCTACCGCTACCTCCGGAATGGATCTGACGCTCGTTCGTGCGCCCGGAGGAAACTGGTATGCGGACGAGGACTTGGAGCAAGCTGCGCTCTACTGGTGAACGCAAAACGACCAGTCATGACGAAAGCGAGTTGACAGAGGGGTGAGGGCGAGTATGTTGCGCCGCCCAGCAAGCAGTGTGGCCCCCGCAAGAGAGCCACAAGGCGCAACAATTCCGAGGGTTTCCTCGACTTTGCTGGGGATAGCCTGTGGGTAACTCAGACCGCCTGAGTTGGTGCCAACGGCTTCTTGGGTTCGGTTTCGTCGGGCGCACCGGTCGAGCTCACGTTCGTAAGAACTCAGGTCACCAGGCTCCGGGCAGAAAAAAACGAAACGAACCTCTTGACGACTAGGGTGCACGGAACTAGTATCACCGCCCCCGACTTCGGAGCATTCGCTCCCTCGGTCCTTGAAAACTGAATCGTACGCTCGCATTGTCGTTCGGCCGGCCTGAAGGCGGCGAACGATGGACGAGTGGGTCCCTGGAAAGCACGAGCTCCTGTCCGTCACATCGGCGGCAGAGGGCGAAGTGACTTTCCAATTTCCAAAGCCAGAGCCCGGGCTCCGTCGAACGGCGACTAACCTCGCCCAAGGCGACCCGGGGAACTCAACAGATTCAACTGGAGAGTTTGATCCTGGCTCAGAACGAACGTTAGCGGCGCGCCTAACACATGCAAGTCGCACGAGAAAGGGCTTCGGCCCCGGTACAGTGGCGCACGGGTGAGTAACACGTGGGTAATGTTCCCTCGGGCAGGGGATAACCTTCCGAAAGGAGGGCTAATACCGTATAAGACCACGGCCTCGAAAGGGGCTGGGGTAAAAGCAGGCCTCTTCATGAAAGCTTGCACCTGAGGATCAGCCCGCGGCCCATCAGCTAGTTGGCAGGGTAACGGCCTACCAAGGCTAAGACGGGTAGCTGGTCTGAGAGGATGATCAGCCACACTGGAACTGAGACACGGTCCAGACTCCTACGGGAGGCAGCAGTGGGGAATCTTGCGCAATGGGCGAAAGCCTGACGCAGCGACGCCGCGTGGGTGATGAAGGCCTTCGGGTTGTAAAGCCCTGTGGGGAGAGACGAATAAGTCGGAGCCAATACCTCCGGCGATGACGGTATCTCCTTAGCAAGCACCGGCTAACTCTGTGCCAGCAGCCGCGGTAAGACAGAGGGTGCAAACGTTGTTCGGAATTACTGGGCGTAAAGCGTGTGTAGGCGGCCGCGCAAGTCGGATGTGAAAGCCCCGGGCTCAACCCGGGAAGTGCACCCGAAACTGCATGGCTCGAGTACCGGAGAGGTTGGTGGAATTCTCGGTGTAGAGGTGAAATTCGTAGATATCGAGAGGAACACCGGTGGCGAAGGCGGCCAACTGGACGAGTACTGACGCTGAGACACGAAAGCGTGGGGAGCAAACAGGATTAGATA
>DASYAP010000088.1:0-13487 GCA_036501265.1 Solirubrobacteraceae bacterium | reverse complement strand
CTCATCCGAAGAGCTCCGTGCGCTGGTGGGCTGTATCTCCACCACGCTTTCTGAGCTCGAGTCGCAGGTCCTGGCGCTCTATCTCGACGGGCACTCCTACGAGGAGGTCGGCCGGCGGCTTGGGTGTGACTGCAAGACCGTGGACAACGCACTGCAGCGGGTAAAGCGCAAGGTCTCTCAGCACTTGAGCGAGCGCAACGTCGCCGCCTAGCTAGCTGACCGAAGGCGCCGCGTCCACAGGGCACGGCGACTCATGCAAGCGATCCCAAGAGCGGCCTGCGGCCGTAGGTGCTGAACGCGCGAAAGCGCGAAAAGATCGAGTGCGCCGGGCCGTGGAAGTCCGACGAGCCCGTGGCGAGCAAACCCAGTTCGGTACACCAGTCGTGAAGCAACTCGGTTTGCGCGCGGGTGTGGGTGGGATAGAAGCATTCGACGCCATCGAGGCCTTGGGCGCGAAACACCTCGATTGCGCGTAGAACCGCCTCATAACCGCTCAGACCCCAGAATGGATGCGCCCACACCGCCACCCCGCCCGCGGTATGGATGGTTTCGATCGCCTGCTGCACCGAAGGGGTGAGTCGCGGCGTGAACGCCGGCCTTCCCTCGGTGAGGTAGGCCTCCAAAAACGACGAGGCGCTGGCTCGATTTTCCCGCTCCAGCCGTCGCGCGTTGCCCGGATGCGCCACGACGGCCTGCGCTAAGTGCGGCCGCCCAATCGGCTTGCCGGCGTCGAGGCGTTTCTGGAGCGGGTCCCAGTCGAGCTGGAACCCAAGCGACTCGAGAGTCACAGCGATGGCCCGCGCCCGGCGGTCTCGATCTGAGCGAAAACGCGCAAGCGCACCCAGCAGGTCTCCGTTGCCCGCGTCCACCAGGTAACCCAGGACGTGGAGGTCTCCCTCGGTGTCTCCGATGGCCGAGATCTCCACGGCGGGGACCAGGCGAAGCGTCAGCGAAGCGGCCGCGTGGGCGGCCTCAGCTACACCCCCGACGGTGTCGTGGTCGGTGAGCGCGAGCAGCTTGACCCCGGCTTCGCACGCCGCCGCGACCACCGCCTCCGGGGCGAGCGCTCCGTCGGAGTGAAGGGAATGACTCTGAAGGTCGAAGGTTGGAGCCGGGGTCGTGCGGTCAGTACGGGCGGACAACAGCGCCCTTAGGCCTGTAGTCCATCCAGGAGCAGGCCGACGTGGCGGCGCCAATTCTGCGGAGGCCCGGCGTGCTGCGCAGCGGCTCCCGCCATCCGCAGAATCGCCGGCAGGTCGCCGGCAATGAGATCCGTTCGCATCCCCCCGGCCGCCTGCGCTTGGAGCATCAACCGCTCGAGCGGCCGCAGCAGGCGCACGCGCAGCTGGTCGGAGATCGCGCCGGTACCGCTCGGTCCGAGCATCTGCGAGAACCCGCGATCCTGGACCTGCGCGGCGACCATCGCCAGCAGCAACTCGGCGAATCCGTCCCAGGGATCGGCTGCTCTCAGCGCTCCGTCGATGGACGGCTGCAGCTCGTCCAGCCGCTGTGCGAGCGCGGCGTCGATCAGCGACTGCTTGCTGGGGAAGTGCCGGTAAAGCGTCCCCATTCCGACCCCGGCGCGGTCCGCGATCAGGTGAACCGCGATCCCCAGCCCCCGCTCGGCGAATGACAATCTCGCCGCCCGCACGATGCGGCTGCGGTTCCGCCGAGCATCGAGACGTAAAGAGTCCACGGTATGATCGTAGTGTGAAAACCGGAGCGCGCGCTCCGGTGGTGGAAGAGGTTGCTGTCGATCTCCCGGAGAGCCTCTTGGAGGAGGAATGCCAAGTCGCGCGATTGCCCCAGCGCTTGAGGTGAATACCCCAGGATTGTCTGTTTCGCAAACGGAGAACGAGGCGGTCGCGTGCGAGCGCGCTCGCGACCACTTGCTGGCGCTGCAGGAGCCAGACGGCCACTGGCGCGGGCTGCTACAGACCAACGTCTCCATGGACGCCGAGGACCTCCTGCTGCGCGAGTTTCTCGGAATTCGAGACGAGGAGCGGGCGCGGGGCGCCGCGGCGTGGATCCGCTCGCAACAACGCGCCGACGGGAGCTGGGCCAACTTCGACGGCGGGCCCGGAGACCTTTCGACCACCATCGAGGCGTACTGGGGCCTGCGCGTCGCAGGCGATCAGCCTGGCGACGAGCACATGACGCGGGCTGCGGCCTGGATCAGGGAGCGCGGAGGCCCGCGCGAGGCGAGAGTCTTCACGCAGATCTGGATGGCGCTCTTCGGTCTCTGGCCCTGGGACGACGTGCCCGCGTTACCACCGGAGCTCGTCCTGCTGCCGAGCTGGTTCCCTCTCAACCCGTACGACTTCGCGTGCTGGGCCCGCCAGACGATCGTCGCGCTGACGATCGTGCGCGCCCACCGTCCCGCCCGCCCGCTCGGCTTTACGCTCGAGGAGCTTGGCCCGGGTCCGCCCGCCAGGCGAGCGCCGCTCACTTCAGTTAGCGCCCGAATACTCGCTGGGCTGGACCAGCTCGGCCGGGCGTATGAGCGTAGCCCCATCGGCCCCCTGCGTCGGCACGCGTTGCGCGCGGCGGAGCGCTGGGTCATTCAGCGCCAGGAAGCCGACGGAGGCTGGGGCGGGATTCAGCCGCCCTGGGTCTACTCGTTGATGGCGCTACACCTGCAGGGCCACGCCACTGACCATCCGGTGATGCGAGCGGGGCTTGAGGGGCTCGAGCGATTCACTGTCAGGCGTGAGGGCAACACCTGGCTCGAGGCTTGCCAGTCGCCGGTATGGGATACGGCGCTGGCGGTGCTGGCGTTGCGCGACGCGGGGCTCGAGGCCGATCATCCAGCGCTCGTGCGTGCTGTGGACTGGCTGCTTGACATGCAGGTCACGGACGTCGCCGGCGATTGGGCTGTCGCCAGGCGCGGGACGAAACCGGGAGGCTGGCCGTTTGAATACCACAACGTCAACTACCCCGACATCGACGACACCGCGATCTGCGTGCTGGCGCTGCGGCGCGTCGCGCATCCGGATCCGCGGCGCGTCGAGCTGGCCGCGTCGCGCGCCGTCGATTGGATGCTGGCGATGCAGAGCCATGACGGAGGGTGGGCGGCATTCGATGCCGACAACACCCAGCCCCTCACCCGAAGAATGCCCTTCTGTGATTTCGGGGAAGTGATCGATCCTCCCAGCGCGGACGTGACTGCCCACGTGCTCGAGGCGCTGGCGGCAGTGCGGGGTGAGGCCACGCGCGACAGCGCCGCCTCCGGTATGGCCTGGCTTGACGACGCGCAAGAGTGGGACGGATCGTGGTTCGGCCGCTGGGGCGTCAACCACATCTACGGAACCTGGTCGGCGCTGTGCGCTCTTCAGGCCGCCGGTGTGGGTGCCGACGACCCGCGCGTCCGTCGTGCTGTCGCTTGGCTAAAGCGAAAGCAGAACGACGACGGCGGGTGGGGCGAGGACTGCCGCTCCTACCGCGATCCGGCCTGGGTCGGGCGCGGCGAGAGCACGGCTTCGCAGACCGCCTGGGCCTTGATCGCGCTGCAATCTGCAGGCGAGGCAGGATCGCAGGCCGTCCGCCGGGGAATGGATTGGCTGTGCTCTAGGCAGCTGCCAGTGGGAACCTGGGATGAACCCCAGTACACAGGAACCGGATTTCCCGGAGTCTTCTACATCAACTATCACCTGTACCGGCTCATCTTCCCCGTGATGGCGCTCGGCCGATGCCTCCAGGACACGCGAGCGGCGTGACGGCGTTGGCTGAATCCACGAGCCGTAGCGGGTCGGCGAACGCGCCTGAGCCGGCGACCGTGATGGCGCAGGCGCACGCGGAGAACTTCCCCGTCGCCAACCGACTGCTCCCGGCCGGCGTGCGCGATGACCTGCTCGCGGTATACGGCTTTGCGCGGCTCGTCGACGACGCCGGAGACGAGGCTTCCGGTGACCGGCTCGCTTTGCTCGATGCCCTTGAGCGCGACCTCGAGCGGGCTTTCGAGCCTGCCCGCACCCCCACCAATCCGCTGATCGCCGCGCTCGGTCCCACAATCGTCGGTCACTCGTTGCCCATAGCGCCTTTCCGGAGATTGATCGAGGCCAACCGCCGGGATCAGGAAGTCCTTCGTTATGGCACCTTCGACGAGTTGGTCGGCTATTGCGCGCTTTCGGCGGACCCCGTGGGCGAGCTTGTCCTGCGAATCTTCGAAGCCGCCAGCCCCGACCGGATCGCTCTCTCGAATCGAGTCTGCACCGGACTTCAGCTCGTCGAGCATTGGCAGGACGTTGCCGAGGACTACCGGCGCGGGAGGATTTATCTTCCGGCTGAGGACTTCGAGCGCTTCGGCGTAGCGGAGCATGAGCTCGGCGGTTCCGGCGCCACGCCGGCGTTCAAGCGGCTGATGGCGTTCGAGGTGACCCGCGCGCGTCGCCTCCTGGTCGAGGGTGCGCCCCTCATCCGCACGCTCACCGGTCGCGCCGCGTTCGCGGTCGCTGCTTTCGTGGCGGGTGGTCGTTCCGCCCTCGCCGCGATCGAGCGCGCGGATTTCGACGTACTCGCTTCACGCCCGCGTCCCGGGGCGGCTCTACGCGCGTATCAGCTGATGGCGACGCTCCTGCGGCGGGAGGGACGTTGACCGCGGTTGAAAGGGCCGCCACGGCGGTGGAGGAGGGCTACCGCGAATGCGAGGCCGTCACCCGCGCGCGTGCCGGCAACTTCTACTACGGCATCCGCCTGCTTCCGGCGCCGAAGCGACGGGCGATGTGCGCCGTGTATGCATTCGCACGCCGCGTCGACGACGTCGGGGACGGCACCGAGCCCTCCGAGCGCAAACTAGCGCTGCTCGGTGCGGCGAAGACGCAACTGGAAACCCCCCAAGACGACGTCCGCATCCTGGCCTTGGCCGACGCCGAGCGTCGCTTCGGGCTGCCCCATACGGCGCTGGAGGACCTGCTGGCCGGCGTCGAGATGGACGTGCGGGGCGAAACCTATGAGACCTTCGAAGAGCTCGTCGAATACTGCCGCCGCGTCGCGGGGTCGATCGGGCGCCTATCGCTGGCGATCTTTGGAACCTCCGACCGGGAACTCGCTGAGCCGCGGGCAGACGATCTCGGCGTGGCGATGCAGCTCACCAACATCCTCCGCGATGTGCGTGAGGATCTCGAGCGCGGTCGGGTCTATCTGCCTCGGGAGGACCTGGACAGATTTGGTTGCCCGAAGCTTGAGACCGCCCCGAGGCCGGCGTTCGAAGCGCTCATGGCTTTCGAGGTGGCCCGCGCTCGACAGTGGTTTGAGCGCGGGCTCGCCCTGCTCGACCTGATCGACGGGCGCAGTGGCGCTTGCGTCGGCGCCATGACGGGGATCTATCGCCGCATCCTCGAGCGCATCGAGCGCGACCCTTCGGCGGTGCTTGAACGGCGCGTCTCGTTGCCTCCGTGGGAGAAGACCTGGGTCGCGTTCCGGAGCCTCAAGCCCGGATCGGCCAAGGCGCCCGAGGCCGCCGGGGTGGGATCGTGACCGAACGGGCCACCGTGGTCGGTGGAGGACTGGCTGGAATCGCCGCGGCGCTCGAGCTCGCGGACGCCGGCGTGGCGGTGACCGTACTCGAGGTCCGACCCCGCCTCGGAGGAGCCGCGTACTCGTTTCGGCGCGATGAGCTCTGGCTCGACAACGGCCAGCACGTGTTCTTGCGCTGCTGCAATGAGTACCGGGAGTTGCTCCGGCGGCTCGATACCGTCGCAGACACGGTCCTGCAGGACCGGCTCTCGATCCCGGTGCTCATGCCCGGAGGACGCACCGCGTGGCTAACGCGAAGCGGCCTTCCTGCGCCGCTGCACCTCATGAGTGCGCTGATGCGCTACCGGCCCTTGGGCCCGCGCGAGCGGGTGGCTGCGGCCATCGCGGCACGCGCTCTTTCGAAGGTAGCGCCGGAAAGCGCCGAGGCGGACGGACAGAGCTTCGGGGCTTGGCTGCGCAAGCGTCGTCAGAGTCCTGATGCGGTCGAGGGCTTGTGGGAGCTGATCAGCCGTCCCACGCTGAACCTCCGCGCGGACGAGACCTCGCTGGCGGCCGCCGCGTTCGTCTTTCGCACAGGACTGCTCGAGAGCGCCGAGGCCGGCGATATCGGCTACGCGCGCGTACCTCTGCAGCGGGTTCATGGCGACGCCGCGCTTAAGGCCCTACGCCGCGCAGGCGTCGAAGTTCGCCTCGGGTTCAGGGCCGAGCGGGTCGAGGCGGAAGCGGACGGCGGCCTGCACGTCTGTGGCCAAGGTGAGCGCATCCCGGGTTCGGCGGTCGTACTCGCCGTGCCTCAGGATCGCGCGGTCGGCCTATTGCCCTCCGGCGCGCTGCGAGACGCCGGTGCGCTTGAAAAGCTGGGGTTCTCACCGATCGTGAATCTCCACGTTGTCTTCGACCGTCCTGTGCTAAGTCATGAATTCGCCGCCGCCGTCTCTTCGCCGGTCCAGTTTGTGTTCGACCGCACCGCGTCCTCTGGTCTGGAGCGAGGTCAGTGCCTGGCCGTCTCGCTGTCGGCCGCCGACGCGGAGATCGACACCGCGGCCCCGGAGCTGGAGTCGACGCTGCGCGGTGCGCTCGCGGAACTCATCCCGGCCGCGCGGGGCGCGACGGTTGAGCGGTTCGTCGTTACCCGAGAGCGATTTGCGACCTTCCGCGCCGCCCCAGGGGTGTGGCGCTCACGTCCCGGCCCTCGGACGGGGATCGACGGTCTCGCGCTCGCCGGCTCGTGGACCGACACGGGCTGGCCGGCGACGATGGAGGGAGCCGTACGCTCCGGCCGCGCGGCCGTGCGAGTCGTGCTGCCCGCGCTCCGACGAGAACGTGCGCTCCAGCGGGAGGTAGCTGCGTGAGCGCGGAACGCCTACTGCTGCTTGCCCCCATGGGAATCGAGGCTGCGCTCGTGCGCAGCGGGGCGCCCGACGCCACGGTGGCAGTGACCGGAATCGGGCCCCGGCGGGCCTCCCAGGCGGCCAGACGCGCCACGGGCCACCACGCGGCCGGCGTCGCTGTGACGGGCTTCGGGGGCGCACTTGCGTCCGGGCTAAAGCCAGGCGATGTGGTCGTGGCGAGCGAGCTCCTCGCACGCGACGGCACGGTTCTGTGCAGGTGCCCTGGGGCCGCAGTGATTGCCGGGATGCTTCGCCGCAGCGGTCTCAACGCGCATGTGGGTCCTGTCGTTTCGGTGCATGGCCCTGCGTTCGGCCGCATCCGCGACGCCCTCGCAGAGACAGGCGCGCTGCTGGTCGACATGGAGTCCGCGTCGCTGGCGCGAGCTGCTGCGGGTCGGCCCCTGGCCGTTGTCCGCGTCGTGCTCGACACGGGGCGCGCGCAGCTGCGGCATCCGGTTGCCACCGCATCCGAAGCGCTGCGGGCAGCGCGAGCGCTGCGAGACGCCGCCCGTGTTCTGTCCCAGTGGGCCCGGGAAATTGCTCCGCGTGAGGTGGTGCTGGCAGCGCCCCGCGCGTCCTGCGCCGGCGTCGAGCGGGCCATCGAGGTGGTCGAGCGTGCGCTTGACCGGTACGGAGCACCCGTCTACATGCGCAAGCAGATCGTCCACAACCGACATGTTGTGGACGAGCTGGAGCGACGGGGCGCAGTGTGCGTCGACCAACTCGAACAGGTGCCCGACGGTGCGACCGTGGTGTTCTCCGCACACGGGGTATCGCCTGAGGTACGCGCAGAGGCCCAGCGCCGCCAGCTGAACGTCGTCGACGCAACCTGCCCGCTGGTCAACAAGGTCCACGCGGAGGCGCGCCGCTTCGGTGCCGACGAATACACCATCTTCCTCATCGGCCACGAGGGCCACGAGGAGGTCGAGGGCACGTCCGGGGAGATGCCCAACCAGATCCGCGTCATCGATCCCGAAGGAGACCTCGACGGGCTCGACGTCACCGACTCTGGGCGCGTGGCCTACCTCACCCAAACGACGCTGGCGGTCGATGAGACCCGGGGCGTCATCGAGCGACTGCGCACGCGCTTCCCGGAAATCGTCGGGCCGCGCTCGGATGACATCTGCTACGCGACCCAGAACCGCCAGGACGCAGTGCGGGCGCTCGCCGCAAACTGCGACCTGGTGCTGGTGGTCGGTTCACGCAACTCCTCCAACTCGAACCGCTTGGTCGAGGTGGCCCGCCGCGGCGGCTGCCCGGCGCGGCTGTTGGACGATGAATCTCAACTTGACCCGGCATGGCTCCATGGAGTCCGCAGGATCGGGATCACCGCAGGGGCTTCCAGCCCGGAGCGGATGGTGCAGCGCATGGTAGGCGCGCTCACGGTGCTCGGGCCGTTGGCGCGCGCGGAGCATTCCGTCGCCGACGAGACGATCCGCTTCGCATTGCCCCGCGAAGTGAGGGAGTCCTCCCCCGTCCGCTCGCTGGCTGGCGAAACGAGTACTCAAAGCGCCCAGGGTATGGTGTAGAGGATGGCTGTACCGCTCAGACAGAGCGCCAAGGTGGGCGCCTACATCGTCACTCAGCGTCTCCGGCGCCGCGAGAAGTACGCGCTTGTGCTCGAGCTGGAGCCCCTCTACCAGTGCAATCTGGCGTGCGCGGGCTGCGGCAAGATCCAGCATCCCGATCACATCCTGAGGCGGCGGATGCCTGTGCAGGACGCCATCTCTGCGGTTCAGGAATGCGGCGCTCCCGTCGTCTCAATCGCCGGGGGCGAGCCGCTCGTGCATCCCGAGATCGATGTGATCGCCGGTGAGCTGATTAAGCGCAAGAAGTTTGTCTACTTGTGCACGAACGCCCTGCTGATGGAGAAGAAGCTGGACCGGTTCGAACCCTCGCCCTACTTCGCGTGGGCTGTGCATATGGATGGCTTGCGCGAGCGTCACGATCAGTCGGTCTGCCGCGACGGCGTTTTTGACAAGGCGGTCGACGCGATCCACGCGGCCAAGCGTCGGGGCTTTCGCGTCACCACCAACACGACGTTCTTCTCCGACGACACGCCGCAGACCGTGCGCGAGGTGCTCGACTTTCTCAATGACGACCTCGAAGTCGATCAGATGATGATCTCGCCCGCATATGCGTACGAGAAAGCCCCTGACCAGGAGCATTTCCCGGGCGTCGAGCAGACCCGCCGGCTTTTCCGCGCCGCCTTCGCGGATGGCCGTCGGCGGCGCTGGCGTCTGAACCACTCTCCGTTGTACCTGGACTTCCTCGAGGGCAGGGCCGACTATCAGTGCACGGCGTGGGGGATCCCCAGCTACTCGATCTTCGGCTGGCAGCGCCCTTGTTATCTAATGAGCGACGGGTACGCGAGCAGCTACCGCGAGCTACTCGAGGAGACTGACTGGGACCGCTACGGTCGCGGCCGCGATCCGCGCTGCGACAACTGCATGGCCCACTGCGGGTATGAGCCCACCGCGATCACGGAGATGGTGCAGGCGCCCCACAAAGCGCTCGCTTCGGCGCTACGTGGTTGACGACGGGATTCACGGCAAACAGGCGACCGACGTTACGGCTTAAGGGCATCCATGCCGTGCTGGATGCCGTCGAACTACGCGAACGGCCACCGCCGCGCCGCCCAGCCCGCGACCCCACTGCCCATAAGAAGCGAAACGCCGACGCCCAAGACGGGCGCCGAGAGGGCGATGAGGACAATGCCAAGCACCCAGGGCGACCCCGTCGTCAGGAAGAGCAGCAGCAGGCCCGCGATCAGCGGAATCAACCCGATGCCGGTGAACCATCCTCCGGGAGCGGCGAGCTTGCGGACGGTGCGCCGAAGTTCGGGGTCAGACGGTCGAGGGTCGGTGCGTTCGCGCTGTTGCAGAGCCATGCTCGCGCTCCTTCGAGTCGTATTCGTCGCGCCTTCTCGGCGTCGCCGATACCGGCGCTATGTATTGGCTACCCGGAATCTGCAGGCGACAACGGAGGGGAAGTCCTACTTGTACAACGGAGGCTCCTTTCGTCCCTAATGACCCCGCGGACGATTGCCTGCGCCCGCCCTACCTGTGCGCACTATCGGCTCTCTTCCTGCGAGGGCTCGGCATTCTGTGTCTTCTGCGCCTCGCCGCCCTCGGTGTCCGGCCCCTCGCCTGCCCTGGTCTGCTCGAAGTCGCGCGCCACCTCCTCGATCTCCTGCTGGCGCTCGTGGCGTCGCTGAGAAAGCGGGTTGTCCGGGCGCTCTTCCATGCCAGGCGGCTTGGCCTCGCGCGTCTCTCGCGGCAACTCCATTTCGTCCTCCGAGTCGTCGGCTGTCAATCCAAGCACGCGTTCGAGCCCGTAATGGCCATGGAGCTTGTCCGCATCCTCGTCGGAGAGCTCGTCGCCATCCGGCTCGACTTCGGGCGCCGCTTTCACGTGCTCCTTCTCGTAGACCGCGCGAACGTCGTCCCCGTCTTCCTGAGCGTCATGCAGGGGAATCAGAGCGGAGTCCGTGCCGAGGATTCCCATCTTGACGCGTGCCCAAGTGGGCACTTCGCGATCGCCGTGGACGAACTGCGCATTGATCGTGCCGATCTTGCAGCCGTGAGGGTCGACGACCCTCCTGCCCACAAGCTTGCCCTCGATGCCCGGCTTCTCAGCCACCAGACTCCTCCCACTTGCTCGCACCTGCGATCTTACGTCGATGCACAACTCAACCGTAGATATCACTACCCCGGACGGCGTCGCCAACGCCTACCTCGCCCGACCCGACGACGAGCCTCACCCCGGGGTCCTGTTCATCATGGACGCCTACGGGCTGCGGGCCACGATCGAAGAAATGGTCGATCGGATCGCGGCGGATGGGTACGTCGTCCTTGCGCCCAATGTCTTTTACCGTGGCGGTCGCTCGCCGGTACCGCCTATGCCCGACATGAGCGACTCCGATAATCGTTCTCGCTTCTTCCAGTCATTGAGGCCGTTGATGGACGAACTCACGCCGCAGCGAATCGCCGCTGACGGAGAGGCCTATTTGGAGTTCCTGCGCCAGGCAGGGGCCCAGGGGCCCATCGCGATAACCGGTTACTGCATGGGGGCGCGCTTAGGCTGGCGGATTGCAGCCGCCCATCCCGATCGCGTGGCGGCGCTCGCTGGATTTCATGCAGGTGGTCTAGTCACCGAAGACGCCGACAGCCCGCACCGCTCGGCTGAGGCGATCAGCGCTGAGCTCTACTTCGGGTTCGCCGACCAGGACCCGAGCATGAGCGCGGAGCAGATTTCCACGCTCGAGCGGACGCTGGATGACGTCGGGGCCCGGTACGGCGCTGAGGTCTATGAAGGCGCGCAGCATGGCTACACGATGGCTGACACACCCGCGTATAACGAACACGCGCGCGAGCGCCACTTCAGGGAATTGCGGGCGTTACTAGAGCGCAGCGTCGCGGCGTGAGCGCGGGAATCGCTCCCCGCTGAGCGCCGCTTCGAGCGGCTCGCGGTCATCTCTTCGGCCGTTCCCAGGCTCCTGAGGCGTATCGGCCGTTGGTGGTGACTCCCGCTTGCTCTGGCGCGACTCGATCTGCGCCGGGACGACCGCGGCGAACTCACTGCCCTTCCCGGGCGTGCTGTCGAGCTCGATATAGCCTCCCAAGCTGCGGGCGGCACGAGCCGCGATGGCCAGACCCAGGCCGGATCCACCTGTCGCGCGATCGCGCGTGCTGTCGACGCGATAGAGGCGTTCGAATATGCGCTGCTGGTACTCGGGGGCGATTCCCACGCTGTGACACGCAGGCCATTGCCGTTCAGCGCTGGCGGCGTGCTAGGGCAGCGACTCGGACTCAGCGGCGCGCTGCGCGCCCGCAGTACAGGCCCGTCGCCCGACCGGCGTAACGGGTCGGACCCCCTCCTGACCGCCGGGTCCAACCGGTGGCCAGCGAGGTGGCCGTTTACTTCGACCCCGTACCGCGCATAGCGGGGCGGGGTCGTGCGCTGTCTGGGACGGACTCGTGGGGGCGCCCTGTGAACGTAAGCTCCGCGGATGCCCGGGGTTTCTCTGTCACGGCTATCGGCCGAGGACCTGCGCGATGTCCTGCTGGTCTGCCTGACCTTTGGATCAGGCGCGGTTGACGCAATCAGCTTTCTAGGCCTCGGAAGAGTGTTCACCGCGATGATGAGCGGCAACCTCGTCTTGCTCGGACTTGCCGTGGGAAGTTCGGCGGGTTCCGAGGCAGCGCGATCGGCGGTATCGCTGGTCGTCTATGCGTTCGGCGTGTTCGCGGCGTCGCGCCTCGTCCGTAGTCCAACGAAGTCATCGGTGTGGCCTTCCGGCTTGACGATCGCGCTCGTTTGCGGCGCCGTTGCGCAAGCCGGCGTGCTCGCAGGCTGGCTAGGTGCCTCCGGCCATCCGAACGATCTGTTCGAAGCCGTCCTGGTGGGCTTCTCGGCGCTCGCCATGGGGCTGCAGGGCGGAGCTGTTGCTCGGCTCGGAGTCTCTGGGGTCACGACCACCTACGTGACCGGGACGCTCACCGGACTGATCGGTGGGCTGGCTCTTCGGTCGGGCACGCAAAGGGAGTTGGCGAGGCGCGCGGTGATGCTGGTGGCGCTCCTCATTGGCGCTGCGTGCGGCGCGGTGCTTTTGACATACGCCCGTTCTGGCGCTCCGGCGTTGCCGCTTGCGGTCACAATAATCGTGGTCGCAACCGCGATCTACGGTCTGCCGCGCACGGGAGTGCGCAAGACGCCCGAGGCTACCGGCGCGGCCGCGGAGCCTGAGAGCGGGCTGCTGTGATGACGCCAGACTTTCTGGTGGGCGGTAGCGCTCCTCGGCGCGGCGCTGGGTTCTTGGCTTCTGTTGCCTAAGCACAAGCCGCAGGTGGCCACCCGAGACTGAGCCGGTACCAGTCCCGGCCTGACCCCTGGCGCGCTCAGCTGACCGCCGAGGCGAACACCGGTCCGAGCGTTCGCCCGGCGAGCGCAACGGTTTCAAGGTCATGAACGTCAGGGAGTGACAACGTCATGCCCTCGATTCCAATCTCAGCGAACGCGTGCGCTTGCTCGGCGACCTCGTCGGCGTCGCCGGCGAGTACCGACGCCACGCGCTCCTCGGGGATCCCTGCGCGTCGCATCTGATCGAGTTTGGCCGCCGCCTGCTCGTAGGTCGGGGCGATTGCAACCACGCTCATCCGCGTTTTGGTGATCTCAGTCGGATCGCGCTCGACCTCATCGCAGTGCGACTCGAGTACCGAGAGCAGATGATGTACACGCTCCACGTTGCCGAACAGGTTGCAGCCGTCCGCGTATTGCGCGACGAGCCGCAGCGTCTTGCGCTCTCCGCTTCCGCCGACCACGATGGGGATGTCTCCCCGCAGCGGCCGAGGATTGTTGAGCGCTCCGTCGACGTGGAAGTGCCGGCCCTCGAAGGTCGCGGTTCCTTCGCGAAACATTGCGCGTGCGATCTGGAGTGCCTCGTCGAGTCGCTCGAAGCGTTCCTTGAGCGGCGGAAAGTCGAACCCATACGCGCGGTGCTCATCCTCGAACCAGGCAGCGCCGAGCGCGTGCCAAGCGCGGCCGCCTGAGAGGACGTCGAGCGTCGTCGTGATCTTCGCGTGATGAGCCGGATTGCGGTAGGTCACGCCGCCGACGAGC
>DASYAP010000087.1:0-5097 GCA_036501265.1 Solirubrobacteraceae bacterium | reverse complement strand
ACCCCATGCATCCCTGCACTCTCCGCCGGCCCTCCATGACCGGCGGGCGACCCCCTCACCCAGACACCCCACCACCACAACCAGCAGTTGACAAACCGCGACACGCACAGATAAGCGAGCGCTTGATCGGCAGTGGGTCGCCCGTCAAGATGCGCTCACCGATGGCGGTGGCGGCTTCTCACCCTGATTTCACGACCAAGGACAGCCCGTTGCCGGTGGTCCAGACGGTGGAGCGGCTGACCAAGCTGATGACCAAGCGAGGAATGACGATTTTCGCCACGATCGACCAGCGCGCTGCCGCCCGCAGCGCTGGGCTGGAACTCCGCGAAACCGTCCTGATCATCTTTGGCAACCCGGTGGCCGGGACACCCGTCATGGACGCGGTACCACTGGTGGCAATGGATCTCCCGCAGAAGCTGCTCGTGTGGGACGACGACAGCCAGACGCGAGTGACCTACCTGAGCCCGGCCGCCCTCGCTGCACGATATGCGCTGCCACCCGCGCTCGCAGCGCCGTTTGCTGGAATTGATCAGCTGACAGACACGGCACTCGCTGACGACACGACCGATAAAGCATGATCACCGTGTGGGCGCCGAGAGCGCTCGCCTACGGTTGGCGCTCGCGGCGACGGCCTGGTACTTGATAGGTCACCGCGCCGTGCGAAGGATCTGCGTAGGCCGGAGGGGTCAGCTGGGCTTGTTAGCGTTGATGTGAAGCGGCGGTGGCTTGATCGGGTGCGCAAGGTGGTAGAACTTTCCGGGCGCGGAGCCCTTCGCGCCGAACCCGACGCCGGCACCCTCGAGCGCATGCTCGATGCCCTTGGGCGAATGGAGCTTGTAGACCTCGAACCCGACGTTGTTCGGCGGTTTTGCGTTGAGTAGCGTCTCGGCGAGCGCGCGATGCTCGGACTCGCACCCCGCCAGCTCAGCGGAGTACCGTGCAAATGTGTCCTGCCGCGCTTGGGCAAACACAGTGACCCCGATCAGGTAGAGGTTTACGAACAGCGTCTCGCCAGCCACGAGTGCGTTGCCAACGGACGTCAGCGAGAGCTTGTTCCCCGAGCCACCGAAGAATGCGTCAGGGATCCAGAACTTGGTCGTCGTCGGCCGCCAATGGGCGCGGGTGAATCGGAAGTGGTCCACTTCAGCCGCGTAGGCACCCTCGAACACCGCCTTGACACCAGCAGGCACCGAACCCGAGTTCGCGTTCACGCGCCGAAGCAGCTCGGTCAGAAGCGTCACGGTCAGGGCTTCCGTGGTCACCGCGACCGTGCCGAACGTCTTGACCCCGATGTGATCGCCGGAAGCGAGCGCGGAGGGAGCTGGGTCGAGCGCGCCAAACGCGGCGACCCCAGCAGTGCCAATAGCTGCACGCTCCAGCAGCCAACGACGGGTGCCACTTGGGGTGCCTGTCTTCTTCAACGCGCGTTCGAGCGCTTCACCGGTGGGTGGGGACGGTTGATCGTGCATGATCTCTCCTTTCGTGGCCGCGTGTCCGCGAGAATCCACGTAATAGCTCACCAAAAGCGCCCCGTAACCGCTCTCTCGGCGCCCCGTTCCACCTAGCCCACATCACCCAGGGGCGGGTACGACTGCGCTTGCTGCTGGTGGCGCGAAGTATAAGTTGACGTCAAGTTCGCAATCTGACTCAGGCGACAGCCTTGCCCGAGTCATACAGGACTCGTAGTCTCTTCACAGAGTTCCTGGCGTTGCTTGATATGCGGCACGCGGCCGAGGGCTGGGATCCGGGTTAGCGTCCCGCTCCGGTGATCAGCCGCTTGCGGTCGTACGTTTGCCACGACGCCGCCATACGAGTGCGTCGACCGCCTTCACCTGGATCTGAACTGCCCTCTGAGCGCTCAGCAGATCCCCATAAATGTATCCCCGTGCCCATCGGCCAACTGAGCTATGCACGGGTCCTCCGAGGACAGCAGGCGGGTCAGCCGCCCTTCACAGCTCGTTCGACCGCGGCCCGCGTGATCAGGCCGTGCGTCACCGGCGCGCAGGCGAGGCCGGCATGCAGGAGCGCTGGTTGGTGGAGGTCGATCCCGGCGGCGGAGACCATCTCCGGGGTCAGCTGGCCGCCGACGGTTGGGTCTGGGAAGTTCGAGAATCCGCGGTCGCGCACACACCTGGCGAACGCCAACGCGGCTGCGAACCGGGCGCGTGTCGGCTGAGTTGTCGTCGGCGGTCCGAGGCCGGTGGCCGGCATCAGGTGCTGGCAGGCGTTAGAGGCGGCCTGGAAGTGGGGGCTGCCGACCAGCGGGATGATCTTGCCCTTGTCGATCCCTTGATTGCTCGTGGGATCAGGGAAGTTCGGCACGCCGTGGGAGCGCATGCAGTTGGAGTAGGCGAGCAGTTCGTTCTGGCCCGTGGCGGCGGTCGTGGGGGAGCCGCCCCCACAGCCGGCCGTGAGCAGCGAGACGGCGGCAACCATGGCCAGAGAAATGGGAATGAGGGAGCGACAACGCATGAGGGTCGGTTCCTTTCAGTCGAGGGCGGGGAAAGCCAGGCTGGGTCGGTGGAACGGCCGTTGCCAGCGTGCGCCGCGGCGCGTTACAGGCCGGTTACCGTGTTATCTCGCTGTAACTCGCCCGACGGCATCCTGAGCACCGTGAAGACCGGCCGAACTCCAAGCCAACCCACGCCGCGCGTGCTCCTTCCCCGCCCTACGGTCCGGTGGCGGCTGACGCTGCTTTACAGCCTCATATTTCTGCTCTGCGGCGCAGCGCTCTTGGCCATCACGTATTGGTTGTTCGCCAACTTCGCCTACTCCCCGCCCAAGGAGCCCTTCAATCCGACCATGGTGCGGGTCGAGGAAGCGATGTCGGTTCAGCGCTCCATCGGCCTGCACCGGCTGCTCGTCTACTCGGGGGTCGCGCTGGCGATCATGGCGATCGTCTCGGTCGTGCTCGGATGGGCCGTGGCTGGGCGCGTGCTGAGGCCATTGCGCACGATCACCGCCGCCGCCGACCGGATCTCAGACACGAATCTCCACGAACGCCTCGCGATGTCGGGCCCGCGCGACGAGCTGCGCCTGCTTGCCGACACGATCGACCGGCTGCTGGCACGGTTGGACGCCGCCTTTGACGCGCAGCAACGGTTCGTCGCAAACGCTTCACATGAGCTGCGCACTCCGCTGGCGATGATGCGAACCACCCTCGACGTCGCGATCGCCAAGCCTGGCGGAGTGGCCGCCCAGACGCGTGAGTTGGACGCCGAGCTGCGCGTGGATCTCGACAACGCCGACCGCCTGCTGGAGAGCTTCCTCACCCTGGCCCGTGCGCAAGACGGCCAACTCGACGAGCGCAACCAGGTCGCAATCGAGCCGCTCATAACCTCCGCGCTCAGCGACCGCGCCGACCAGATCGCAACCAAGGAGCTGACCGTCGAGACAAACCTCGGCGGTGTGCAGGTCGCCGGCAGCGTCACCCTGCTTGGGCGGATGGTCGAGAACGTGATTGAGAACGCTGTGCGCCATACCAAGCCGGGCGGCTTGGTCGAAATCGCGCTCGTATCACTTGACGGGCGCCAGGCGCGAGTGGTCATCGCTAGCAGTGGCCCCTTGCTCGACCCGGACGCGGTAGCGCAGCTCGCCCAACCGTTCAAACGGCTCAGCCAGGACCGGACCGGATCGCAGAACGGGCATGGGTTGGGGCTATCAATAGTCGCCGCTGTCGCCGCCGCGCACGGCGGCGGCCTTCAGCTCTACGCCCGCGCCGGGGGCGGGCTCCGCGTCCAAATCACGCTTCCAGCCGCCGCCATCGCGCCTCTCGCGAAGGCCACTCGATGAGGGTCCTCGTCGTCGAGGACATTCCCCGTCACGCCAACCGGATCGCCGAGGGGCTACGCGACCAGGGGATCGCCGTCGACGTTGCCTACGACGGTCACGAAGCCATCTCAAAGATCAACGTCAACCCCTACGACGTCGTGATTCTCGACCGTGACATCCCCGGCATCCACGGCGACCAGCTCTGCCAGCTCATCACCCACACCGAAGATCCACCGATGATTCTGATGCTGACCGCCGCCGGCTGCCCCGCCGACCGCGTCAAAGGGCTCGCGCTCGGCGCCGACGACTACCTCCCCAAACCCTTTCATTTCCCCGAACTCGTGCTCCGCATCCGCGCGCTAGCCCGGCGCAAACCGGCTGCCCACCGTCCTACCCTTCAAGCGGGCGGAATCGAGCTCGATTCACGCACCGGCAAAGTCACGCGAGACGGACAGACGATCGAGCTCTCCATAAAAGAGCGCGCCGTGCTCGAGGCCCTGCTCAAAGCCAGCCCCGACGCGCTCAGCACAGAGCGGCTCCTCGAGCAGGCCTGGGACGAGAACGTCGATCCATTCACCAACACGGTGAAGGTCACGATCGCCCGACTCAGACGCAAACTCGGCCAGCCCGACATCATCCACACCACCGCTGGAGTTGGCTACCGGATCAGCGAAGCGCCCTAATCGCACGCACGCTGCCAAACGACACCGCTCGAAGCGGTCCAAGTGCGAACGTCCACTACGCTCCGCGGATGAGTCCTCCCGCGACCTTTCTCATGTGGTTTCGCCTGCGCTCGCCCGAGCTGGCCGAGGACTTTGAGCGTCTGATGGCGGGGGACCGGGACATCATCCGCAGGTCACTGGACACGGTGTCGGACTGGCGCATTACGCGGCCGGTAGACGTGCCCGGACAGGCGATCGATCAAGCCGATTACGTGTTAATCGCGGAGATCGTCGGAGTCGAGCGCTGGGAGCAACAGGCGAGCGAACAGGTCCAACGCTTGGCGGATGACTTGGCGCACCTCGTCTCGAGCCGAGGGATGCTCGTCGTGCGTCCCATCCTTTGAACCACGAACGCGAGCCTCGACACCAATGGTGAGCCTCCGTCGCAAGGGGGCCGGTCGTCGGGTCAGACGCCCGCTGCCGCGCAAGGCGGCGGTAGCTTGCGGCGGCTCTGAGCGTCTGGGCGCGGGCGGCGGTACTCGATGTGCGCGACCTCGTTGTCGATGGGTCCCAGGCGGGCGGTCAGCTGGAGGCCTTCGTCCTCGAACCAGCGGAGCTCGGCGAGCGTCAACGGCCACGGGCGCGAGTGCGCGGGTTCGTCTTC
>DASYAP010000086.1:0-17414 GCA_036501265.1 Solirubrobacteraceae bacterium | reverse complement strand
CTGACCCTCCTCAGCCCGGGCGACGCGGAACCGGGTCGACATCGGGCTCGCGATCCTGCTCGTAGCGCTGTTTGAGTTACAGCTCGCCCTCGCCGACCTAGACCATCCGAACGTCGGCGCGTTCCATCCGGTCAACGGGCTTTTGATTCTCGTGGTCGCCTTCGCGCTCTTTCACCGGGACCTGCGGGCGGTGCGACTGCACGCGAGACGGGACAGCTGACGTCGCGCGTCGCAGGCAGCCGCAAGTCCTTGATCCTGACACTCCCGAGCCTCCAGTGCGAACCGCTGAGGGCCTACCCTGTACTCCTCTCCTCGCGGCGGGCGGCGGGCGGGTAACCGATAAGTGTGATGAACGCGAGTCCGGCCGCGACGGCCAGCGGCAGGAATAGGCTCGTCTTCAATAGCAGCGCCCCGGCCAGCGCTCCCAGCAGCATCGCCAGCACCGCGGTAGTTCTGCGTACTGAGCCCTTTCCGGAGCCGCCGAACAGTTGCGAGTCGGCGGCCAGGCCGGTCAACGTCATCGTGAGCACGGTCGTTGTCAGATCTGGCACTGCCACCCGGCGAATCGTCGCGTTGCGAACGCCCATCGCGAACGCCAGCAACGCGATCACGGCATCGCCCGAGACTGCGTTTGCGCGGACCGTGACGGCCGCCGCGAGGATCGCCGCGACCCAGAGAAGCAGCACCTCGATCGACAGCGCCCAAGCGATGTGCTGAGCGTGGCGCTGCGCCAGCCGTGAGGCCAGCACGCCGCCGCTGCCGGCACCCGCCAGGAATCCCGCCAGCGAGATCAGCGGCGCGACGACCGGGAGCCCGCCGCTGCCCGCGATCCCAAAGCCGAGGAACACGATGTTCCCGGTCATGTTCGCGGTGAACACATGACCGATCCCCAGGTAGCTCACCGCGTCCACCAAGCCGGTTGTGAACGTCAGCACGAGCAGCGTCCGCGATAGCGGATGGCGGATCGTGCGCGCGGCTCGTTGCGCCAGGGACGATGGACCAGCTGTCGACGGCGTGGCTCCGATTGCGCTCATGCGCTACCTCCAGGACTGGCTAGATCGTGTGAGCGGCCATCATCGCGCACCACCGCAGCAGTGTGAGAGCGCACGCCGCGCTGGCGGCGACGCAGTGATCAGCCGCTCAGTACCGTCGCAGCGATCTCCGCTCACGTCACGAGATGATCGGGCGGCTCCTCGAGCCGAGCCGAGCCGAGCGCTTCGGGGCGGATCGTGCGCTGCGTGGGGTGTCAGTCGCGGTTGCCTGAGGCCCTCTCTTGCTCGGCGCGACGGAGGCGGGCCTCGGCGCCTTGATGGGCCCGTTCGAGCTCCCTGAGCCGTCCCATTGTGGTCGGGCGCTGGCCGTACATCTTCGCGCGGTAGAGGTCATATCGCTCGCGGTGGTAGCGAGCCTCGGTCCGCAAATCCTCGATCCGCGCCGCGCCCGCCATTACAACCCTCGCGTTCGAGCGTCGCGGCTGAGATCACGCGCGATCTGGTCGGGCTCCGTGCGCCTGCGCAACTCGCCGATGCTCTCGTCTTCGCGGACCGCCCGACGATGGACGGCATCCTGAAGTCCTTCGAGCACCAACTCGAGGTGCTCGGTGCGCGCCTCGAGCGTCTCCAACCGGCGCTCCCAACCGACGTCTGGCGCTCGGCCGCTTGGGCGCTGCTCGCGGCTCCGCCACCGTCGGCTTACGCGCCGTGTGATCGTGACCTTCGTCGGCTCTGTGGACTGCGCGCTCGCCGCTCGCTGGCCTATGGGCTGGCTGTTCACTGCTCAGCACCTCCCGACCCTCTGGTGGGTATCGCGCGAGAGGGCAGAGGGAGGGAGACCAGACGGGCGATTCAGCGGCTGGCCCCGCGGGTCTCGATCATTTGCCTCAAGCTCCGCGCTTCAGCGCGATCGAGCTTCGGCGGCTTTTAGACTCGGGGCTGAAGTCCCGCCCGCAGGGTCAGCTGCACAATCGAAGCTACTCCCTTTCCGCCCTTTGCACAACCGCGAGGCTTGCAGCAGGCCCGCGATGATCACCCGCTCGTCACTCCGCGATCGCCTCGTGCTTGGACTCCTGGGTCACGGTCAGGATCGCCAGCAGCTCGCCGACGCTCTGATCGCAAGCGATGGGGTCAGGAAGCTGGGACTGGGCGTTGACCGTGTACTGGTTGCGGCGCCCGTTTCGCCGACGCGTGATGTAGCCGGCGTCGGCGAGCTCGGTGACGATCCGGTGAGCGGCCCGCTCGGTGATCCCGACACGCTCGCCGATGTCACGCAAGCGGATCCCGGGGTCGCGGGCGGTGCACATCAGCACCTGGGCGTGGTTGGTCAAAAACGTCCAACCGGGTCTCGTGTTCTCAGCCATCCACAGAAGTCTAGCATTTCTAGACTAATTTTTCATGCTACGATGATCAAGTATTCGTCGGGAGGACACCGCCCGTAATCGGGCACCAGGTGGGGGGCGCAGCCTCTAGACCGCTGTCTCGACCGAGACTTGCTGGGGCATTGCTCGAAGGGGCCACGGCGCACGGCCGAGAAGTGGGGCTCGGCAGTTGCCGCGCTAGCCGACCGAGCCCTCCATCTGCAGTTCGATCAGCCGGTTCATCTCGACGGCATACTCCATCGGGAGCTCCTTGACGACCGGCTCGATGAACCCGTTGACGATCAGCTTCGAGGCCTCGTCCTCGGCGATGCCGTGCGACATCAGGTAGAAGAGCTGCTCGTCGCCGACCTTCGAGACGGTCGCCTCGTGACCGACGTTAACGTCGTCGTCGCCGATCCGGATCGTTGGGTAGGTGTCTGAGCGCGAGCGCTCGTCGAGCAGCAACGCGTCGCAGACGACCTTGGACCGGGAGCCGTGGGCGCCCTTTGCGATCTCGAGCAGGCCCCGGTAGGACCCGCGGCCGCCGTCCTTGGAGATCGACTTGGCGAAGATGTTCGAGGTCGTGTTGGGCGCGGCGTGGATGATCTTGGCGCCCGCGTCCTGGTGCTGGCCGGCGCCGGCGAACGCGATCGACAGGACCTCGCCGTGGGCACGCTCTCCGAGCAGGTAGATGCTCGGGTATTTCATGGTCAGCTTGGACCCGAGATTGCAGTCGATCCACTCGACGGTGGCATCGGCATGCGCGACCGCGCGCTTGGTGACGAGGTTGTAGACGTTGGTCGACCAGTTCTGGACGGTCGTGTAGCGGATCCGTGCGCCGGGGAGGGCGATCAGCTCCACTACCGCGGAGTGAAGTGAGTCAGAGCTGTAGGTGGGAGCGGTGCAGCCTTCGACGTAGTGCACGTACGAGCCCGGCTCGGCGATGATCAGCGTGCGCTCGAACTGTCCCATGTTCTCGGTGTTGATCCGGAAGTACGCCTGCAGCGGCATCTCGACGTGGACACCTTGGGGTACGTACACGAACGATCCGCCGGACCACACAGCCGAGTTGAGCGCCGCGAGCTTGTTGTCGTTTGGCGGGATCACCGTCGCGAAGTACTGACGCACGATGTCCTCGTGCTCCCGCAGCGCGGTGTCCATGTCCGTGAAGATCACGCCCTGCTTCACGAGATCCTCGTGAATCTGGTGGTAGACGACCTCTGACTCGTACTGCGCGCCGACGCCGGACAGGAACTTCCGCTCCGCCTCGGGAATGCCCAGGCGATCGAAAGTTCGCTTGACGTCCTCGGGCACGTCCTCCCAAGACCGGCTGGGCGTTTCGGAGGCGCGCACGAAGTATCGAATGTCGTCGTAGTCGAGCTCGGCCAGCAACGGGGAGCCCCAGGTCGGCTGCGGACGGGCGAGGAAGTGCTCCAGCGCCTTCAGCCGGAAGTCGCGCATCCACTGCGGCTCGGACTTGAACTCCGAAATCTTCTCGACGATCTCCCGGCTCAGCCCCTTGGGGGCCTTGTATAGGTAGTGCTCGGCGTCGTGGAACCCGTACCGCTGCTCGTAGTCGGCATTGATGCCCGCGATCTGCTCGTTCTCGGTCAGGATGGTTGCCTCGGCAGTAGCCATCACTCCACCTCCAGGTTGTTTGACTCGTTGCTCACCGGGTCTCGGGTGGCCGGACCACGAAAGCGGAGTAGCGCGGCCTGCTCGCTGTGCTGCGCTCTTTGGGCGTCATCGCTGGCCTGACGCTGGGTAGCCACGCGAGCGTCCCATTTGGCCTTGGCTTGGTCAGCGCGCCGTGAAGCTTCCTCGCCGCTCTCCGTTGCTTGTCGGGCCTGTTCACAGATACGGGCGTACTCAGGGTCGCTTCGTTCCCATCGGGCTTGTTCTTCGGCAAAGTTTTCGTGCTCCCAGGCCTCGGTGTGACGCACAGCTTGATCGCCGTGGCCCAACCAATGCCAGCGTCTTGCGGCGTGCCCGTCGCCGCTCAGTATCAGCTTTTGCGGGATCGTCATGACTGAACTCCTGCCGAGGCCCCCGCAAAGTAGGGCGGGTCCTGCTTGTGAACGGCGTTTCTGTCGCTTTTGGACGAAACGGCCCGTGAGGTCAGCGAGAGGCAGGATTTGCCTGCCCAAGCCTGCACGAGAGAATCGAGCAGCAGCGGCCGATAACGGCCCTACCTGTGACAGTACTCCTTCCCAAGGCGCGTAACCGACCACTTTGGCTGGTCGGGCGCTTCGCGCCTAACCAAGCAGGGTTGGCCTGTACCCGCCGATGATGGATGACGGCCGCCCCCTTGATTGAGCCCTCGAGCACCGCAACACACTAGGGCCCGCTCCGCGCGGCCGGATGGACGACTGGAACGCCTCAACACGCGTCCCGACCGTCGCCACACCAGGACGCCCCAGACGCACGTCGCGAATGGCTTGTTAGCGGTCTTGCGGATTTCCTCGGCGTCGCCGCCTGCTACGCCCAGGACGCCGTGCTGTACGACGTCGGGCTCGCCGAGGCGCTGCGGGGCCGCGTAGCGATCCGCGACGCGGTAGCCGGTTACCTGACCGCTTTCTCGGACTTTCACGCCGACATGGGAGAGCCGATCGTCTCGAGCAACCGGGCGGCCCAGGAGTGGAAGGTCACCGGGACAAACGACGGCGAGCTGTTCGGCGTCCCGGCGACCGGCAAGAGCGCGACCACCTACGGCTGCGGAACGGCGGAGTTCGGCGAGGACGGGTTGATCCAGCGCGCCCGTAACTACTGGAACGCTGCCACGTTGATGCAGCAGCTGGGCGTCGTGCCTGAAACGGCTGGCGCACCGGCATAAGCCGCAACACGGATCGGGGCGCTCGACCCGCCACGCCGGAAACGAGCGCCCCGACAACGTCCCGAAAAAACCCGACAGGGGAACGTCAGGACCCGCCCGGCGAACATCAGGACCCGCCCAGGGCTGATCGAGCGCGTGAAGTAGCCGCGAACCTCAGATCGCCACCTTCATCGCCGGCGGCGGGATCGAGATCGGCTTCGCCGCTGCGCCCGGCAGCCCGGTCGAACGGCCGGCGGGCGCAAGCCAAGCGCCATAGTTACATCCGGCTTCCTCGACGCCAATGTGCTCGATGACTGGGACCTGATCACTCGCATAGGTGATCGTTACGCGCGAATCGTCGATTAGCTGGACGCCAAGCGAGGACTCGATCCGACCACCACGTCACCACGTGACCACGCGACGGGCGTCCTCTTTCGCGCGTCGGGGACAGCCTGCAAGCCGGCACTTGTACGTGGCTTGTAGCTCTTGCACTCGGGTGGCAATATGCCGCGACCAATGCTCCGCCGAGAATGGCACCTACAAGAACGCGCAAAGCGCGCCTACTACAGCATCCGTCTAGCCCCACTTGCCCCGGACGTGTTGCACCTGGCGTTTTATGAGGAGGAAGATGCCAGCGGACCGATTCAACGCGAGGAGGCCCTTCTTCTCTATGGGGTCATTAGGGTCATCCGGCCCAAAACAGTGGTGGAGATCGGGTTCCTTCATGGCCAGAGCGCGCGCAATTTCCTACGAGCAATGGACGACGATGCCGTCCTCTATTCGTTTGACATAGATCCGCTTGCAGAGTCAGCCGCCCGCACCATCTTCGCCAATGATCAGCGGCTGCGGTTTACCCTGAAATCGCAGGACAGGATCGGGGCCGAGGACATCGACAACCGATCTATCGACTTCGTGTTGCTCGATGCTTCTCACGATCTCGCCATGAATCGAGAGACATTCACACGCATCGAGCCGCTGCTCGCGCCGGGAGCAATCCTGGCGGTTCATGACACTTGTGCGTGGTCGAGAGAGGGCGTCCAGCTCTCTCCCGGGGCGGTCGAGTACACCGAACAGCACCCTGGGAATTGGCTTCCCTCGGGGCACTTCGCTCACCGTCCTGACGAGAGGGAGTTTGTGAATTGGATCCGCGAGACGCGCCCGCACTACGCTCAGATCCATTTCCACGCCGAATCTACGCTGCGGCATGGAGTCACGTTGCTGCAGGCCAGCACGGCTCTTCCTACCTGAAACGCAGCAGCAGCGGCCTCGTTTGCCCCCGCGTCCTTTCAGATGAGACGGGTGTCGGCGCGCGTGCACTCCGCGCACAGCGATCTGAGGTTAGGGAGATCGTGATCACCGTCCGCTTGGGTTCGCCCGACAATCAACGCAGTCTCCATCCTTGTGAGCGTGCCGCCGGCGTACCGACCCCGCCAGCGCCCGGCGAAGACGACAGCGCGACGGGCGGTTCCAGATCGTGGACTGGCGAGGCGATCAGGGCAAATCAGGCGCAAGCCAGCTCTCTGTCCGGACCCCCAGTCCACGTCCGGGGAAAAAAATTGCGAACGCATTGACCACTTCGGAGATCTGTAAGACGAGCGGCTCGATTCTTTTCCGCAAGGATGAAGTCGAGCCTGCTAGTGACGTCGGTCTGGAAGCACACCTGGAGGTATTGGTCCCGGACCCGGATTCGCGCTGCCGGTGACGCTCTGATCGACAGGAATGGCTTCGAGAAGTCAAGGACGGTATTCGGCGTAGGCAAGACCTCGACATCGTCAGCGGATATCTGCTCTGTCGCGGCACCGGCCGGCTCGTCCACCGAGAGCTGCCCCATAGATGGGGGTATGAGCGCCTGGTCCTTGTCGGTGTTCGACAGGCGCTGGACAACTAGCAGCGGGTTCACCAGATGAGAACCAATGTTGCGATACGGCTGAAAGTGCCCCATCGTCTCGACGGCGGCCTCACTGAAGTAATTGCGTGCCCGGTGGTTTTTGAATGCCGCTTCGGTGCGGGCGATGGGAAACTGGATTTTCCAGGCAACGTCCGGCGATGACACGGTCTCGAGTCCGGACTCCTGGATCGCCAGGTGCCAGGCGGTGTGGTCTAAAGCGCACCGTAGGTCGTGAACCACCTCGCCGAGGATGAGCCCTAGATAGCGTGGTGGCTTTCGGCCCTCCAGGAACGCAAGGTGCCTGTCGCTCGCCTCGTGCCACGCGATCCTGAACGGAAATGGGTTTGCCTGAACGTACGCCTCGCACTGCCGGGCGAGATAGTTCGCCTGCTGCATCGCGCGGGCAAGCTTGCTCCGCGCGCTGTCAAGCCGGTGCAACTCGGCAGGTCCTGTCCACTTAGGCTGGGCTATTGGTCAGTTTTGTAGAGGCCGTCCCATCTTAAAGGCGATAGAGCTGCGACGGGCTAGTTTGGCACCCTGCCAGGCGTGCCACCAAACATCGCGTTCAAGTCTCGCTCTGCGCTCGTCCGCGCGAGCGGCTCGCACCCCGTGCAGCGCGTGAAGGGGTCGATCACCGCGAGCACGCCACTCGCATTTCGCCCGGCGGCCCCAACGGTGGCCCCATTAGCCAGTTTCGACGGCCGCACAGCAGGAAAGCCGCTCAATTAGCAGGGCTTTCCTCAGCGCCCCCGGCAGGATTCGAACCTGCGACAACCGGATTAGAAGTCCGATGCTCTATCCAGACTGAGCTACGGGGGCAGTGATACAGCTGCAAATTTAGGCGAGAATGTGCCGGTGGGGCCGGAGACGCGGTATGCGCTGAGCGGGGACGTGCATATCGCCTATCAGGTGATCGGCGAGGGACCCTTCGATCTCGTGTTTGTCCCCGGCTACGTCACCCATATGGAGCTGCAATGGAGGCTCCCAGGTTTCGGGGACTTCCTCACAGATTTGGGCTCGTTCTGCCGGCTGATCCGTTTCGACAAACGCGGCACCGGGATGTCCGATCCCGTGAGCGGCGCCCCCAACCTCGAGACGCGTATGGACGACGTCCGCGCGGTGATGGATGCGGCCGAGTCGCACCTGGCCGCGTTCTACGGCCTCTCCGAGGGAGCCGCGATGAGCATCCTGTTTGCCGCCACGTACCCGGAGCGCACGGGAGCGCTGGTCGTGCGCAGCTGCTCACCGCGGACGCTGTGGGCGCCTGATTTTCCCTGGGGCCGTCGCGAGAGCGCCTACCAGCGCGAGGTCGATCAGGCGCTGCGAGTCTATGCCCCACGGGCCGAGGCGCGCGAGGCGGTACGGGCACTCGGAATGCAGGGCGAAGACGAGGTCGAGGCCTTCATCGACTTCATCCGATACGGAGCGAGCCCCGGGATGCTGGCGGCCCTGTACCGGATGAATAGGGAGATCGATATTCGCGACGTTTTGCCCACCGTGCGCGTGCCCACCCTTGTCCTGCACGGCAGCGAGGACACAATTGTCCCCGTGGAGGCCGCCGAGTACACCGCACGGCGACTCCCCTCGGCCCGATTCGTGGAGCTTCCGGGAGTCGGCCACCTGGCGCTCAGGGCTGGCGGCACTCTGCTCCAGACCGAGATGCAGCGGTTCCTGACCGACATCTGGCAGACCGGCGGATGGGATGAAGTCGAGCCGGATCGGATGCTGGCGACCGTTCTCTTCACCGACATCGTCGAGTCGACGATCAAGGCGATCGAGCTTGGCGACCGTCGCTGGCGCGAGGTGCTTGAACGCCACAACGCAATGGTGCGCCGCGAGCTCTTGCGGTATCGCGGCCGCGAGGTTGACACCACCGGGGACGGGTTCTTAGCAACCTTCGACGGGCCGGCACGGGCCATTCGCTGCGCCTGCGCGATTGTCGCAGGCGTCCGCGATCTCGACCTCTCGATACGCGCCGGGCTCCACACCGGAGAGTGCGAGGTGGCCGACGGAAAAGTTGCGGGCATCGCAGTTCATACCGGCGCCCGTGTGGCCGCGCAGGCTCAAGCCGACGAAGTGCTCGTGTCCAGCACCGTGAGGGATCTAGTCGCCGGCTCAGGCATCGCTTTCACCGAGCGTGGAGTCCGCGAGCTCAAAGGGATCCCGGGCGAGTGGCGGTTGTTCGCGGTCGATCGCTCGACGTAAGGCGCCCGCCGGACTCTTACCCTTCTCTAACGATCAACTGGGACGATGATGCCGTGCACAGGATCCTGCGACATCGTCTCGTGATAGGTGGGGTGGCGGTCGCTTTCGCCGCGGGTGGTGGTGCCGCGTACGCAGCGACGCAGTCGAGCAGCAACCCGCGACAAGCATTCGTCAACGACGTCGCCAAGCGCCTGCACGTCTCCCCTCAGCGGCTGACGTCCGCGATCAAGGCCGCCGAAATCGACAGGCTCAACGCGGCGGTCAAAGACGGCAGGCTGACTCAAGCGCAGGCAAATGCGATCAAGCACGCGATTGAGGCGAAGGGTCCGCCGTTCGTACCCGGCGTCGGCCCCGGCCCGCTCCGCCGTCCTCCCGGCCCGTTCGGCGGCGCGCTTTTCTTCGGCCACGCAAGCCCAATCGCTGCGGCCGCCGGGTATCTGGGCCTGTCCGTGCCCCAACTCTTCAACGAGCTGCGCTCGGGCCGCTCCGTCGCTCAGATCGCCAAGGCTCGTGGTAAGTCCGTCAGCGGTCTGGAGCGCGCGGTCACGACGGCGATCAAGTCGAGACTCGACCGAGCGGTCGCCTCAGGGCACCTCACCAAATCCCAGGAGCAGCAGGTGCTCCGGACGCTATCGGCCAGGCTGGGCGACCTCATCAACCGCACTCCAGCGCACCTCAAGCCGCCGCGCGGAGGCCCCTCGGTCGCGCCGTTCCCGCAGACGCGCACCTCTATGGTCCCGCCGTTCTAGGCCTAAACTTTCTAGACCTATAACGGAGCAGGAATCGGGGCGGCCGGATTCGAACCGGCGAATCCTCTCGGCCCCAAACCGAGCGCTCTACCAGGCTGAGCTACGCCCCGATGGGTACGGCTGAGTCTAATCGCCAGCCCGCCCGAACGCAGTCGATCCAGGTTTGAAGGCGCGCCCGGAGATAGGTATCGGAGATGGTGATCGACATTACCCCGTGCGCCGATCGCCAAGTGCGGCCTTTCAACTGCCCGCTGTTTGACTTGCGCTGGAGTTGGATTACCCCACCGTCGATGTCTAGGACATCTCCCCAATAGTTGCGCAACTGACCCGGCCGCTGATCGGCGTGATACTGCAGTGAGTAGACCAGCGCCTTGGGAGTGAGGACCCTCAGCCAGCTGGCCGCCATCGCCACGACGTGAGCGTCCGAGTTAGCAATCGACACTCTGTTGCGGTTGCGCTTGGACCCCTCCGCAACATAGGGGACGACGAAGTCTCGGAATGTGGGGAGTTGAATCAGGCCGTCGTATTCGGCGAGACCCCGAGCGTATGCCTCCTCACGTAGACGCCGAAACCTTGCTTGAACTGCTCGATTAGCCGGTCCGGGGTTATACCGCCGGGGCCGCCCCAACGGCAGATCCTTGATCCAGTAGTAGCCCGTCGTCGTCCGGGTCGAAGGGCCGCTCGGTCATCAGGCGCCGGTAGAAGACCGCCCCGAGAAGGGCGGCGGTCGCCAGCTCTGGGTCGACCGCGTCGCTGACTTCGCCGGCTCGGACGCCACGCGCGATCAGATCGATTAGCACTGCCGGCGCTCGGCGGAATAACGATGATGGAATTCGCGCATCCGCTGGTCTCGCTCGGCCCCCTCGATCAGCGCCGGGATGCACCGGGAGAAGGTTGAATCGACGACCACTTCCGCGACGTGACGGATGAGCAGCGCGACTGCCTCAACAACGGACAGCTCACGGAGGTCGGGCACCATCTGCTCGTGGAACGTCTCGAATGCGTCGGTGATCAGCGCCAGCTTGTCGGGCCAGTGGCGATAGATGGTCGACTTGCCCACGCCCGCGCGAGCGGCGATCGACTCGATCGTGACCCCGCCGTAACCAACGTCCCCCAGTTCATCGACCGCAGCCTTCAAAATGACAATCCGTGAGCGCTCCTGCGCCCAGCTTCGCGATGCTCTCCCGCGGAGATCTGCGGCTGGTCCTGAGCGCGCCGGGAGGCGGTCCCGGTGGCGGCCAGGCCATGCCCGATGGGACGCTGCCTCGGCCCGGCGGCTGGAACCGATTCCAGCTCGAGGTCGACGACATCGAGAGCATCGTCGCGCGCATGCGCGAGGCCGGGGTTAGGTTTCGGAACGAGATCATCACCGGCGTTGGGGGCAAGCAGATCCTCGCTGAGGACCCCGCCGGCAATCCAGTTGAGCTCTTTGAGCCGACCATTGCCGAGGCGAAACTCTCCGAAAGCTCCTAGTCCAGAGCAAGGCGCGGCGTCGTCCGTCTGCGTCGAGTAGCCTCAGCCGCCGCGATGCCCGAGCTAAAGCCGCTTCGCGCACTTCACTACAACCTCCAGCGCACGGGGGGCCTTGCACCCGTGATCGCCCCGCCCTACGACGTGATCAACGAGCGCCAGCGCGAGGAACTCGAGGCGCGCTCGCCGTACAACGCGGTGAGGGTAGACCTCCCACGCGGGAATGGAGATCCGTACGAGAACGCCGCCCGGCAACTCGCCACATGGAAAGGCGAAGACGTCATCGTGCGCGATCCGAACGAGGCCATTTGGCTCCTCGCCCAGGAGTACGCCGGCCCGGACGGAGTGAGCCGCATTCGCCACGGCGTCCTCGCGCGGGTTCGGGTGGAGGATTACGGCCCCGGAAGGATCCGTCCCCACGAGCGAACCCATCCGGGGCCAAAGGAGGATCGCCTGCGGCTGACGCGTGCGACGAAGGCCAACCTCTCCCCCATCTTTTCGCTTTACGACGACCCGACGCGTGTGGTCTCTGACTCAGTCGAGCAGTTCATCTCCCGACCCACGTTCGGGGAGGCCACCGAGGCGGACGGAACGCTCAACCGCCTCTGGCGGATCGAGGACCGCGAGGTGATCTCGGGCGTCGCCGGGGCACTCAGATCCACGGAGCTTCTGATCGCGGACGGCCACCATCGCTACGAGACCGCGCGCCAATACGCCGACGAGATTGGTGGCGACGGACCACACCGGTACGTGCTCATGTGCCTCGTCGCGCTCCAGGATCCTGGGCTCACGGTCTTTCCCACCCACCGGCTGGTCGGCGGGCTCCGTCCCGACCAATACGAGACGCTCGCATACGCGCTCCGCGACAACTTCGACGTCGCGGCCCTCGACGACAACAGCGAGCTCGAGCCGGAGCCGGGCGGCGAGGTGAAGCTCGGGTACATCGACTCTCACTTCAAGCGGCCCTACATGCTCACGCTCAAGTCCCCGGAACGGGCTGCCGCAGTGCTGCCCGATCACGCCGAGCCCTACCGCCGCCTCGACACGGCTGTGCTCGAGGCGATGATCCTCAAGGGCACGCTCGAAATGAGCGACGCTCAGATTGACCATCTCGAAGGACTCAGGTACGCGCGGGACGCGAACGAAGCGCTCGCGTTGGTAGAGCGTGGCGAATACGACGTGGCCTTCTTCACGGCTCCCCTGCCGATCGAGCAAGTCCGCGCGGTCGCCGCCGCGGGCGAGAACATGCCACCGAAATCGACCTACTTCTTCCCCAAGGTGCCAACGGGGCTTGTCTTCAACCCACTAAGTGAATGAGAGGTAGCCCGTGAAGGCGATCGCACACCGCAGCGACACGAAGGGGCTCTCCCACGACGTGGAGCTCGGGGAACACCGCCTGGTCGCCGACGAGCCCGTGGAGCAGGGGGGCGAGGACAAGGGCCCCACGCCGCAGGAGCTTCTGGCAGCGAGCCTCGCGGCCTGCACAGCGATCACCCTGGAGATGTACGCCCGGCGCAAAGATTGGGATCTCGGCGATGTCGAAGTGCAGTGCGATTACGAGCAGTCGGACAAAGACAAGCCGACGCTGTTCAAGCTCGCGCTGCGGCTGCCCAGCGGACTGACGCCGGAGCAGGTCGAGCGGCTCGAGTCGATCGCCATCAAATGCCCAGTCCACCGGACGCTGTCCGGCGAGACGCGCTTCGAGCAAACGGTGGAACTGGTCGAGCCGGCGACCGGATGAATATTGATCGGGCGCGCGCATGCGCGCGCCCGCCGGCCGAGCATGCTCGGCCGGGTGGCCGGGCCGCATGCGGCCCGGCCAACTACCTATTCGACTCGAACCCCCGCCGCGCGCAGCTGTTCCACGGCCCGTTGCCCATCGCCAGGGTGAGCATCGATGGAGCGGGTGGCGTCGCGGTGGACGACGACGCAGAAACCGGCCCGGCGTGCATCGAGGGCGGTCTCTTTCACGCAGTAGTCGAGCGCCAAGCCGGCAACGTGCACCTCGTTCGCATCGTGATCGCGCAGCACCCGCTCCAGCTCGGTGCCTTCGAACCCCGAGTAGCCCTCCAGGTCGGGTGCCTGGCCGGCGTCTATGACCGCGTTGATCTCCTTGCGATCCAGGCTCGGGCGAAGCTCTGCCCCCTTGCTGCCCTGCACGCAATGCACCGGCCAGGGTCCTCCGTATTCCCGGAACGACTGGTGGTTAGGCGGGTGCCAGTCTCGGGTTGCAACCACGAATCGTGCCTCGCGTGCGAGGAGGTTGATCGGCTCGATGACGGCATCGCCGTCCGGAACGGCGAGTGCCCCGCCGGCGCAAAAGTCGTTCTGCACATCGACGACGATCAGCGCATCCATGGAGTGAGCCACGGTGCCCGAATATAGTCCCGGGATGGCGCCACTGACCGGCGTGAAGGCCATCCGCGAGGAGCTCGCCCACGTGTTGCTCGCGCCGGCGGACGCGATCGCGATCTCGGTCCACGGACGCACGGAGGCCGGAGTCCTTGTGCCGCTTTACCTGGACGGCAAGGAGATCCACGTCGTATTCACCAAGCGCCATGAGGAGCTGCGCCGACACGGGGGCGAGATCTCGTTTCCAGGCGGTCGGCGCGAGGAGGACGAGAGCGACCTTCGGACCACCGCGCTCAGAGAGGCACAGGAGGAGGTAGGGCTACCACCGGAGGCGGTCGACATCGTAGGCGCCCTCCAACCGACGCCGACGCTCGCCACCGGATATGCCGTTTACCCGTTCGTGGGCCTGATCGATCCCGGCCAGGCGTGGGTGCCGAGCGCAACCGAGGTCACCGCCGTGATCGAGCTCTCGGTGGGGCAGCTCGTCGCGGGGTACGGCCGCCGCCGGCTCGTGCGCCGCGGCATCCCAGTCAGAACCGACACGTACGTAATCGGCGACCACCTGATCTGGGGCGCGACCGCGCGGATACTGGCCGATCTGATCGACCGGCTGGCGGCTATCGGGGTTTGATCAGCCCTTCTACGCCGGCCAGGGCGGCTGCCAGCCACGCCTCACCGTCCTCGCGAGGCGTTTCGAGCAGCTCGAACGGCGTGCGCGAGTGTCCGCAGGCGCGCCTTACCCGCTCCGCACCGCCCGCCAACACGTCCTCGGACACGGTTCCGTGGGCCTCGTAGACGACGCCGCGAACGGTGGTATCGATCAGCCGGGCGAGCAGCATCTCGAGCCTCGAGCCGTGCAAGGCTTCGAGGTGCTCGCGCTCGCCGTTCGCCGAGCCGAGCAGCATGCACACCACCGCCACGTTGTCGAGCGCCGGCATCACGGTCGCGATGCGGTCGGGGTCAGCAATAAATGGCTCCGCCCCGGCGGCCACTATTTCCAGCGCCCGCTCCGGGCTACGCGTGGTTCCGCGGACCGCGTGACGACGGTGCAGCAGCGCCCGGGCCAGCTCGCGCCCGTGACACCCGCAGCCGATGATCAGGCAGCGCGCCAGCCGATCAGGGCCGTTCGTGCGGGCCGGAGCCGGCCTCGGGGCCGAACTCCCGGCGGACGTGCTCGCGGGTGCGCTCCGGTAGGCCCTTGGAGCGCCGACGGGCGTTGGTCGCCTCGAGCAGCCCCTCGAGGTCGCGATCGGCTAGACATGCCTCCTGGCGGCGGCGCTGCTCGCTGACGTCGTCCATAACCTGCATCTCGACCTCCTCGAGGCTCTCCTCACGCTGCCCTCGGGCACGCCGACGGGCGTTGCGAGCGGCCACCATCTGCTCGACGTCCTCGGCCTCGAGCGCCTCGCGCCGTTCCAGTAGCTCTCGCTCGCTCTTCCATCCCAGCTGTTCGAGCCCCGAGCCGGGCGCCTTGCGCCCGACGAGCACCAGCACCAGCACCAATCCTACGAGGAGCCCGGCGATCGCCACTGCGAACGGGTCCACGCGCGCGAGTGTACTCCGCTACCGTGGCGCCGGATGGATCTCGAACTGACCGACGAGCAGCGCCTGATCCGCGAGACGGCACGCGAATTCACCGACAACGAGATCGTGCCGCGGGCGCGGGACAACGACCGCAACGAGCACTTCGATCTGGAGCTGATCGGAAAACTGGCCGCCCAGGGCTATCTCGGCGCGATCGTCCCACGCGAGTACGGCGGGGCGGGGCTCGACTACCTGAGCTACGCCCTAATCGTGGAGGAGGTAGGCAGGGGCTGCTCCGCCATGCGCACGGTCGTCTCGGTGCAAACCTCGCTGGTGTGCTCGGCGATCATGCGTTGGGGGACCGAGGCGCAGAAGCAGGAATACTTGCCGAAGCTCTGCTCGGGAGAGTGGCTCGGATGCTTCGGCCTGACCGAGCCGGACTCCGGCTCGGATGCAGCCAACCAGCGGACGCGGGCAAGGCGGACCGACTCGGGGTGGGTCATCAACGGCTCGAAGATGTTCATCTCGATGGGGAATTACGCTCGTCTGGCGCTTGTCTTCGCGCAGACAGACCCGGAGAAGCGCCACCGCGGGATCGCCTGCTTTCTGGTGGACACCGACCAGCCCGGTTATCAGCCACAGGCAATCCACCACAAGCTCGGGCTACGCGGATCAGATACCGCCGAGATCTCGCTCGACGACGTGGAGGTGCCCGAGGCCGCGATCCTGGGCCAGGTAGGTGACGGGTTCAAGGTCGCGATGAGCGCGCTTGACTCGGGCCGTTACAGCGTCGCCGCGGGCTGCGTCGGAATCTGCCAGGGCTGTCTCGACGCATCCGTGGGTTATGCCAAGGAGCGCCAGCAGTTCGGTCGCCCCATTGCTTCCTTCCAGCTGGTGCAGGAGATGCTCGCCGACATTGCCCTCGAGACCGAGGCCGCGCGCATGCTGGTGTGGCGAGCGGGCTACCTCAAGGATTCGGGCCAGCCGAATACGACCGAGACCTCGGTCGCCAAGCTGTATGCGACCGAGGCGGCGATCCGATGCGCCAACAACGCGATTCAGGTCCACGGCGGCTCCGGCTACGTTGACGATTACCCGGTGGAGCGTTACCTGCGCGATGTGCGCGTGACCACGCTCTACGAGGGCACATCGCAGATCCAAAAGCTGATCATCGGACGGGCGTTGACGGGAATCGACGCGCTCGTGCCGAAATGACGCTCGCGCCGAGGTGACAGCGCCGGGCGTGATCGGGGTCGCCGGCGCGGGAACGATGGGCGCCGGCATCGCCGAACTCGCCTGCCTGTCGGGGGCGCGTACGCTGCTGCACGATCCGCAGCCGGAGGCGCTCGCGTCCGGGCTCGAGCGGATCAAGCGCGATTTGAGGCGATCGGTGGAGCGCGGACGGTTGGGCGAGGCGGACGCGACCGCGGCGGGTGACCGCCTCGACCCCGTCGCGGAACTCGATGGCTTTGGACCCTGCGAGCTCGTGATCGAGGCCGCCCCCGAGTCGCTCGAGCTCAAGCGAGAGCTCTTCAAGCGCCTTGTTGAGGTGGTCTCCGACGATTGCGTGCTGGCGACAAATACCTCGTCGCTGCCCGTCACCGCGATCGCTGGCGGTCTGCGGGCGCCCCAGCGGGTCGTGGGCATGCATTTCTTCAACCCCGCCCCCGTGATGCGTCTGCTCGAGGTGATCGCGGGCGAGGACTCCTCCTCGGAGGCTCTCGCGCGCGCCAGAGCGGCGGGGGAGGCGATGGGCAAGCGGGTGATCCAGGCCTCGGATGGACCGGGGTTTCTCGTCAACCGTTGCGCCCGGCCGTACGGGCTCGAAGCCACCCGGCTGCTGGTCGAGGGGGTGGCGTCTGTGCAGGAGATCGACCGCATTTGCCGGCTCGGGGGCGGGTTTCGCATGGGACCGTTTGAGCTGGCGGATCTGGTCGGGCTCGATACCCGGTTGTTCGTCGAGCGCTCCTTCTACGAGCAGAGCTACGGCGAGCCGCGGTGGCGGCCCTCCCCGGTCACGTCGCGCCTGGTCTCGGCGGGACGGCTGGGGCGCAAGAGCGG
>DASYAP010000085.1:0-7251 GCA_036501265.1 Solirubrobacteraceae bacterium | reverse complement strand
CAGATGGGGCCGGCGCATCGGCTGGAGCCGGCTTGAGTCGTCGGCTCTGCCCATCCCGGCGCGCACATCCGCGGCGGCTGGCTCGCCCGGCAAACGATCGGCGCCGGGGGTTGCCTTCCTCTCAACCTCGGTGAGGGCGTGTCGGCCGCCGCACGATCCCGCCACGGACCCGTCACCACGAGGAGGGCGATGTTCGGCGCGTCGAGGTGACCGGGCCTCCTGCTCACCCTGCGATCCGGTACCCGATGCCGGGTTTGTTCTGGATCACCTGCGGTTCTCCGAGTTTTTGTGAGGCGCACGCTGCGCACCGGCACATCCCTTTTCCCAAGCCTCTCAACCACCTTGCCGGTCAACCACATCCTCGGCGCCGAGGATGCCCGACAGCGCATAACAGCGGCGTAACGGTCTCCGTAGCGCTCCTGTTATACGCGCTCGCCTAAAACCCACCGGGTGAGGAATCGGCGATGCAGCCAATACCTGGTCAAACTAGCCGCCGCGGCCTGTGCGCTCGCGATCGCCGCGTGCGGATCATCGGGCAAGTCCGCCAGCACCGCTGGCGCGACCCAGTCAAATCACCTCGCGTTCGCGGTGTGCATGCGCTCACATGGGGTGCCTGACTTCCCGGACTCGAGCAATATTCCCGACGCGCTCGGGCAGTCGCCCGCGTTCAAATCAGCCGCGCAAGCGTGCCGCAGCAAGCTCCAGCCGGGCGGTGGCCCGCATGGGGGGATACCCGAGAGCACGAGGCTGAGCATGCTTCACCACGCGGAGTGCATGCGCGCGCACGGCGTCCCCAGCTACCCCGACCCGCACATCCCCAGCCTCGGCCCGTGCTGTGCGGGACCTCCGCCGGGCATCAACACCGACGCCCCCGCGTTCACCCGGGCGGCAGCCGCGTGCGGGGGCCCATGACCTCGAGTGGGCGATGCAGGTTCCGGATCGGCATCGGCGAGGCAGTTGCTCTGATGCCGTGCGGTTCTCAGCTCGGGAGCGGCTGCCACCCTGACCTAAGCCAGGCCGCCGCCGAGCGCGCCGTGGGAGCGCCGAGCCTGCCACCGCGGCCAGCTGCGTAAAGCCGGACTATTGCTGTCGCCTTGGTCGGGGCCGAGCGTTCGGCGGCGAATGGGAGCCGCGACAAGTTTTCGTGGGAACGGGCTCACGGCGACAGCGTGGCTGGGTCGCCCGTGCCAGACCGTCCCAAACGGGAAATTAGGTCGTCGACCTCGCGGAGCCACTCATTTTCTTGGCCGTCGCCGGTCTCGTCCCAGAGGTCGCGCAGCTCGCTCTCGGCGCGCACGCGTGAGACCGCCTGGATCGCCTGCTGCATCTCCGAGTCGTGAGGTTGATGGGGATGAGCATCCACCCAGCGTCGCACGTGGTCGGGCAAGCGGGCGGGTGCCTGGCCGGCGCACGAGGCGGACAGCTCCGCGGCCGCGATCGCCTCGAACGACGCGTGGAGGGCAAGGTCCTCAGCCTCGCCCAAGGCGTTATCAACAGCAGACGCGATAACCGCGCCTGGGTCAACCGCCTCCTCGACAAAATAGAACCAGTCCCTGGCCGCGTCATTCTCGAAGCTTCCGGCCGCCCATACTCCCACCGCGATCAATAGTAGACGGCAGAATCAACGAATAGGGGTCGACAGGCAGATCTGGGCCGAGGTTCCCGACAGTTCCGCCTCCGAGCGAGCTAAGGAAATGGTCGGTGCTGGTCGAGATCATGCCCGGTGGATGCCGAGCGCGCGGCTAGCCTGTCCGTCTTGTCGAGCATCGGGGTGATGCGCGAAGGGCCGCTGCATGCCGCGGTCAAGGCGCTATTGGCGAAAGCGGGCGACCGGTTGGAGGTGCCGCTCGACAGGTTCGTGATCGATCTGGTTCGTGCGGATGGCGAGCTCGTCGAGGTGCAGACGGGCGGCTTTGGAGCCTTGGGCACGAAGCTCGACGCGCTGCTTGACGAGCACCGGTTTCGCGTCGTGCACCCGGTGGCGGCTGAACGTCGGATCGCGCGCCTCGACGGGCACGGCGAGGTTGCGTCGGTCCGTCAGTCTCCAAGGCGTGCGACGGCGCTAGAAGTGTTCGACAAACTCGTAGCGTTTCCGTCGCGGCCGGGAGAAACATCGCGACCCCAAAGCCCTGGGTTGCGCGCATCGCGATCAGCACCGTCCCGCTGCTCGCCAGCGACGCTCCGAGCGAGGCGGCCGACTACTGCTATGCGACGGCATGAGCATCACGAGCGCATCCGCGCCTTCCCCGCCTTGCGTTTCGTGAGAAGGAGAAGAACGATCATCGGCGGCTGAGTATGCTGCCCCGGTCGTGGATGCTCACCTTGTTGCAGGATCCGGGGTAGGGGTTTGTGCTGCTGGAGTCTGAGCGGTGGCGCGGCAGCGTTGACGTGAGCCTGTGCTTGATCGACGAGATCAATCGCGGTCTCGTGCGAGGGGGCTAACGTGAGTACCACGATGATGGCTGCGGAGCCGATGATTGCTCGTGGCGCCCACTACACGGCGCTGCTCGACACGATCAATCATCAGGGAGCCACCAAATTGCACGGCAGGGAGCGGGAGCGGCTGCTGGAGGCAGCGGATATCTTGCTGTTCGGCGAGCCTGACAGCGAGCGGGCGGTCCGCTGGGCCGAGGTTCTGATCGAGGACTTGGAGACCAGTAGGCGGTGGTCAGCGGAGAGCTGTGGTCAATTGCGCGAGCACCTATACGGCTGTGCTGCTCCGACCGGGGCGTCGTAAGAAACCGTGCGCTCGGGCCGGCGACCCTCGAAGGGGGCAAGACTTGCCGGTGGGCGCTGTGGCTGGGTCGGTCGCCGCCGGGCGGGTTTTGCGTCGGCTTCAGACGGGGAACGCCAGCGCCCGCTGATCAGCGCGAAGAGCAACCACCGTCCGATAGGTGGTCTTGTAGGCGTGTGCAACAACGTCGACCTCGCAACGTTCCGCGCCCCGACGGCACAGACGTTCGAGTCTATGTGATCCAGTCGAGGTATGGCCTTGACCATCGCCGGTCCATCACTGACGTCCCGGGCTCACGGTTCGGCTATCTACACGGCGGGCGATGACCGTGCGGGTTGCCGACGGCGACGGGTCGGTTGCGTGGGAGTTGCTCCGCGTCGTCTCGGGCCTGCGCTGCGACCTTGACGACCGTGGCGTCTGTCGCGAGCTGGCTTATGAATGGCGTGAGCCACACCGTGGGGTTACCGGAGCGCGGCGAGGGAGAGCCACGGATGACCGTCGTCGCTGACCACGGTCACGACCGCGGCCGCCTTGGGGCCGGCGTGCTGCTGGTCCCGTTTGCTCAGGAGCGGTCAGCGGCGCGTGGGCACCGGCAGGCTGTGCAATGATCCGATGATCCGGTACGAGCGGCGCGATGGCTGGGCGGGTGAGATGGTATTGTCGTTCGATCGGGTTAGACGGGTTGGCCAACGCTTGCAGTGCCGCCGTTCGTTAGCGTTTGCTTTGTGCAATCTCGGCGTTCGCCGCACGTAACCACGCGGGAGGAAGCACGATGGCTACTGGAACGGTGAAGTGGTTTAGCGACGAGAAGGGCTTCGGGTTTATTACTCCTGACGACCACTCAAAGGATCTGTTCGTGCACCATTCGGCGATCGTCGGCGGGGGCTATCGCTCGCTCGCGGAGGGTGCGAAGGTTTCCTATGAGGCTGAGGCCGGGGAGAAGGGTCCCAGGGCGGTCAACGTCCAGCTGGTCTAGCGATCGGCTCGCGTGCCGACCATCACGGATGGACAGGCCCGAGCGCCGATCGACCACAGAACATGCCTTGCGCGACGCCCGCCACAGGACGGGGCGGAGCGAGGAGGAACTCGCTGAGAGGAGGTGTAGATGGGGACGACGGGGTCGGCGCAGGGTGGCGCGCGGGAGCGGATCGTCGTTACGGAGGCTGAGCGGCAGGTAGCGGACCTGCTGCCGATCGAGGTCGACCCCGTCCTCGCTCGCTCGATTGTCGAGACGGTGCCGTTCTGGTTTCACACGTTCGCGCTGAACCGCGCTGAGGGCATCTACACGCCCGGCGCCGCGCGCGACCATCGCTACCGCGTGTCCGCTCTGCCCGAGGACCTCGCCGGCATGAGTGTGCTCGATGTCGGCTGCTTTGACGGCTTCTACGCCTTCCTGGCCGAGCGCCGGGGGGCGGAGAGGGTCGTGGCGGTGGACAACGAGCAGTATCGGCTATGGGTCGCCTCCCGGTGGGGCGTAGAGCTGGAGGGCGGGGAGGGCTACCGCGCCGTCCATCGCCTGCTCGGCTCGGCCGTCGACTATCGACGGATGGACGCGTTCGCGCTTGACCGTCTCGAGGAACGCTTTGACTTCGTCTACTGCTTCGGCATCCTGCATAGGGTCGAGAATCCACTCGGGCTGCTGCGCGTGCTGCGTGGGCGGACGGTGAGCGGCGGCACGGTGCTGGTCGAGACCTACGGCGTCGGCCCCGAGGATCGAAATGGCCCGGCGATCCGCTGCTCCCAGCCCGGGGAGGTTTACGCGCGCGACGAGTTCGTCTACTGGGGGTTCGGGGACGACGGCCTGGAGCGGCTTGCCAGGATTGCCGGTTTCTCGCGCGTCGAGTCGCTCGTCGATGTGGAGGTCGACGGCCACCCGCGCATCATGGGTCGGCTGGTCGCCTAGATGCTCCCGGGCGGCGCTCTCAACAGCCTCTTCACGAGACAAGAATCAGCGGTGGCTACTGCCGCTCCGGGTTCGTGGAGTTGAGCAGGTCCAGCTCTGCGCCCAATCCGGCCTCGTCCGATTGGCGGTTTGGCGGCTGGGCGCCTGGGGGCTGCTAGGTGGCCGTGTAGCCGCGAGCGGCTTTCTTAATCTCCCCCGACTTCGCAAGCTGGGTCAGGCGAGCGGAGACGCGTCCTCGATTGAGGTTCAGGCCCTTGGCCACCTGGCCAGCTGTGCTCCCGGGATGCTCGCCCAGGAACTCGACGATGCTCGTCTTGGTGTCAACCTGGCGGGTGCGCGCGGTTGCACGACGAGTGCTCGCTCGCCGAGCGGTGGCGCGGCGCCCCGACCGAGCTGGCGCTGCCGGCGCTGCCCCGTCGTGGTGCGCGTGGAACTCCTTGATCTGCTCTTCGACCCAGGCGAGACGCTGCTGGAGTTCTGCGCGCTCGGCTTCGAGCGTATCGATCACTTGCTGAATGCGGGACAAGTGCTGCTCCTTCTTCGAAGGGATCCACTCGGGCTGGGGCCCGAGGCTTGCTGTGTGAGTGGTACGTCAACGCGCGCACAAGATGACGTGCCGCTTGCAGGCGAAGTGCGCAAGTGCGGGATGTGCTGCTAGAGATGGTATCCCTAGTAATCACGCCTCAGCCAACAGCGCCCATAAGAACCCTGCCGCATCTCGTTGTCGCGGTGGCTGTTGCACCAAGCGCTCTGAGGTCGGCGCCGCCATAGAACTGACCAAGTGCCGATTGAGAATTGACCCCCGGGGCGGGGCGACGGTTGCGCGGTTTGGGGATGGGGGAGTCGCTGTCAGGCGGCTGCAGCGGCTAACTCGTGGGTGTGGAGCTTCGGGGGTGCCAAGCTCGCTGGCTGGCTCCCCGGCACCGTCGGGGAGCGGCTCGCTCTCCCGCCGCGCCCGCCGCTCGTCCGGGTGCGGGACAGGTGGCGCCTCACTGTCAACTTGTTGCCGGCGATCCGGACGGCCTGCTGCTCGAGGAGGAGGTCGCGAGCTTCAGCGGCCACGCACTTGATCGTCTCGGTTTGACCCCGCGGGAGACCGAAGTCTGTGCTGGGTCCCGACGCCGACGGTCCCTATCCGTACGAGCCTTATCGGCTGCGCAGCTCGTTCGTATCACTGCAGCTGTGGGCAGGAGAGGACCTGCCCTATGTGGCCGAGCAGGCCGGGCACAGCGTTGCGACACTCGCACGCCACTACGCCGGGGTGCTCAGGGAGCTGCGGCAAGCCGCGAGTACCCGCCGCCGAGGCAATCCGCGAAGCTCGTGCGTCCGTTGGGACGGACCTCACTGGTTCGCTCGCTTCCAGCGATCGCGTCCAGACCGGGACGCAAATTGCGACGCAACGCCGAGGCAGGGAGCTGACTTGAGTGCGTCGATCGGCTGCTTTCCCTGGAACTCAGCCTATGGGCGATGCTGGGCTCGAACCAGCGACCTCCGCCTTGTCGAGACGGAGGCAGGTGTCCAGCGGGGTCCGCGCGGGACCACGAAAATCCTGCACATGATCAGGATTTGGCCCCGGTGCGGTGGACGCTGGAGCCCTCGGCTGGACAAGCTGGCGTGCCGGTGGTGTGCCCGTCGCGTATCACCTCAGAGTGCCTTTGGGCGCGTAGGACCCACCGCCGGTGAGCGCGGACCGTCACTCCGCCGATCTTCGGCGTGAGAGCCCGCGCCACGGCTGGCGACCGGAAGACGATTGAGGGCGCGGATCGCCTTGATTTGCGGTACTTTGCGGGCGGTTCTCGGGTCGATCGCCGCTGCCTGTCGAGAGCGGTTGTGAGGACGTTTGGGCCAGGATTGGGCCACGCCTACTCCGGCAGCGCTGCCAGTGTGACCGATCGGACGACTCCAGCTCGCTACTGCTCGCGCCGATCCTTGCCGCGAAACAAGCCCGACAGGAGCGGTAACGCAACCGGCAAGCCTCCGCGGGACTTCATCATTCGTCGTCGCGCTCGCGTCGCACAGCAGGAGAAGGACCAGCGTCGGCCCGACCACGAAAAGCAGGAGCAATACGTGGTCGACGCGTTGCGTTGCGAGGGCGGGAGTGGGATCATTGCGTGGAGTAGAGGCCCACGTCCCATGTCCAGCTCGCAGTCCTGTGGTGGCGATGACACACCTTGGAGGGTGCGGGGGCCCGCGTATACCACGGCAGAGTTGATTGCGCGCCTACAGCGGCTCGTCGACAAACCCCGACCACCTGGCGGCCCCCCGCTCGAACATGTCGTCGAGGCCTATTACCTGGGGGATATCACGGCGATCGCCGCGCTAAGTCTCCGCTCCGCCGAGTTCGGTCCTGTCGCGTAACCAATCGATCGCTTGCGTCGCGAAGCGCAAATCAGCTGCGCGGATGCGCCGGTGAGTTCTCCCTTTTTGCACGCCCGACCACATGTCGTCTGTGTCGCGGAAAGTAGAGCGGTCCGCGAAGGCTGGGCCTGAACCCTCTTTTTAGGCGTCTGGTGCCTCGTGCATCGCCACTTTCAGGTCAAGGATTGGGGTGCCGTCGATCGCCTCGAGAGCGTCGACGTGGACGGTCGTGGGCGGATGGATGTCGTTGACGGTG
>DASYAP010000084.1:0-10187 GCA_036501265.1 Solirubrobacteraceae bacterium | reverse complement strand
AGCGAGCGAGGGGTGCGATGAGCGAGGGTGTGGAGACCGGGACGATCAAGACGAAGATCCCGGCGCGACTGGACCGCCTGCCGTGGTCGCGTTTTCACTGGATCATCATCATCGGCCTCGGAACGGCCTGGATACTCGACGGTCTGGAGGTCAACGTCGTTGGCTCGATCTCCGGCCGGCTGGCCGAACACGGCGCGGGCGCCGGGCTGACCAAGTCCGACATCTCCAGCTGGGCGGCGTCGCTGTACGTCGGCGGCGCCTGCGTGGGTGCGCTGATCTTCGGGCAGCTGACCGACCGCTTCGGCCGCAAGCGCCTGTTCATGCTCACGCTCGGTGTGTACCTGCTCGCGACGATCCTCACGGCGCTCTCGTTCTCGCCGCTGTGGTTCTACGTGTTTCGCTTTCTCACCGGCATGGGCATCGGCGGCGAGTACAGCGCGATCAACTCGGCAATCGACGAGCTGATCCCAGCGAAGCACCGTGGGCACGCCGACATCTCGATCAACGGCAGCTACTGGGGCGGAGCGATCGGTGGCTCGCTGCTGGCGGTGCTTGCCCTGAACACGAACATCTTCCCCGCCGACCTCGGTTGGCGCTTGTGCTTCGCGCTCGGAGCCGTCCTCGGCTTGGGTGTGCTGCTGATCCGGCGCAACGTGCCGGAGAGTCCCCGCTGGCTGTTCATCCACGGACGCGAGGATGAGGCCGAGAAGATCGTCAAGGGGATCGAAGCCGAGGTGCGAGAGGAGATTGGCGAAGAGCTCGCCCGACCGGAGGAGAGCATCACCGTGCGCCAGCGCAAGACGATCCCGCTGCCATTGATCGTGCGCTCGGTTCTCACCCTCTACCCACGGCGAACGATCCTCGGGCTGGCGCTGTTCGTTGGCCAGGCGTTTCTCTATAACGCGCTGCTGTTCAGCCTCGGCTATCTATTGGAGACGTTCTTTAAGATCTCAAGCGGCAACGTGCCCTATTACATCGCGATCTTCGCCGTCGGCAACCTGCTCGGGCCGCTTACCCTCGCCCGCTTGTTCGACACCGTTGGGCGCAAGCCGATGATCGCGGGCTCCTACATACTCTCCGGCGGTCTGCTCGTCGTGACGGCCTTCCTGTTCAAGAGCGGCGCCTTTTCCGCCGCCGGGTTCATTGCGGCTTTGATGGTCATCTTCTTCTTCGCATCCGCCGGCGTGAGCGCGGCATATCTGACTGTCTCAGAGGTTTTCCCACTGGAGACGCGCGCCCTGTGCATCGCCGTCTTCTACGCGGTCGGCACGGCCACCGGGGGGATCGTCGGACCGCTGCTGTTCGCTAACTTGATCGAAAGCGGCAAGACCAGCCACGTGTTTGTCGGTTTCATGATCGGCGCCGTCGCGATGATCCTGGGAGGAGTCGCCGAGGTCTTCTTCGGCGTCAAGGCCGAGCGGCAGAGCCTCGAGTCGATCGCCCAGCCGCTCACCGTCGAGGACGATGGCCCGGCGAGGAGCGCCCCCGGGACGCCGGCGCCGACTCCGGCCTGAGCCGATGCGCCTGGGCCGGCGCCGGTCCGAGTCAGCGCCGGTCCGAACCCGGTCCGAGCCGATGCTGATGTCGGTGTCGGCCGATGCCGATGCGGCCTGGGCCGGGCCGGCGCCGACATAACATAGCCGGCGCCGACACAACACACTTAGGCTAGCTCGCGCCCACCGTCGCGCCGGCGCGCGCCACCTCGTGCGGTCCCTCGGCGAACTCCTCGACGATCTTCGCGCAGAACGCCGGCAGATCGTCGGGGTTGCGACTCGATACAAGGCCCTGGTCGACGACGACTTCCTCGTCGACCCACTCGCCGCCGGCATTGCGAATGTCGGTCTGCAGGGATGGCCATGACGTGATCTTGCGATCGCGCACTAGGTCGGCCTCGACCAAAGTCCACGGGCCATGGCAGATGACTCCGACGGGCTTGCCTTCGCCGAAGAGATCCTGCAGGAAGCCGATCGCGCGCTCCTCAGTGCGCAGCTGGTCGGGGTTCGCCACGCCGCCCGGCAGCACGACGCCGTCGTAGTCTTTCGCGCGCGCGTCCGACAGCGTCCTGTCGACGTTAAAGGTCGACCCCTTGTCTAGATGGTTCATCGCCTGAACCTTGCCGCTTTCGGGGGCAATCAGCTCGGGCGTGCCTCCGGCGCGCTCGATGGCCTCCCAGGGCTTGGTTAGCTCTACTTCCTCGATGCCCTCCTGCGCCACCAGGAACGCGATTCTCTTGCCACTCAACTCGGCCATCGAGATCCTCCTTTTGAGATATATGGTTTTGCCTTGGCGTCTACCCGACTCGGTGGGATGGAAACAACAAGACGCGAGCGGGGAGTGAAAAACAGGCTGTGCAGCGGGTACAGCTAAATGCCTGAGTAGAAACTACGCGCGCGGCCCTACAACGATATGCGTTTCATTCACCGTCCCCCTGACGATGAGAGCCCTTTCATGATTAGTCGCTCGCTGGCCGGGGTAACTCTTCGAAGTGGCGCGAACCGCGTCGAAATCGAGGACGGGAGTGTCGACATGGTTGCTCTGGTAGTGCTTGTACTGCTCTTGGCGATTCTCGGAGGCCTGGGCTTCGCTGCGCACGTGCTGTGGTACGTGCTCGTGTTCGCCGTCCTCCTGTGGCTGATCGGCTTCTTCATCGGTGGTGTGGAGGGCGGCGGCAGGCGGCGGTGGTACGGCCGCTGGTAGGGCCTTTGGTGCTGTGCGTCGATCGGCCGGCTACGGTGGGGCGGCCGATCGACACAAGCGCGGTGCAGCTCAGCGCCTCTTGATGGCGGGCCTCACTGGGCCATGCGGCTGACTGCCCTTTGTGCGGCTTACCGCTCTTTGTCCGCGCGGTGCGGCTCACCGCTTCTTGGCGTCCACCGCGCGCTGCAGCTGGGCCTTGTTCATGCTCGAGCGGCCTTCGATTCCCAGCCCGCGGGCCTCCTCATAGAGCTGCTCGCGAGTACGCCCGCGCGGGCCGGGTTTGCCCGATCGCAACCCGCCCCGGCGCCCGGAGGAGATGTCGTCGGTCGACGAGCGCGAACGGGTGCGCGACTCGCCGCTGCGCGCGCGCTCCTTGTTGACGGTGCGCGCCGCGATCTCCTCAGCGCGTTTCTCTGAGGCGCCCTGTTCTTTCTCGCTCTGCTTGACGTGTTTGTACTGACGGTCGCGCTTGCTGCCTTTCCTAACCCCGCTGGGTGGCATCGCCGTGCCTCCTTGATCTGGATGGATGACGGATGGGGTGGAACTACCCTGCTCAGACCCCGGCCCAAACCCGGCTGGCGCATCGGAGGAGAGGTCGGGAAGCTCCTGGCGCAGGCCGAGCAGGTCCGCGAACAGGTCGCCGTCGCGCGCGACCCGCGCGAGCAGCGCCGCCGGCTCGGCGCTGAGCTCCGGCGTGTGGCGCGCGCGCAGCGTCTGTTCGAGCTCCTCCCACGCGAGCGGGGTAGAGATCGTGGGGCGCGCTCGCGCGCGCAGTGAGTAGACGCAGACGGTCGTCTTGCGCGCGTCGTTCTGGCTCCAGTCGATCAGTACCTTGCCGGCGCGCAGGTCCTTGCGCATACGCGATACCACCCGCCGCGGATGGGTCTTCTCCAGCAGCTCGGCGACCGCGCGCGCAAATCCCTTGGTCTGCGCGTAGCCGACCGGGGTGTTCAGCGGCACGTACACTTGCAACCCCTTCGAACCGGACGTCTTCACGAGCGACCGCAGCTTGAGCTCGTCGAGCAGGTCCCTGATCAGCAGGGCGACGCGAGCGCACGCGCGCAGACCCAGATCGGGCCGCGCCGACGGTGTGCCGGGATCGAGGTCGAACACAATCGTGCTCGGCGTGTCCATGTCGCGCGCGCGTGACAGGCTCGGGTGCAGCTCGATGCTCGCTAGGTTCGCCGCCCAGATCAGGGTTGGCAGGTCTTCGGTCAGGCAGTAGTCGATCTTGCCCTGCACTCGCTCGGTCCAGATCGGCGCGGTCTGCACCCATTCGGGCCGATGCGAGGGACAGCGCTTCTCGTAGAAGTACTCGCCGTCGACGCCGTCGGGATAGCGCTTGAGCGTCAGTGGCCTCCCTGCGAGGTGGGGCAGCAGCACAGGGCCGACGGCCGCGTAGTAGTCGATCATCTCGCCCTTCGTAAAGCCCGTCCGCGGGTAGAGAGTCTTCTCGCGGTTGGACAGCCGCAATGTGCGGCCCTGCACCTCGATCTCGGTATGGCGCTTGGTTTCGCGGATCACCTTGTAGGGAAGCTCCGGCGGCTGCTCGACGTCGACGGTCGTGCGCCGCGAAGTCGCGGTGAGTGGCCGTGGCATGGCCGACTCCTCCAGCTCGACCTCCTCGGCGCCCTTGTCGGAGCGCAACCCCTTGTACACGGAGTGCCGCAAGATGCGCTCGCGCGTCCAGTGGGAGAACTCGATCTCGGCCACCAGATCGGGCTCGACGAAATGGGCGCCCCGCGGCGGCTGGACACCGTGCCGGGCGAACGGGCTGTCGGGACTACGGCGAGCGTCGAGCTCTGCAGCCAAGCGCTTCAGCTCGTGCTCGTCGAACCCCGTGCCGACCCGTCCGGCGTAGCGCAGCTCCCGCGACGCGCTCTTCCGATGCTCGTAGTAGCCCATCAGCAGCGCCCCGATCTGCCCGCTGCGCCGACCCTTGCCGGGAAGCCAGCCGCCGACCGCGAGCTCCTGCCTGTTCACGTTCTTGATCTTCAACCACTCCCCGCTTCGCTCGCCCGGCCGGTAGCGAGAGTCGAGACGCTTGGCGACGATCCCCTCGAGGCCGTGCTCGGCGGTGGCCGCCAGGAAGTCCGCTCCGTCGCCCTCGCGATAAGCCGGTGTCTGCCAGGTCGGCCCATTCAACCCGAGCCGCTCCAGCAGCGCGCGGCGCCGGCGGTAGGGAAGCTCCATCGTGCGGTGGCCGTCGAGATAGAGCAGATCGAAGATCACGTAGGTGACCGGCGCCTCGCGCGCAAGCCGGCGGATGGCGCTGTCGTCGGTCAGGTGCATGCGCCGCTGCAGCCACTCGAAGCTAGGCGCCCCGCGCTCGTCGAAGGCGACGATCTCCCCGTCGAGCACGGCTTCGCGCCCGCCGAGCGCCCTCCCCAGCGGACGCAGCTCCGGATAGCGCGAGCTCACGTCGTTGAGACTGCGACTCGCGATCTGCAGGCCGCGCCCGGGTCGTCGGTAGGCGATCGCGCGCACCCCGTCCCACTTGACCTCGAAGGCCCAGCGCTGTTCTTCGTTCGGCAGCTGCCCGGCCCTGGCCAGCATCGGCGCGAGCCGTGCCGGCATCTCTTCGTGCGGTGCCTCTGCGTGTGAGTGGGCGGGCGCAGCCATGATGGAGATGATCGCCGGTCGCGATCGTCGTGGCCGCGATCGCAGCGGTTATGCGACGGCGACGCTCAAGCGCTCGTCTCGGGCGTGCGCCGCCCGGGCTCGCGGAAAGGTAGCCGGCCGAGCAGCCCGGCGAGCTCGAACAGGCGCTGGATGGAGCGCTGCCCGGGGATCAGCCAGAAGTCGCAGAGATGCTCCTCGCACAGGCTCATGCAACCCAAGATCGTTCGCAGGCCGGTCGAGTCGATGAAGGCGAGGGCGCCCAGGTCGAACACGATCTCGCTTGCCCCGTTCGAGCACAGCCGCGCGATCGCAGCTTCGAGCGTCGGCGCCGAGGCGAGATCGAGCTCACCGGCCAGGATCAGCGTGTAGCGATCCTCTTGGGCATCCTCGCGGATGCTGAAGTCCTCGGGTTCCATGGTTTCTCTCATGGTCGAGAGCCGCGCTCGTGCAAAGCGCTGACGAGCCCGCGTTGCGTATTCGTCGATCCACCGCTGTGATAGTTCAGGTAGGCCATGTCAAGTAGTCCTCCGCACACATGTTGTCGGTGTGCGACGGTCTGCCTCCGGCCTCCAATGGCTGCCAGTGCCTCCCACCGCGTGTCTTCGGCCCGAGGCCTCACAGGCCGCCCAGGCGGCCTTCTATGCTAGTACACACGGGCGCGTGTGTCAGCATCCGCTCTGAAGGGGTTGCAGCACGGTAGACTGTGGCTACGTGTGTTCGCGTCGGACCGTGAGGACGGGTACGAGTCGAAACGCGGATCGCGCGCGCGGATTTGATCCGTCTCCTTCCTGCCCTTCGTGCGATCCGCTTTCAGGAGGGAGGCGAGAAGGAGAGTTGGTTTGTCCAACCCTTCCCCCGACGCTCTGACCGCCGGTTCCGTGTCGTCCGCCATCTCCAACGGCGTCGTGCGTCTGCTGAGCGAGTACACCGGCCGCGGACCGACACAGGCGCGCACCTACGTCGATGAGAACCTGATCACGACGGTCCTGCAGGACACCCTGACCAAGGGCGAGCGCAGCCTCGTGCGCAACGGCCAGACCGACCTCGTGCTCGCCAACCGCAAGGCCTACCAGAACGCCATGGGCCCAGACCTGGTCGCGTGCGTCGAGGAGATCTCGGGCCGCCAGGTCGTCGCGTTCCTCAGCGACAACCACATCGATCCCGACTACGCCGTCGAGTCCTTTGTGCTGGCGCCCAGATCGGACAGCACGGACGGCGAGCAGAACGGTCGCGAAGTCTCGATATAGGCACCTGTTGCTGCGATAATCGTCCAGGGTCCGGCGGCGAGCGGCGACGTACGGGACGATTCGCAGCGAGGCCAGACCAGTTGCCCATGCCAGAGCTAAAGGGGGAACCCACCACGACCGTCGGTGCCGCGCCGCAGCCTGCGAGCAACGTCGCCATGCACCTGCTGGTCGAGGCCGGCGCGGTGTTGGCGAGCTCGCTCGACCCGGCCACGACGATGGGCCAGGTGGCCCGGCTCACGATCCCGCGGCTCGCCGACCTGTGCGTGATCGACCTGCTCGACGAGCACGGCTCGATCAATGACGTGGCCGTCGCATCGGCGGATGAGGAGATCGCTCGGGAGCTCGAGCGCCTGCGGACGCGATACCCGCTCGACCCGGTCGGGGAGCATCCCGTGGCGCAGGTCCTGCGCAGCGGCGAGCCGGTGCTGCTGGAAGAGATGACGAGCATTCTGCTGAGCAGCTTCGCGCAGGGCTCGGAGCACGCCCGGTTCATGATCGACCACGGCTACCGCTCGGCCGTGGTGGCGCCGCTAACCGCGCGCGAGCGCACGTTCGGCGCCCTGTCTGTGCTGCGACTCGGTGACGGGCAGCGCTACGGCGAGGATGACCTGGAGCTCGTCTGCGAGCTTGCGCGGCGCGCAGCGCTCGCGATCGACAACGCCCGGCTGTTCTCCAACCTGCGCGGGGTCGAGCAGCGCCTGGAGACGATCCTCGTCAACCTCGCCGAGGCGATCACCGTGGTGGACGAGCACGGGCAGACCGTCTTCGCCAACCAGGCCGCGGCGGACCTGCTCGGCGTGGATGATCCTGGCGAGCTGACGGCGGCCCCACCGGGGACGATCATGGAGCGCTTCCTGGTGCTGGACGAGCAGGGACACGAGCTGGATCTCGAGCGAATGCCCGGCCGACGGCTGTTCGCGGGCGAGCCCGCGCAGCCGCTGCTCGTGAGGAACATCGTGCGCGCGACGGGAGAGGAGCGTTGGCTGATCGTCCGCTCCTCGCCGATCTCAGACCCGGACACCGGCCGGGTTCTCTACGCGGTGAACGTCTTCGAGAACATCACCGAGGTAAAGCGCGTCGAGCGGGCGGAAAGCTTCATGGCCGAGGCGAGCCGTGTGCTGGCCTCCTCGATGGACTACACGCAGACTTTGCAGCGCGTGGCGCGGCTGACGGTCCCACAGATCGCCGACTGGTGCGCGGTCGACCTGCTAGACGAGCAGGGCCGGATCGAACGGGTGGCGGTCCATCACGCCGATCCTGAGAAGATCGCGCTGGCCGAGCGCCTGCACAACATCTATCAACCGGGGCCCGACGCGCCGGGGGGCGTGCCCGAGGTGATTCGCAGCGGGCGGGCGTTGATCGTCACCGACATCCGGCCGGACGCGCTCGCGTCATATGCACGCGACAACGAGCATCTCGAGCTTCTGCGTGCGATCGATGCGACCGCTGTGATCATCGTGCCGATGGGGGGTGCGACCGGGGCGATCGGGGCGATCACGCTGGTCTCCTCCAGCGGGGGGCGGCGCCTCACGGACGCCGATCTCGGTGTGCTCGAGCGGCTTGGCCGTCGTTCCGGCACGGCCGTTGAAAACGCCCGCCTCTACACCGAGCGCACCCGCATCGCGCACACGCTGCAACGGGCGCTGCTGCCCGAGTCACTGCCGGAGATGCCGGGGGTCGAGCTGCAGGCGCTGTACTCCCCCGCGGGTGAGCTGAACGAGGTGGGCGGCGACTTCTACGACGTGTTCCAGTACGACGCAGATAGCTGGATCCTGTCGATCGGCGATGTCTGCGGCAAGGGCCCGCGCGCCGCCGGGGTAACGGCGCTTGCGCGCCACACGCTGCGCGCCGGCGCGATCAGCGGGCAGTCGCTCAGCGGCATGCTCGGCACCCTGCACCAGGCGTTGCGCCGCCAGCCGCCGGGCGCCGACCTGTGCACCGTCTGCCTGGTGCTGATGACGCCATACGCCGAGCAAGGCATGCGCCTCACGGTTGCGCTCGCCGGGCATCACCCGCCGCTGATCGTCGATCGCAACGGGCAGGCGCGGCCGGTCGGTCGGCCTGGCACGCTGCTGGGTGTGCTCGACCCGATCGAGATCGCCGAAAGCGAGGCCGTGCTGCAACCCGGCCAGACCCTGCTGCTCTACACCGACGGCGTCTCTGAGGCGGGCCGGTCGATGGGCCAGCTCGGCGAGGAGGGCGTCCTTGAGCTATGCCGCCGCTCGCCCGAGCTGGGGCTCGCCGAGCTGCTCGAGCACGTCGAGCGCGGCGCGCTCGAGCGCGCCGCGGGCAAGCTGCGCGACGATATCGCGTTGCTCGCCGCGCGCGTCGCGCTTGCGCCGTGATGCAGACGTCTCGTGTTGTCAGAATGTCAAGTTCGCTCGAGGTCGAGGCGCTCGTCTACGATTCGCCGATGGAAGGGCTGTCGCTCTGGTCGGAGGACTCGCTTCTGTCGGTGGGCTGCACCGGCTCGTTCCTGTCGGTCGGCTCGGTTGGCTCGGCGCTGTCGATCGGCTCGATTGGTTCGGTCGGATCGGCTTTCTCGATCGGATCGGCCGGGTCGCTCGGGTCGGTGCTCTCGGCCGGCGCAAAAACGTCGATGCTGTCCGCCGGAACGGATGGGGCTGTGCTCGGGGAGCTCGAGCATAGGCTGCCGGTCATCGCGCTGACGAGCACGCTGCTGGCGATCATCGCGGGTCTGCTCTTCCGGCGCGCCCGGGGTTGAACCTCCGGGTAAGTGGACACGCATGTGCAAGTCGCGGATCTGCTCATCTCCAGCATGGCCCGCCACGCGGAAGACGGAAGGGGGGAGATTCGAACTCCCGAGACGGGGGTTGCCCGCCTGCCGGTTTTCAAGACCGGTGCATTCAACCGCTCTGCCACCCTTCCGTGATCCCTGAAGGCTAGCCCATCGATGTCCGCTCAGACCACGAGGCAAGTGGTGGCGTCCTGCGCATCTGCGGGTCGAGGACGGTCGGGGCGCCCAAAAATCAACGCGTGCCCGCCGGCTACCTGTATCGGGTGACCAGCTCGTCAATGTATTTCGCGTATCCGTCCGCAAAGATGTTACTCGTCAGAGCGACTACGTTCTCTGCGTTGCGGGTTGCGTTGAGGGAAAAGTTGAAGCTGCCGGTCGCGACGGTGTCATCGGCGACGACGACCTTGTTGTGCATAAAGTTGTGGGCCAACCCTGGGTTTTTGGTATCGAATTTCTGTGACGGCTTGGCCACGAGGTGTGCGATCACTGCGTCTAGGAGCTGCACCTTTGGCGTATCTTGTTCGATTTTTTCCCAGTCTTTTTTGACGCCGTAGGTCTGGTCATGGTCGTAGATGCCGGCGACGTCGAGGCCGGCGTCGATCTTTTCCTTTAGGGCTTCGAGGATCGCGACGGAGGAGAGCACCATCGAGGCGATTCGGACGCGGGTGTGCGCGCCCTTGATCGCGTCCGCGATCAGTCGCTGCACCACGCCGCCCTCGCCAGTGAGGGGGTCCCTGTGGTGAGTCCGGGGGTTATGCGTGTTCTGGTTGGTTTTGGTTGTTCTCTGTCTCTATGGCTGCGTATTGGTTGGGCGTGAGTCCGTGTAGTGCTGAGTGTGGTCTGTAGGTGTTGTACTCGTTGCG
>DASYAP010000083.1:0-16483 GCA_036501265.1 Solirubrobacteraceae bacterium | reverse complement strand
GTGGTCGCGGACGCCGACGGCGGGCGACGCGCTCGTGCAGACGATCGAGCTGGCGCAAGCGGCGGAGGAGATAGGGCTTGACGGCGCGTTCGTGCGCGTTCATCACTTCGCGCCCCAGCTCGCGTCGCCCTTCCCTCTGCTGGCTGCGATCGGCGCCCGTACTTCGCGCATCGAGATCGGGACGGCGGTCATCGACATGCGCTATGAGAACCCGCTTTACATGGCCGAAGAGGCTGGCGCCGCCGACCTGATCGCCGGCCGACGGTTGCAGCTCGGCGTCAGCCGTGGCTCGCCGGAGCCCGCGCTGCGCGGAGCCGAGTCGTTCGGTTATGCGGTGCCAGACGGCAAGAGCGACGCCGACCTCGCGCGCTCCAAGACGGCACTGTTCCGTGCGGCCATCGTGGGCGCCGGAGTCGCGCAAGCGGACCCGGCCATGACCGGCGCGGCGGGCTCGCTTGCGATTCAGCCGCAGTCGCCCGGCCTCGACGAGCGCATCTGGTGGGGCTCGGGTACGCGAGCCACCGCGCGATGGGCGGCCGAGCAGGGCATGAACCTCATGAGCTCCACGCTTCTGACGGAGGACACCGGGGTGGCCTTCGATCAGCTCCAGGCCGAACAGATCAAGCTCTTTCGCGAGGCGTGGAGGGAGTCCGGCTGGAAACGCGAGCCGCGGGCCTCGGTGAGCCGAAGCGTGATACCGATCGTCAGCGAGGAGGACCGCGTCTATTTCGGCGGGCGCAGCGGCGAGGACCGCGACCAGCTCGGTTACCTCGACGGCGCCATTGCCCGCTTTGGACGCACCTATACAGGCGAACCCGATCTGATCGCAGAGCAGCTCGCGCAAGACGAGGCCGTCCAGGCGGCCGACACGCTCTTGCTCACGGTGCCGAATCAGCTGGGCGTCGCGTACAACACGAGCATGCTTGAAACCATCGCGCGTGAGATCGCCCCGGCTCTCGGGTGGCAGCCGGCGCCTGCCACCACCGCTAAGTGAACGCCCTAGATGTACCTGAACCGGCTATTAGGGCTTTCTCACGCAGATTTAATTTCCTTATAGCGGATTCACTCCAAGCTAGGGCAGACTGGGAAGAGGGTTCTTCCCACCAACCACCATGGCTCATTCCGCTCTCACCACCCGCGATAGAGGTTTTGCTCTAGTCGGTCGTCTCAACCGTTGGCTCGCCGCCGGCGCCGTCGCGCTTGCGGGCGGCCTTTCGGTCGCGGCGGCAAACGCCTTCCACGGCCACACGCGCGGTCAGAGCGCGAGCAACGTCGTCAGCCACAATTCCGCCTCTTCCAACAACTCCGCTTCAAGCAGTTCGAGCAACTCCACCGGCGGCGGCTCGAGCAACAGCGATGGTGGGAGCAGCTCGAGCAGCAGCGGCGGCGGTGGGCTACAACCGCCCGCCCAAGCGCCCTCATCAGCCCCGGCACCGTCCGGCGGCGGAGTCGTCTCGGGTGGCTCCTGAGACGGCCTGCCGCTCGATCTGCAAATGATCCGGGCTGCCGCCGTAGGTCCAAGCGCCTATTGGTACCTGACGCGCGGAACCGGCACGGTCGCGCTGATCTTGCTGACCCTGAGCGTCGTGCTGGGGGTCGCGAACTCGCGCCGCCTGCGAACCGAGCGCCTTCCGCGCTTCGTGGTCGACGCCGTGCACCGCAACGTCTCGTTGCTGGCGGTCGCGTTCACGGCGGTGCATGTGATCACCTCGCTGCTCGACGGCTTCGCGCCGATCACCGTGGTTGATGTCTTTATTCCCTTCACCTCGGCTTACCGCCCGCTGTGGCTCGGATTCGGCGCGGTCGCGTTCGACCTGCTGCTGGCGCTCGTGATCACAAGCCTGCTGCGGCGACGGTTCGGCTTTCGCCTATGGCGTCTCACGCACTGGACCGCGTACGCGTGCTGGCCCGTGGCGCTGCTGCACACGTTCGGCACGGGAACCGACGTGAAGTTCGGTTGGCTGCTGGCTATCAGCGCGATCTGCTCGGCGTTGGTCATAGCAGCGGTGTTGGTCCGCGCAACCGCCGGCTGGCCGAGCCGCATCGGGGTCCGGCTGACCGCAATCCTCGCGTGTATGGCAGTGCCGCTGGCCCTAATCGTCTGGTTGCCCAGCGGTCCGCTCGCCAAGGGATGGGCCAAGCGAGCGGGGACGCCAAGCTACCTGCTGGTCTCCAGTACGGGGACGACAAGCGCCCGGAGTACCGCCAGCTCGGGTGGCGCGCCATCATTCACGGCACCGGTGACCGGAACCGTCAGACAGAGCGAGTCGAGCGACGGCCAAACGGTCGTCGACCTTTCGATGACCGCGAACGGCCAGCGGCTGAACGCGCTGGATATCCGCATCATCGGACAATCGCTGGACGGCGGTGGAGTCCAGATGACACATAGCCGGGTGACCCTCGGTTCCTCCGCCGATCCGACGCAGTACAGCGGAACCATTACGTCGCTTCAGGGAACCAACATGGCGGCACGACTTCGCAACTCCGGCGGATCAGTTGTGCGGCTCGCGGCGCAGCTACAGCTCGGGTCCGACGGCGGATCGGTCGGCGGGACGGTTCGCGTGGGCTCGGCAAACGGGTAGTTGCATAGCCGTATGGCGGACGTAATCCTGGTCATCGAGGATGAGCCCGGGATCGTCGACTTTCTCGAACGTGGCCTGCGCGGCTATGGGTTCACCGTCCGGTCCGCCCTCGATGGCGTTCGCGGCGGCGAGATGGCGCTCCACGAAGACGTCGACCTCGTGGTGCTCGACCTGATGCTGCCCGGTCGCAGCGGACTCGACGTTCTCGACGAGGTGCGTCGCGCGAGACCGATGCTGCCGGTGATCTTGCTGACGGCGCTCGGTGAGGTCGAGGATCGTGTGAGGGGGCTCGATGCCGGGGCCGTCGACTACTTGACAAAGCCGTTTTCGCTCGGCGAGCTCGCGGCTCGCATCCGCGCGCAGTTGCGCGTGGTCTCGCAGAGCGCCAACACCTCCTTGCGCGCCGCCGGGATCGAGGCCGACCTGCTGAGCCGCGAGGTGCGCTATCACGGCGAACTTGTCACGCTGTCGACAACCGAGTTTGAGCTTCTGGTCTATTTGCTGCGTAACCAAGGGCGCGTTTTGACGCGTGAGCAGTTGCTGCGCGCGGTTTGGAGATACGAACATGACCCGGGGACCAACCTGGTCGATGTCTACATCGGCTACCTGCGGCGCAAGCTGCGAGAAGCTGGCGACGTACGCGAGGCGCCGATCGTGACAGTGCGTTCCGTCGGCTATCGCCTCGATGCGCGGGCTTAGGCGCCTCGTTCCCGCCAGCCTGCGTTGGCGGCTCACTGTGTGGGTGGCGGCTCTACTGCTGGTCTCTGCCGCGGCGGTCTTCGTTGTGATCTACGCCGATACCGGCAGTGAGCTTCGGCACCAGATTGACCGGGATCTCGCCGGCGATACGGGCCAGCTCGCCGAGGCGCTACGCGCGAGCCGCGCTCACAGCGGCCGCCACATCTCCCATGTTGCGACGCGATACATGCGCGGTCAGCCATACACGGCCAACTCCACCCTGCTGTTCGTGCTGTTGCCGGGGAGGCGTGCGGTGAGCAACCACCAGGAGGTATTCGGCATGCGGTCGCCTGAGGAGGGCGAGACGCTCGCACAACAGACGGGGGAGAACCAGGCTGCCCGCACGCTGCTTTCACCAAGGACCGGGTATTCCACAGCCCACGTGCCGGACGTGGGAGCGGTCCGCCTCCACGAGCGCCCTCTGAAAGTCGCAGGAATGACGGTGGTGGTCGCAGCCGGTCAGCCGCTCGCGTCGGTGGAGCACGCACAGCACGGCTTGGCAGGAGCGTTCCTGCTGGCCGGGGCGCTCGTGCTGGTCATTGCGCTCGTCGCGTCGTATGTGGCCGGCATGCGCGTGTCCGCGCCCCTCCGGCGGATGGCGCAGGTAGCCGCCCGTGTCGATGCCGGCGAGCTCACCCCTCGCATGGACACCCGTCGTGACGGTCGCGGCGAACTCGCCATCCTGGCCGAGTCCTTCAATCACATGCTCGACCGTCTCGCCCACGCCTTCACGCGCCAGCGAGAGTTCGTGGCCGACGCCTCCCACGAGTTGCGGACGCCCCTGACCGTGATCCGCGGCCAGCTCGAGGTGCTGGCGGCACAGCGCGAACCGACGGCGGCCGAGATCCGCCGCGTTGAGGAGGTTGTCACTGCAGAGGTCGGCCGGTTGGGTCGGCTGGTCGAAGATCTCCTGCTGCTCGCCCAGGCCGAGCAGCAGGACTTTCTGCGACCGCAGACGATCCGTTTGCAACCGTTCTTGTCCGAGCTGTGGCACGGCCTGGAGCTGACCGCTGAGCGCCGCTTTGAGCTCGGTCCCGTGCCGGGCGGTTCGGTGCACGGCGACCCGGACCGGTTGGCGCAGGCGCTGCGCAACCTTGCGCGAAATGCGATTGAGCACACCTCTGCCCCGGATGGGCTAGTCCGCCTCGAAGTAGGACGGGTCGGCCAGGAGCGCATCCGCTTCGCGGTTCTCGACGACGGGCCGGGCATCCCTCCGGACGAGCGCGCGAGGATCTTTGAGCGCTTCCACCGCACCGACGCCGCGCGCAATCGCAACTCCGGCGGGGCAGGCCTGGGACTCGCAATCGTGTGGGCCATTGCCGAGGCCCACGGGGGCATCGTCCGGGCCGGTGAACCCGCGTCCGGAAAGGGGGCGATGGTCGAGTTGGTTCTGCCCGGCTACGAGCCCGCAGGTGACGCACCGGCCCCTGCGCTGCTTGGGTCGTGATTCGAAAATGTCCGCTGACACGCCCGCAGAATGCGATTGTGGAAACTCTCACGCCGCTCTTAGCGCCTTAAGAGACCTCGAACCAATACTTGCGTTCGTGATTACGACCAATCTTGGAGCGGAGCAGCGCAACCGGACGCATACCGCTCATTTCGACGCCCTCGGCACCACCGCGACGGTCGCAGTGACGCGCCGCGAATGTCTCTCCGGCGCGGTCACCTCGGTTCAGCGGACGGTGGCTGCATTCGACAAGGCCTGCTCACGCTTCCGGGAGGACTCTGATCTGGAGGCGTTGAATGCGGCCGGGGGCCGGCCGGTAGCGGTCGGCCCCCTCCTGCTCGAGGCGGTCGCCGCTGCGTTGCGCGCGGCCAGACTGACGGACGGCGACGTCGACCCTACCGTGGGCCGTGCGCTGATCGCGCTCGGCTACGACCGAGATTTCAGCGCCTTGCACTCAGTGCCTCCCACGGGCCGCTCGCCGCGACCCGTTTTCAAGGAGGTCCCCGGCTGGAGCACCGTAAGCCTCGACGAGGCGGCGGGAACGATTCAACTTCCTCGTGGGGCCAGGCTCGATCTGGGCGCCACCGCCAAGGCGCTCTGCGCCGACCGAGCCGCCGCGCAAGCGGCCGACATCTGCGGCTGCGAAGTGCTGGTTTCCCTCGGCGGCGATATCGCGACGGCCGGCGCACCATCCGGCGGCTGGCCGGTGCGCGTGACGGACGACCACCGCGACGGCGAGAGCGCCCCCGGTCAATGGATTGCCCTCCCCAGCGGGGGCTTGGCCACCTCGAGCGTGGCGACCCGTAGCTGGCAGATGCCGTGGGGGCCCGCCCACCACCTCGTCGACCCGAGCACGGGAGAGCCCGCCCGCGGTCCTTGGCGCACCGTCACGGTCTGCGCGTCATCGTGTCTCGATGCCAACTCGGCGAGCACCGCAGCGATCGTCCGTGGAGAACGCGCGCCGCAGTGGCTCCAGTCGATGAGTCTTCCCAGCCGCCTCGTCGGACGCGACGGCCGCGTGCGGCACCTCGCAGCTTGGCCCACCAGCGGAGAAGATCTCGGGTGACCGAACAGCTTGCCACTGTGCAATCCACCCCGGTGCCGGGGCATCCCGGACTCCCGCGGCTGCTCGCCGGATTGACCTCCCCGGGCCAGGTCCTCACCGCAACGGACCATGAGCGTATGCACGGTCCGGTGCCGCCTCGCAGCGGCCCGGAGCTGCTCGAGATGGTGGAGCGCGCCGGACTGCGCGGCCGTGGCGGAGCCGATTTCCCCGCCGCCCAGAAGTTGCGCACGGTCGCGCTGGCTCGCGGCGGTGCCAGTGCCGTCGTGGTGAATGGCAGCGAGACCGAACCCGAGAGCGCCAAGGATCGCCTGCTGCTGACCGCAATGCCACATCTGGTCCTCGACGGCGCGCTGCTCGCGGCACAAGCAGTCGACGCCCGCGAAGTGATCGTCAAGGTAAGCGAGAGCGCGCACGGCTCACTGCAGTCGCTTCACGGTGCCATCTCGGTCCGGGGCGATCGCATCCCGATCCGGGTGGCCACCGGCCCCGACGGATACGTGACGGGCGAGGAAAGCGCCGTCATGCACCACCTCAACGGTGGTCGCGCTGTTCCAACATTCGTGCCCCCGCGGCCCTTCGAGCGCGGCTACCGAGGCCGCCCGACGCTGGTCAACAATCCCGAGACCCTCGCCCAGATTGCGTTGATCGCCAGGTTCGGCGATCGCTGGTTCCGGGAGCTTGGGACAGTCTCGGACCCCGGTTCCGTGCTGGTCACGATTTCCGGCGCCGTGACCAGCCCCGGCGTGTACGAGCTCGAATTTGGCACCCCGATGGTCGACTTGCTCGCCGCTGCCGGAGGCGCTACCGAGCCGCTCCAGGCGCTGCTCGTCGGCGGCTATTTCGGGACCTGGGTTCACTCGTCCTCGGCGCTGCAGATCAGGCTCTCCAGGACAGATCTGATCGGGATCGGTGCAAGCCTCGGATCCGGGGTGATAATCGCCCTTGGCCAGAGCAACTGCGGCCTGCGCCAGAGCGGACGCGTGGTCAGATACCTCGCGGGCCAGTCCGCGGGGCAGTGTGGCCCGTGCAAGTTTGGACTGGCCGGCATCGCGCAGCTCCTCGACGCGGTTGTCCAGGGAGTCGCGCGCGACCGCGATATTGAGCGGCTCGATCGCTGGATCTACGAGGTCCGAGGCCGCGGTGCATGCCACCACCCCGATGGCGTCGCCCGGTTTGCGCAGAGCGCGCTAGAAGTGTTCGCACACGAGATCGAACTTCACCGCGTTGGGCGCTGCGGCGCTCGCGCGGTGGCAGCCTGACGGAAGTGGAAGGCCGTCCCACATGAGCACGCGCCTGCGAGTCAACCCCATCGCGTGCGACGCGCACGGACTCTGTGCCGAACTGCTGCCCGAGCTCATCCGGCTCGACGATTGGGGCTACCCGATCATCGAACAAACTGAGGTCCCGGCCGACCTGCTGGATCTCGCCTACAAGGCGGCTGACGCCTGCCCCACGCTCGCGTTGTTGGTCGAGGCCGACCGCCGAGACTCGAGTTAGCCGCGACCTGGCGCGAGGTCAAGGTCGCCGCTCTCAAATACGACGTCAACCTGTTCCAGCACGACGCGCCGAGGGCCTTGCTCCACCCTTCCCCCCAACAGCGCCGGCATCCCAAGCGCGGCAGCGAGTTCAACCACGCGCTGTCCGGCCCCCTCGGCGCAGTAGACGGCAAAGCCGCAGCCCATGTTGAACGTCGAGTAGGCAGCCCTCGCCGATAGCCCTACCCGCTCGACCAGGAACTGCAGTACTTCGGGAACCTCCGGCAACGAGGTCATGCGGTAGGTGAAGTCGCGCCGGGGCCGCATCAGCTTCAGAAGCCCATGGCCGGTGATGTGGCTCAGGTAGTGGACGTCTGCACCGCTCTCGAGCAGTGCTCGCACCAGGCCGACGTACATCGCCGAGCGGTCGAGCACGGCCTCTCCAAAAGTACGGCCGCTGCGAAGCGGCGTCCGATAGCCGTCTTCTAGCTCGCCGGCAACCCGGCGCGCGAGTGAGGAGCCGTTTGCGTGCAGACCAGCACTCGCCACCAACACGATCTCGTCGCCAGGCGACAGATCGGCCCCGAGGATGGCGCTCCGTCCGGCTGGCACGATGCCGACTGCGCTTCCCGCGAGTTCGATCTCCGATCTGGCGACAAGCTCCGGCAAGGACGGCGACTCTCCGCCTCCCCACGTTGCGCCTGCGTCAACACAGGCCTCCCGCCAACCTGCAAGGAGAGCGGCTTTCCGGCGCTCGTGTTCGTACCACTCCGACGATCCGGTCGCGAAGTAAGCGTTGACGACCAACGGCAGCGCGCCGACGCAACAGAGGTCGTTCACGATCGCCGCAACCGTGTCGTACGCGACGTGGGCGAATGGAGCGGAGCCAAGCTCGGCCTCGACTTGCCGCGCGATGATCGACTTGGTTCCCAAACACTCGAGCACGAAGCCAAAGGTGCGACCCGCGATCTCAAAGACGAAAGCGGGCTCGCCACGCGACTCATCGACCGCCCGGCCCCCGCTTGCATGCAGCAGACCTGACGTCGTCAGCGCCTCTGTCAGAGCTTCGCGTTTGCCCGCGTCGAGCGCGTGGTAGTCGACGCCGGCGGATCCGTACGCCGACTTCGGACCGCGTGGCGCGGGCGTGTCCGTGGAATCTGACATGGGCCGACAATCGTAAGCTCGGTAGCGGCCGGCGGTCCGCTCGCGCGTCGCGGCACCGGTCAGTCGACGACGAGCTGTTCGTCGCCGATGATCACCCGGTCGCCCGGCTCCAGCTTGCATCGGCCCACCAGGGCGCCGTTGACGACCGTGCCATTGGTCGAATCGAGGTCCTGGAGGATCCAGCTGCCGTCTCGGAAACTGAGTCGGGCGTGTCGTCGCGAGACGGCCGGTCCGGACAGAACGATGTCGCAGACGGGGTTGCGGCCGATCACGAGCTCGTGGCCACCGTTCCAGTCGAGCGCGAGCAGGACGTGGGAGCCGTTTGTGGCAAAGCTGAGCGGCAACAAGAGCCTGCGGCCGATCGCGCGGATTTGCTCTCCGATCGAGGCATGGGAGCGATGCTGTTTGCGGGCCGAGAGATCGCCGATCAGCCGCGCAGGATCCACCAGCGGACCGCCGAATAGCTGATCTAGACGATGGACGAGGGTGTTCTGGCTGAGCACCCCTTCGGCATAGGCAGCATTGAGCGTACGCTTGAGGCGCTGCCTCGTTGAGCCGGGCTCCAGCATTTCTTGGAAGTCTCTCGCACCAGCAGACCGTTGTCCATGACTCGGGCGCCCGAACGACGTTGATTGACTTGCGCCTGGCGCAAGTGAATCAACAAAGTTCGCCCCCGCCGGCAGAGTTAAGATTGGGGTTACTCCGTGGCGACCAGGGACAAGGAGACAGGGTGGGGTACGACGCAATAGTCGTGGGAAGCGGCTTCGGCGCGACCGTGGCCGTGAGCAAGCTCGTGGAGAAGGGAAAGAAGGTGCTCGTGCTCGAGCGCGGGACCTGGTGGACGACGCCGGAGCGGCTCGGCAAACCTCCGGACCCACCACCGCCGGACCTCCGGGACTGGGCGACCAAGCACGGCCACCCGGTGCAGTACTGGCCTCGCCCTGACCACACCGACGGGCTGCTCGACCTGTTCGCGTCGATCCGCCATGCCGGCAATCGCGACGGCCTGTACTGCTTCGATCAGTTCGACGAGGTCAACGTCGCCCATGCAAGCGGCGTGGACGGTGGCTCGCTCATCTATTCGACTGCGACGATGGCTGCCGACGCAGACGTACTCGCGCAGATCGGCCTCCCCCTCTCCGACTCCGACTACCGGGCCGCGCGAGCATGGACCGAGACCAACAGGGGATTGCTGAGCAACATCGTCACCAAGTTCCCCCTGCCCGACAGCAAGAACGTCGACGACCTCGGCGACGAGGACTATCTCTACCTCGACCGTTCGCGCACGCTGCGCGACGCCGCCGCCGCGGTCAAGCGCAAGCGCGGGCTGGGCGATGGCGAGGCAGCTTGGGCGCCGCTCGAACTGGCCATCCACGACTATCGCGAGACCGGCCCGGGCAATGACGAGGCTAAGCGCACGCACAGCTTCTGCGAGCGCCAGGGGCGGTGCATGCTCGGCTGCCTGCCGCAGGCCACGCAGAGCCTCGACCACCTTCTGTTCCAGCGCTATCTGGCAAACGGCAGCAGCGGTGTGACGCTGCTGCCGTTGGCGGAGGTGCGCTATGTGCTTCCGGTCCAGGGTGGCTGGGAGGTGACCTTCTGCGACTACCGCGCCGACGGCGAGGAGAAGAAGGTCACCGCGCCGTCGCTGTACCTCGGCGCCGGGACGCTCGGCACGAACGAGATCCTGTTGCGCTCACGCGACCAGGGTCTCAAGCTCTCCGATCAGCTCGGGCTGGGCTTCTCAAACAACGGCAACTTCGCCGGCTTTTGCGTGGGCACGGCGCACCCCGTGCAGCCGACTCGAGGGCCGATGAACACCTGCCACATCAACTTCCTGCTCGACGGGCGCCGGCTCATCGTCGAGGATTGCGCGATCCCCTCGATGACCGCGACTGTCGCCGGCGTGGCGTTGCGCATGCTCGACAGCTGGGGCAAGCGGGAGCTGTTCAAAGGACTGATGCGCCTGGCATGGATCACCAAGACCATCCCTGACTTCAAGGCGTTCCTCCCGCTGGTGCCGGATACCACTAACCCCGACGACGCGCGCACCGAGATGGAGACGGTCGCGGACATCTTCTTCTTCAACGCAATGGGCCAGGACGAGGCGAACGGCCGCTTTAGCCTAGACGGCGACGACCTCGATCTGACCTGGGAGACCCCGGTGGGCAACCAGCCGGTGTTCGCACAGATCGAGGGCCTGCTCAAGGACCTTTCCGACGCAATGGCGTCCTCGGATCCCGACAGCGGCTACGTTCCGTTCCCGCTCTGGAGCAGGGCTCGGGCTGCACAAGCTCGACGTGACCCATCCCCTTGGGGGCTGCCGGATCGGGCCGGACAGCGCGCACGGAGTGGTCGACCAGTACGGACGCGTCTACGACGGGGCCAAACCGAGCGGTTCCACCGATCTCCACGACGGGCTCTTCATCGTGGACGCCTCGGTGATCCCAGGCGCGATCGTGGTACACCCGACCTTGACGATCATGGCGCAGGCGCTCAAGACGATGGGTACCGCGCTTTCTTAACCCTGTAGCTACGAGGTCGCCGGCTTGGTGCTGGCGCCGGCCGCGGCCCGGATCTCGCCGGGTCCATTCTGCGGCTGAGGAGATCCGGTCAGACCTGTCCTAGGGCTGACCGGCCGGGTGTCCCTGGTCGCGCGCGGCCTGGTCGACCTCGAGCATTCTCTGCTGCAGGTCTGTCAGGGCGTGCGCTTCGGCCGGGCGGAGCATGCCGCGGGGATCCTCGAGCAAGCGCGCCGCGCGTGCCCGATGGCGGTCGGCTACCCACCGCACAAGCGCGCCGCGGTCCGGTGCCGGTCGCGGTTGTGGTTGGTCGAGCAGGGTTCCCAGGTCGGCTGCCGCGGCGACGCGCTTGCCCATGTAATGGGGCTGGCCTTCCTCGAGCCAATGGACCAGTGCTCTTATCCCCGAACGGTTGTCGAGCTCCGCCGGGCAGAAGCGCCTGAGGATCGTCTTGATGATCGATGTGTGGTCATACAGCGTGGCCGAGACGCTCCGTGCCGCGACCCACGGCGAAACGACAATGGCAGGCACTCGAATCCCGTAGTGAGAGAAGACGGACGGGTCGTCGTCGGGCGGATTCCCCGGTGGAGCGAGATGATCGAAAAAGCCGCCGTGCTCGTCGTATACGACGAGCAGAAGTGTCTTGTCCCAAAGCGGGCTGGTGGCGAGCGCGTTGTAAACGAGCATCACGAGCTCCTGGCCCTCCTCCACGTCGGAGGGCGGATGGTCGTCGTTGGGCGGCGAGCCCACCAGGTTGAGGTCTTTGAAGTTGGGGTCGATCCATGACACCGCGGGCAGCCGCCCGCGCGCTGCGTCCTCGACGAAACTGGCCCCGTCTTCGTCGACGAACGCTTCCCCCTCTAGTTCAGCTGCCACCGACAGCTTGAGCTTCTGAACGTATGCGAACCGGTCGTGATGAGTCAGCCAGTAGTGGCGATCTGCGCAACGCAGGGTGCCGATGTCGTAGGAGTACCAGCGCCACGAGACCTCGGCGGCGTCGAGGTGACGCATGAACGAGTACTTGTCGTAGAGCGGCAGCTTCTGATCATCCCGGCTGCCCGCGGCGCTCCCCGCGAGGGCGTACAGCCGGTTCGGCCACGTGGCGCCGGGAACGGAGCTGTGCCAGCGATCGCAGACGCAGAAATGCTCGGCCAGGTGGTCATAGACGGGGAGGTCGGACGCGTTGTAGTACCCCATGACAATCCCCGGATCGGGGTCGCTTACTCCCCGTCCAGTCAGAGTGTCCGCATAACTGGCGGCGAACCCATCCATGGCACCACTGTTGATGCACCTATCGGTGGCCGCGGCGGAATGGTCAGGGTCCCAGAGGCCATCAGGCACGTGCGTCTTGGCGAGGTGGTGGACGGGATAGGAGCGGCCGTCGTGGCTGTTAGCCATGCCCGGCTTCAGCCCCTCGATGTCATCGCGTCCGGACTCCAGTCGTAGATAGCCCAGCATGTGGTCAAAGGACCGGTTTTCGAGCATCAAAATGACGATGTGCTCGGTCGGCTCAAGCCCGCTGCCTTCAGATTCCGGCATTCGCCTCCCATCGCTCATCGCGCCAACCGGCCCAGCTCGGCGACACGAGCTCTTCCACGCGGCCCTAAAGCCGAATCCTGCGCGATTTTCTTCGACCCGCCGCCGGCTGTCAAACCGGGCTGCAGAGCGCAAATCGGGTGGCGGCAGCTCTTAGTGGGTAGGAACGAGGTCATGACAGAGCAATCAGAAAAAGAACGAAGCCGGCAAGCCGAGCAGAGCGCGCCCGAGGATCGTCCGGATGAGCCGGGCGCCGAAGGGGGCTCGGGGAGCCCCGCGGCGGACAAGGTGCCGGGCGCTCCGGCAGGCGACGACTCGGCCGTCGGAGACAGCGACCAGCACTCGTCGGAAGCCGGCGAGTGACGGGTGAGCGTCTGGTCGGCGCAGGTCACCGAACGCTTGCAAACGACTACCTGACCGTCAGGCGCGCCCGACGACTAGCTGACCGTCACGCCCGCCCCGGCGGCGGCCCGGACCTCGCGAGCGTCCGGGAGGCCCTCTGCGTCAGGCGGCATGAGGCCGAGAATGTTGCCGCCGAAGCCGCCGCCGACGAGGCGGGCACCGAGTGCGCCGGCCTGCAGCAGCCGCTCGCGTGCGGCCTCCACAGCCTCCGTCGAGATCTCGTAGAGGTCGCGCGAGCTTTCGTGTGATGCGTCGAGTAGGTGTCCCAGCACGACCGCATCTCGGCGGTCCAAGGCCTGCACAGCTTCCACCACCCGTGCGTTCTCACCGATCACATGTCGGACGCGATTGTCGAGCGGCGGCGGCAGCTGATTCACCTCGTCGAGCGTCGCCTCGCGCAGCGACGACAGGCCGAGCAGTGCGGAGGCCTGGGCGCATTCGGCGCGGCGCTCGTTATATCCCGATGCGGCGTTGGCGCGGCTCTCGTGCGAGTCGAGCAGAACGAGCCGGTGGCCGGGAAGCTCCAGCGGGACGGAGCGGATCGCAAGCGACCGGAAGTCGATGACGACTGCCCGGCAGCGCTCACCGAACAGCGAGGCGAGTTGGTCGAGCAGACCTGTCTGGGCCCCGACCCAGGCGTGTTCGACCAAACAGCAAAGCTTCGCTAGCTCGACGCGATCGGGCTCGAGTTCCCCGGCCAGTGCGCATAACGCCAGGCCGAGTGCGACCGCGAGCGCAGCCGACGAGGAGAGACCGGCCCCCCTTGGCACCGTCCCACTGATCTCGAGACTGGCGCCGCTGAGCTCGCGCCCCGCTCGTTGTAGCTCCGCCGCGGTGCCCCGAACAAACGCGCGCCAGCCATCCGCCGGACCGATATCGGCGAGGTCGAAGCTGTCGGATTCTTGGAGGTCGCTGGCGACCGCCTCGATCCGTCGCCCGTCTACGGGCGTGGCGCGGACCGTGACGCCGCTGGCGATCGCGAATGGGATGGCAAGGCCGCCGTTGTAGTCGGTGTGCTCGCCGATCAGGTTGACACGGCCGGGAGCGAACGCAGTGGTGACGCGAGTCGAGGCCATCGACCGTATGATCGCGCCGGGGCGCTTGAGAGGGCAATCACGCGACGACGGCTTCGGTTGGGCCACGACGTCGAGAGCCATCTTCATCGCCTCCGCGGTCGCTGCACTCGCGCTGATGCTCGCCTCCTGCGGCTCGGCCACCCGGGCGGGCCCGGTCCAGACGACTCCGTCACCAAAGGCCAAGTTCGCGCGGGGTCGGCCCGCACATATCGCCGTGGTGGTGCTCGAGAACGCCGAGTACTCGAACGTGATCGGCTCTCGCGCCGCTCCGTTCATCAACGGACTGGCGCGCAGTTACGGCTTGGCGACCCAGATGTAGGCCATCTCTCACCCCTCGCTGCCCAACTACCTGGCGCTGAGCGGCGGATCCACATTTGGACTCAGCAGCGACTGCACGGACTGCTCGGCCCCCGGCAGCGGCTTGGCCGGTCAGCTGAGCAGCGACGGGATCTCGTGGAAGGGGTATATGGAAGACCTCCCCCATCCCTGCTTTACCGGGAACGCGGCGGGCGACTACGCCAAAAAACACGATCCGTTCGTCTATTACCGCGAGCTTGTGCGAAAGCCAGCGAACTGCAAGCGCGTGGTCCCGCTTGATCAGCTGGCCGCGGACGAGCGGGCGCACGCACTGCCCGAGTTCATCTGGATTACGCCCAACCTATGCCACGACATGCACGACTGCAGCGTCTCCACAGCGGATCGCTTCCTGAAGCAACTGCTGCCGCCGTTTGCTGCCGCGGCTGGGACGCGCCGGCTTTGCGAAGCCGGTAGACCACTACTCGCTGCTGCAGACAATCGAGGACCTGTTCGGGGTCAGCAGGCTGCGCGGCGCAGCTTGTGCGTGCACGCCGTCGCTTGCGCCGCTACTCGCTACGGGCCGCTGACGTCCCCGGACGTGACCTACGCACTTAACCCGAAGTAGGTGATGTCGGTGCGTCCGCGGTAGCCTAGCTTCGCGACCGATGAGCACGGGAAGCGACGGCTACTTCTACAACGTGAAGACTGTCCGCTCGGACCCCAGGCTCGCGTACGTGCTGCTGAAGGAAGCTCGAAGCCGGACCCTCGAGCGAACCCTCGGCGTTCCACGCGACCAGCAGTTTCTATTGACGCTTATTTTGCTTGGGATGGCCGGGCGAGCGGCCGCCGCCAGGAGCCAGCGTGCCCTCAACGCCCTCCCTGGTCGTCCCTCCCGTAACGGCCTACTGATTGGGTCTTCAATGCTCGATGAGGCCGTGCACCTGCTTGCGGGGGACTCAACCCCGGACGCCCCGCTCGTCGGATCTATGGTCGCATTAGCCCTGTTGGCGGCTTTGGTCCGACCGGGGGTTCACGACATCCGAGCCGTCGCGCGCACCGCTCGCGCCGAGTTGGCGCGCATACCCCAGTACGTCGTGCGCCTCAACCGCCCAGACGAGTCCCCAAGCTCGAGCTGAGGCGGGACAGCCCGTATCCCCGAACGGGTCGTCCGGACCGTCTAATCGCGGCGAATCTTCACTGATGGCAGAGGGCCTATCGTCAAACGAAGTTGGCAAGGAGATCGCCGAGCATCGCGAACACACGGACGTGCACGCAGCCGGCCACGGCCGCGCGATCGCGATCGTCGAGGCATTGCTGCTCTCCATCGTTGCGTTGACGGCGGCTTGGGCCGGTTACTCAGCGGCCAAGTGGGGAACACACTCCTCCCTTTCACTCGCCAAGGCCTCGGCAGCGGGGCGCAGGGCCAGCGTCGCCCAGGTCCAAGCAACGCAGATCAGGACGCTTGATTCTGTCTCGTTCAACGCCGTCGAGACGGCCTACGCGTCGCACGAAACCAAGCTGTTTCGTCTCGCGGTCAGGCGCCTGCGCCCGGGGTATCGCCCGGCCTTCGAGGCGTGGGTGGCCACCCACCCCCTCAAGAATCCTGCCGCGCCTCCGGATCCCTCGTACATGCCCCAGTACAAGATTCCGCAGCAGGCCGAGGCGACTCACTTCAACTCCGTGGCCACGGCGTTGTTCACTGAGGGCCAGGTGGCCGCGGGAACCGCCGACAAGTACGTGCGGTTGACAGTCCTTCTGGCAGCGGTCTTGTTTCTCGTCGGCATCGGCAGCCGCTTCCCGATCCGGATCGCCCGCTACGGGCTGATTACGGTGGCGGGGGCGCTGGTTATTGTGTCGCTCGTGCAGCTTCTGGGACTCCCGGGACCACCCTCCTAGGTTCCAGACCGGGCCGGGTATTCAGCCCACGTTGACCAGCTCAGCCGGCGCTTCGTGGCCTCGCTCGGCCTCGGCCTCTCCGCTGGCACCGATGGCGACCAACTCGTCGACCAGCGCAAGCACTGCGGCGTGCGTCTGCTTTGTGTGGCCTCCGAGCGACCGTATTGCATCCATCGCCAGCGCATCGATACCGGAAGGCGGCTTGAGCAGCCGCGACAGCGCGCGCGCAACAACGTTTGGCAGAAACGTGGCGTATCTCCGCCGACGCATCTCCGATGTCCA
>DASYAP010000082.1:0-7791 GCA_036501265.1 Solirubrobacteraceae bacterium | reverse complement strand
GCGGCCTGAGCCTCCTCATAGAGAATGATCGAGCCGCCGGAGGTATTCGTGTTCGGCCCGTAGATCAAGAACATGGAGGGGAAGCCGGGAACGGTGATCCCGAGATGGGCGTGAGGCGCGCCCGCCCAGGCCTCGCTGAGTCTGCGCCCACCTCGGCCGTTCACCTCCATAGGGAGCATGAAGTCAACCGCGCGAAACCCGGTCGCGTAGATCACAGCGTCAACCTCGCGCTGGGCCCCGTCGGCCGTCACCACCGCGCCGCTCGTCAGGTGCGAAATCGGCTCGGTGACCAGCTCGACATTCGGACGCTGAAGAGCGGGCAGGTAGTGAGAGCTGAAAAGCACTCGCTTGCAGCCGAAGGTGTAGTCAGGCCACGCCTTGCGTCGCACCTCAGGGTCCCTGAGCTGCCAACGCATGAATGCCGCGGACCAGGCACGTCCGATTCGACCAAGCGTTCGCGGGTTACGGATCATGCGAGTGAGGGCCTCGGCGTAGTGGTAGATATAGCGTCGGCGGCATGCCTGGAGGCCCGGCGCATACCGGATCGCTGCCCGCAACCAGGCCGGGTAGGCGCGATTTCTTCGCGGCAAGAACCAGTTGGCCGTGCGCTGATAGACGAACAGCCGCTGCGCTTCCTCGGCCAGCGACGGGATGAATTGGATGCCGCTTGCGCCGGCGCCGATCACCGCGACCCGCTTGCCGCTCGGATCGAACTCGCTGGGCCACCGCGACGAGTGGAAGGACTCGCCACCGAACCCTTCTGTCCCTTGCAAGGGAGGGACGGCCGGCTTGTGTAGCTGGCCGGTGGCGACCACGAGGGCGTCGGCCTTCCAGGCACGGCCGTCACTGCTCGAGACTGTCCACTGACAGGCAGCCTCGTCCCATCGGCACGCGCTTACGTCGGTGTCTGGGACCAGGCATTCCTCGACGCCGTGGTCTCGCGCGACCTCTTGGATGTAGCGCAGGATCTCTTCGCGCGGCGAGCAGATGTGCGACCAGTCGCGGCGCTGGGCGAACGAGAACGAATACAGGTGCGACGGCACGTCGCAGGCGCACTTGGGATAGCGGTTGTAGAACCACGTGCCCCCCGGCGCCGGCGCCTTTTCGAGGATCCGTATGTCGTCGAAGCCGTGCCTGCGCAGCTCGATCGCGGCGGCTATGCCGCCGAGCCCCGCACCGACGATCACAATGCGCAGCCCCCTTGCGCCGGTCACCGGAAGGGGACTCTAAGCGGGGGTTCGGGCGGCGCGCCGGCCCTTGGCGACCCGGCGCTGGAACCGCTCAACCCGTCCGCCGGTATCTACCAGCTTCTGCCTACCGGTATAGAACGGGTGACATGCCGAGCAGATCTCGACGTGAATCTCGGGTTTTGTGGAGCGAGTCGTGAACTCGTTGCCGCATGTGCAGCGCACGTGGGCTTCGACGTACTCGGGGTGAATTTCGGCCTTCATACATCCAGCATAGCGGCGCTCTTTGTCCATCTACCGCCAGCCCTCGGCGGTAGAGGGACATCGTTGAGAGCCAAGCGAGTCAGGTGATCGTGTACAGGGGCCCGTCACCGCCCTCGGGAGGAGTGAGCCGGCCGCCCTTGGCCGTGATCGCGCCGCACTGGACGCAGTTGGTGTAGTTGACGGTCACGTCGACGGGGCCGGACTCGGGCGCGTCATCGGGGATCTCGTAGACGCCCGCCGGGCACATCCAGCGCCAAGCCTCTGCGATCTCGCGTGGCACCTCACGGTGAAGCCGAATGTGGTTTGGTGCGTCGTCGCGCGTCGCGTTGCCCGAGACGTAGACCGACGAGAGCTTGTCGAAGATGTACTTGCCGTCGGGCTTGGGATAGCTCTCACGGCTGTCGCCGATGAACAGCGGCTTTTCGTCGTCGCGGTGCCAGCCCATCCGTCCCGCCGGTAGCCGCCCTTTGGTCGCGATCGCGACGTTGACCATAGGTCCGCCCTGGATGAACCCGCGCTGGAACGGCTGACGCGTATTTCGCACCAGCCACAGCTCCTTGCCGATCGAGGACGTCTCCACCGCCTGCTCGTAGTCCGAAAGCGGCTTTCCGCCGGTCAGCGAGGCGTAGATCGCCTCCGCGGCGAGGATCCCGGACTTGATGCAGTGGTGGACGCCCTTCAGCGAGACGGTGTCAACCATCCCGCCGGCGTCGCCGACCAGCATCGCCCCGGGCATCGTGAGCTTTGGCATCGACCAGTAGCCGCCTCCCGGAAGGGCCTTGGCGGCCCAGGCCACCCGCTCGCCACCCTCGAGGATCTCGCGCACAAACGGGTGCGTCTTGAAGAGCTGCAGCAGATCGTGAGCCGAGGTTGTGGCGTCGGCGTAGTCCAGATCGACCACGAACCCGATGCTCACAAGGTTCTGGTCGTTCTTTTCGTCCTTCATCGGATACAACCAGGTACCGCCGATCTGGCCGTATTTGGCCGAAATCTTCAGCGGCCATGGTCCGATCGTGTGGATGATCCGGTCGAGCGGCTTGGGGACTCGCCAGACCTCCTTGACCCCGAGCTCCCAGACCTGCGGCTCCCGGCCCTCGGCCAGTCCGAACTCGCGGATGGCGGCGCCCGTCAGATGGCCCCAGCAGCCCTCGGCCAGCACCGTGATGTTGGCCTTGATGTCCGTCCCCGGCTCGAAATTGGAAAGGGGCTCGCCCTCCTTGCCCCTGCCCTTGTCGCCGGAGCGCAGGCCGAGCACCTGGCCGTCCTGCACGATCAGCTGCGAGGCAGAGGTCTCGGTAAGGATGTAGGCGCCGCCTTCTTCGGCCTCGCGCTGCTGATAGCGGGCCAGAGCAGAGACGGAGACCACCTCGTTGCCGTGGTTCTTGAACGGGGGCGGAGTGGGGATGCGTAATTTGGTCCTGGCGCTCGGAAGCATGTAGACGGCTTCCTTTGTCACCTCGCCAAACGCGAAGCGCTCCTTGCGCCAGTCATCGCGACTCAGATGGGGAAAGAGCTCCTGCAGCGGCCCCGGGCGCATCACCGCCCCGGACATGTTGTGACCGCCGCAGGTCTTGGCCTTTTCGATTACGGCGACCGGCACCTCGCCCAGCCGCTCCATCGTCTTCTCGTCGTCTCCAAGCAGTCGAAGCAGCCGGTTGGCGCACGCAAGGCCGGCCGTGCCACCACCGACGATCGCGACGCCAACCTCGATCCGTTCGTCCTCGGCGTCGAGCTCGCGCTTGATGAACTCGCCGGGGGAGGAGACCGGAGGCGGGTACTCCGAGGGCGCCGGAAGACCGTCTGAGGAGGCGCTCACCTCACACCTACCCCTTCTTCACCTTGATGGCCTCGGTCAGCTTGGGCAGGATCTTGTTGAGGTCGCCCACGATCCCCAGATCCGAGAACTCGAAGATCGGTGCGTTGGCGTCCTTGTTGATCGCCATGATGTTTTCGGAGGACTGCATCCCCACCTTGTGCTGGATCGCGCCGGATATTCCCGCGGCGAGATACAGCTTTGGGGAGACCGTCTTGCCCGTCTGCCCAATCTGAGCGGCGTACGGATACCAGCCGGCGTCCACCACCGCCCGTGTCGCCGCGACGGCCGTGTTTCCACCGAAGGCGGCGGCGAGCTGCTCGCACAGGTCGAAGCCCTCAGCCTTGCCCAATCCGCGGCCACCCGCCACGAGGATGTCGGCACCCTCGATGTCGACGTCGGCGCCCCTCTGCTCACCGCGCGTGACCATCGTGGCCTGTTCCGACCAGGGCGAGAGGGAGACATCGACATCCACCACCTCGGCCGAGCCACCGTCACGGGACACCATCTCGAAAGCGTTGATGCGCCCGATGATGATCCCGAGGCCTCCCCTGTAACGAGAGACCGAGATCTTTGAGTCCTGGAGGATCGGACGCTCGGCGACGAGCTTCCCGTCCTCGGCGCGGACGTTGGTCACCTCCATCGTCACGCCGGCGTGCTTTCGCGCCGCCAGACCGGCCCCGATCTCGAAGCCAAGCAGACCGCCGCCAAACAGCGCGTAGGAGTGACCGTGTTCGTCGATCACCTTCGCCATAACGTCGACAACAGGTTGCGCTAGACCCTCCGGTCCGCGCGCGCGAAACACGCGGGTGGCCCCGTGGGCCCCGAGCGACGCGCAAAGCTCATCGGTCAAATCGTCGCCGCCGACTACGACGGCATGGCACTGGCCGCCGATCTCCTCCGCTCGAGCGGCGCCTTCTGAAACCGCCCCAAGCGAGTTCTTGTTGAAGGCGCCCTGGTAGTGCAAGACGTAGGTCAGAACGTCAGCCATCAGTGGTTCCTCCAGGAAGTCATGGCTCGCTTGGGGAGCGAGAATCGAGCATTGCAAGGACGCAGCCGGCGACGCGTAGCAGCGCTACGCGAGCCGGCGAGGACGCCGCAAGGCGACGATTCGCAGCCGCCAAGCGGGTCAGGACTGAGTGGAGGAACCACCATCTAGATCAGCTTCCTTTCCTCGAGCCAAGCGACGATCTTTTCGACCGTCTCGTTCGTGTCCTCGTCTTCGATCACCTGGCCGGCAGCCTTGGCCGGAGGATCGTGGAAATCGCCGCACTGGACGCGCGAGCCCTCCTCCCCCACGAGCGCCGAATCGATCCCGATATCGGCGGGCGCCATCTGCTCAAGGGGCTTTTTCCTCGCGCCCATGATCGCCTTGAGCGAGGGGTAGCGCGGCTCGTTGATCGCGTCGCCGACCGAGATCACGGCGGGGAGCTTCACCTGGACTGTGTCGTAGCCGTACTCAGCCTGGCGCTCACAGCGCAGCGCTCCATCTTCGACGTCCAACTGGATCACCTGAGTCAGCGAGGGCATGTGCAGGTGGTCCGCCACCACCGCCCCGATCGTGTAGCACTCGCCGTCGTCCGACTGCTGGCCGAGCAGGACGAGATCCGGTTGTTCTGACTCAAGCGCCTTCGATAAGGCGTACCCGGTCGCGGCCACATCTGAGCCGGCCAGCGCCGCGTCGGTCAGATGCACCGAGCGGTCGGCGCCAAGCGAGACCGCCTTATGCAAAGCGCGCACCGCCGACTCGGGCCCCATCGTCACCGCGACGATCTCTTCGACCTCGGCATTACCACCTTCGCGGATTTGCATCGCCGCTTCGATCGCGTGCGTGTCGTAAGGGTTGAGGTTTTTCTCTCCGGAGCGGTCCATCCGCCCCGTCGACGGATCAATCCGCTTCTCGACGGCGGCATCCGGGACCTCTTTCACCAGGACGCAAATCTTCAACTGCAGCCTCCAATCGCTTGACTCGGGGATATTACCCTGCGGGTTGACTGACTAGTCAATCGGTGCACAGAGGGAAGTGAAGCCCGCCTCACAGACGGGAGTGAAGCCCGCCTCACAGAGGCGGGGGAAGCCCACCTAGGCCTGTACGGGGCCACCCTTCGCGCCCACCTTCTCGCGGATGAAGTCCACGATCTGCTGGGTGTTCGCGCCCGGGCCGAACACCTCGGCCACGCCCAGCTCTTTTAGCTGGGGGATGTCATCGGCGGGAATGGTGCCCCCCACCGTCACCAGCACGTCGTCGATCCCTTGCGCGGAAAAGAGCTCGAGCACGCGTGGGACAAGGGTCATGTGTGCGCCTGAGAGGATCGACAGCCCCACCGCGTCGGCGTCCTCCTGAATCACGGTCTCGACTATCTGCTCGGGCGTCTGGTGAAGCCCCGTGTATATGACCTCCATGCCTGCATCGCGCAGGGCGCGAGCGATGATCTTGGCGCCGCGATCATGGCCGTCGAGGCCGGGCTTGGCGACGACAACGCGGATCTTCTTCTCGGAGGTCATGACTGACGAACTCGAACTATATGTACGGATTTATCTCCGGTACGTTGTCGCGCGGGGCCGCAGACCACCTGAGCAGCCGTCAAGCATGGGCGCCTCTGAGCTAAAACACGGGCGCTTCTGAGTAGCCCCCGAAGACCTCCTGCAGCGCCGCCACCATCTCGCCCTCAGTGGCATCGGCCCGGGTCGCATCCACCAGGTAAGGCATGAGGTTCTCGTGCTCGTCGGTCGCGGCGCGGCGCAGCCGCTCGAGCGCCCCTGCCGTCGCGGCCCCGTCGCGCTTATTGCGCACGGCCTGTACGCGCCCGATCTGTTTGCCCTCCAGCTGGGGGTCGATTCGCAGGATGGGGATGGCGCCGTCGGGGCCGCCGTCGGTGTATGAGTTCACGCCGACCAGCTTGCGCTGACCCGATTCGACCTCGCGCTGATAGCGGAATGCGGCGTCGGCGATCTCGCGCTGCGGGAAACCCCGTTTGACCGCGTCGACCATTCCCCCCAGCTGGTCGATCTTGTCAAAGTACTCGTAGCAGCGCTGCTCCATCAGATCGGTCATGGCCTCGACGAAGTACGAGCCGCCCAGGGGGTCGATCGTGTTCGTCACGCCCGTCTCGGAGGCGATGATCTGCTGCGTTCGGAGCGCGACCCGGACGGCCTCCTCGGTGGGCAGAGCCAGCGCCTCGTCGAAGCTGTTGGTGTGCAACGACTGCGTCCCGCCGAGAACCCCCGCCAGCGCCTCGATCGCCGTCCGCACAATGTTGTTGAGCGGCTGCTGGGCGGTGAGCGAGACGCCTGCCGTCTGGGTGTGGAAGCGCATCAGCAGCGAGCGCTCGTCCTGGGCGTCGAACCGCTCGCGCAGCTCGCGCGCCCAGATCCGCCGCGCCGCGCGGTACTTGGCGATCTCTTCGAAGAAGTCCATGTGCGCGTTGAAGAAGAAAGACAGACCCGGAGCGAAGTCATCTACGTGGAGCCCCCGCGCCACGGCGTGCTCGACGTAGGTGAGACCGTCCTTGAGCGTGAAGGCGAGCTCCTGCGCGGCGGTCGACCCGGCCTCGCGGATGTGGTAGCCGGAGATCGAGATCGGGTGCCAGCGCGGCATGTGCTCGGAGCACCACTCGATCATGTCGGTCACCACCCGCATCGCGGGGTCGACCGGAAAGCACCATTCCTTCTGAGCGATGTATTCCTTGAGGATGTCGGTCTGGATCGTGCCGTCGAGCTGCTGCGAGGCGATTCCCCGGCGCTCGGCCGCGACCACGTAGAAGGCGAGCATGATCGCTGCCGGGGCGTTGATGGTCATCGAGACAGAAACCCGGTCCAGCGGGATTCCCTCAAACAGCGCCTCCATGTCTTCGAGCGTGTCGATGGCGACACCCTCGCGACCGACCTCGCCCAACGAGCGTGGATGGTCCGAGTCGTGGCCCATGAGGGAAGGCATGTCGAACGCCGTGGACAGTCCGGTCTGGCCGTGATCGAGCAGGTATCGGAAGCGCAGGTTCGTCTCCTCGGCGGTCCCGAAGCCGGCGAACTGACGCATCGTCCACAGCCGTCCCCGGTACATCGATCCGTACACGCCGCGCGTGTACGGATATTCGCCGGGAAGACCGATCGCCGCGTCAGCGTCGACCGGCAGATCGGCATCGGTGTACAGCGGCGCCACCGGCTCGCCCGAGATCGTCTCGAACAGATCGTCGCGCTCTGGCGCACGCATGAACTTCTCGCGCCGCCACCGCTCCAGGCGCTCGCTCCCTTGCCGCTCGGTCGGGATCGCCATCTAGCGAATTCTACGTGGGGCCAGAGCGCGCGCGTTGGCCTGCCTGGAGCTCCGCGGGCGGCCCCTTCCGCGCGTCAGCACTGCGTTGCCGATGCTGCCGGCAAGCGCTGCACTCGCGACCGCCAGCCCGGCCTTCAGTCTTCGGCCCAGGCGGTCGAAGCGCAATACCTCCCACCCTTCGTCTCGCGCGATCCGAGCAAGCTCTTGATCGGGATTGACCGCGACCGGACGGCCGACCAAGCGCAGCATCGGCA
>DASYAP010000081.1:0-3124 GCA_036501265.1 Solirubrobacteraceae bacterium | reverse complement strand
GACCTCGATCCACATGTAGGCCACGGTCTGCCTATCGTCCGTCGGCTCGAGCTCCATTCCCCAGCGTGCCGCTGAAGTGCCCATCGGCCCGGCGAACGCCACGTAGCGGGGCGCCTCGACAGCGGTCACCTCCTGGCTACGATTGCGACTCGACCAGAGAATGCCCTTTGCCCGCTGGTCCACCCGCGATCCGGGCTGAAGCGGAGCCCCTCCGCGAACCCGAGATTCGAGAACCGTTGGCGCCCACTCCGGCCAGCGTCCGACGTCACAGACATATGCCCATACCTCGGGGACGCTGCTCGCGATCGTTATGCGGCTGTCGGTCCTTATCGCCATCGCGCGTACTTGGTGTTGAGGCCGACGGTCCCGGCGAATGCGGTCAGCAGCAGCACCTGCGCGATCAGCCCCGCTGTCGGGCCGGCTTGAATCGCTCGCGACGTGCGTGCCGAGCGCGGCGCCCCCAGCGGTTGTGCACTTGCGTCCATACGCCTGATGACGCTCGCGCCATGCCAAGTCTTCCCGCCGAGGGTTGTCATTGTTCGAAACGATGGGCTGCTTGAGGGTCATCCGACGAAATCACGATGTCGCTCCTTCGAAGTGGGCATCGACAGTCGCAGCAACCGGCGGTGATCGAATCACGCAACGCATAGTCCGCAACCGGAAAACCGCGTAGTCGACCGGACGGGCGGTATCGTCGGCCTTGCATGGTCACCGAGGGGCTGGCGGAGGTCTTGCAGGACCAACGCAGCGAGCGCGAGACGCTCGAAGTCTGTAGCCGGCCTGGGCTGACCTTGCCGTGAAGCAGGACGAGCGCGCACCATTCGCAAAAGCCCTCCGTGCAGCCCGCGTTGCCGCGTACCCACCCGGCGAGTTCGTCGAGCAGGAGGACTTTATGAGTGCCGGAGAGATTCGGGCCCTCGCGCGCCAGGCCGGCATTGCACCTGGGGTGTCCGTGCTCGACCTGTGCTGCGGAGTTGCCGGTCCGGGGCGGTTCATCACCGAGGAGTTGGGGTGCACTTATCTGGGCGTCGACCTCAGCCCCAGCGCTATCGAGATCGCGCGTGCGCGTGCGGGGGACCTTCCCTGTCGCTTTGAGGTCGCCCGGATTCCCCCGATCCCTCCGGGCCCGTTCGATGTTGTGCTCCTGTTGGAGACGATGCTCGCGTTTCCCCATAAGGGTCCTCTGCTCCGGGGGATATTCGAGGCGCTTGCGCCCGGCGGGCGGTTCGCCTTCACGCTGGAAGAGGGCCTACCTCTAAACGACGCGGAGCGTGCGAGGATGCCCGACGCCGAAACCGTTTGGCTCACCCCTTTGCCGGAGATGCTCGACTGCTTGGAGCGGGTCGGGCTGACGGTCCGCTGGCAGGATGACTGCAGCCGGTCTCACCGTGACGTCGCTGATTCGTTAATCAACGCGTTTGAGGCCGACGCTACGAACATCGTTGCTCATATCGGACGCCGGGCACTGGACGAGCTGCTGGCGGCCCACCGGCTCTGGAGCGAGTGGCTCCGGGGGGGACGGGTCCGGAAGCTCGCTTTCCTTGCGCACAAGCCGGGAGCACAGTGAGCCGAGGTTGCAACGCCGCGCCGCGACTGGCCGGCTAGCCAATTGGGGTGAGATGCGCGCGGACCAGTAGAACGTCGTGGTCGGTGTGCTTCGCCGGCAGCACCCGCGGCGAGGGCGAGCGCAGCGCGCCGGTTCCGTAGACCTGCTGACTACCCGGGTCCTGGCGGGCGAACCTGTCGGTGCGAGTCCAGAAACCGTGTGGCGCGCAAGACGAGCGGCGATTGAGATCGCCCCCGAAGATCAAGGTGTGCGCGACCGCACGATGCGCCAGGAGTGCCTTCAGTTCCGCGCACTGCGGGGCGTTCGCGGCGACCTCGGCGGGCTCCGAGGAGGCCAGGTGGGCCGTACACACCTCGACGCCGACCCGAGTGCTCACGCACAGCCACTCGCGCCGCTCGGGACCGGCCTGTGTGTTGAAGGTCCCGCTCTTGGCGCTCTCGACAGCTGCCCTCGTGAGCACCGCATCGCCGAACAGTCCGCGGCCGCCGGGCTTGATGCAGGGCAGGAGCTTGCCTCGGTAGATCACCCTCCCGAAACGCAGGTGGTAACCCGTCCGCCGGGCGATCAGCGCGACGTCACCGCTGCAGGCCTCGTTCAAGCTAACCGCATCTGGGTGTGTCTCGCGGATCCGTGCGACCACGTCCTCCACGCCCGCCGGGTAATCCACCTCGGGGTAGCAGCCGCCGATGCCGGACAGACACACGTTCGTCTGCATCAACGTGTAGGTCGAGACGGCAGACGACGATGCCGCGGCGGGGGTTTCCAAGGATCGGCTGCAGCCCGTCAGCGTGAGCACGAGCGCACACGTCAGCGCCGCAACGATCGCGCGACCGGCGCAACGGTGCACCACGAGGTTCACACCCTACTACGGTACGCATGCCCAGCAGCAAATGAGAACCCCGCGTCAGCGGCGGGGCGAGCTCTACTTGGCCGCGCCGTAGTCGAGCCTCGAGGCTGCGCCTCGCGACCAGCGACCCGACCGCGATGGTGACGGCGCCGAGCGCCCGCAGCCCGATCGCGGCGTCTGCTCTGTGAGAGGCAGCCACGCGCTTGATCGGCGCAATTAGCCCGATTCCGATCACCCGACCCGATCGCGTTCTGGCCCACCTCGCGCCCGCGCGTTAGCGTGTCCGGTGCCGGCATGGAGTGACAGCACGACGGGGCTGCGGTACCTCAGCTCGAGCCCGGGCAGGATCACGCTAGAGGTCGTAGCCCTCTCTTCGCCTTTCGGTCCGTGCGTCGACGATCGCCTCGGCGAAGGCTTCCGGAGCTGCCTGGGGAAGGTTGTGCCCGATGCCACCGTCGATTGTCCGGTGCGAGTACTTGCCCGAGAATTTCGTGGCATAGACACTCGGGTCAGGGTGCGGCGCACCGTTCGCGTCACCCTCGAGCGTGATAGCGGGCACCGTGATGACAGGACCCTCGGCGAGCCGTTGCTCGAACTGGTCGTATTCGGCCTCGCCTTCAGCCAGCCCTAGCCGCCAGCGATAGTTGTGGATGACGACAGCGACGTGATCGGGGTTGTCGAACGACGCAGCGCTCCGATCGAACGTCGCG
>DASYAP010000080.1:0-9416 GCA_036501265.1 Solirubrobacteraceae bacterium | reverse complement strand
GCGGCCTGCGCGGTGATGTCCTTCAACATAAGCTCGGCGGACACCGACCGCGACTCTAATCCTCTGCTCGCGCGGACGCCGGCTCTCGCGCACCGACGCTGGCTCTCTCGCGGCGGTGGGCGGCCAAGACGCTCGGCGCATGAAAGCTGGCGCCTTCACGCCAGCAGAGAGCGGCACACCTCGACGTGGAACATGGTGGCGTAGCCCAGATCGTCTACGTGGATTCGCTCGTCGTGTCCGTGCACACCAGCCGCGGCGATCTCGTACGGCGTCGTCCGCACCGGCCAGAACCCGTATGCCACCGAGCCAAATGCTGCGCGCAAGTAATGCGAATCCGTGAATCCGTTGCAGATTGTCGGCAGCAGGACGGCCTTGGGGTCGTTTGCCTGTATGAAGCCGCGGCAGGCATCAAACAGCGTGGACTGGACCGGCGAGACCGTCCCCCCGGTTAGCGGGTCGAGCACCTCCAGCTCATAAGGCACGTCGCTGCCTAGTGCGTCGCGGAGTTCGGCCAGCAGCTCGTCCTCGGAGGTTCCCGGAAGCACACGGCAGTCGCAGTCGACTGTGGCGCGCGCGGGCAGGACGTTGAGGGCGTCTGAGCCGTGCACGCGTGTGGGCGCGATGGTGGTGGCGAACAGCGGCTCAACGAAATCAAGGAAGGCGGGATGCAGTGCGACGGCGCGTTCGATGTCGGTACCGAGATCCGCGCCGAGCGGGCCGATGAGGCTCTCCAGCGTGGCCTTGGTGGCAGGTAACAGCCGGCGGCGGGGCCGGTAGTCAACCAGCCGACGGATCAGTTCGGCCAGCGCCGCCACGGCATGCGGCACCCCGTAGGGACGGCTGGAGTGGCCCGGGGTGCCGAGCGCGGTCACCCGGACGGTTGCCGCGGCCTTCTCGCCGACGTTGAGGGTAATGATCGTCCGGCCATCCTCCAGCACCAGCCTCTCGGCTGCGCCTTCGTTCAACACGTAATCGGTCGCCAGTTCCGGACACGCATCGACCAGCCACGACATGCCGACCCGGTTGGTCCCATCTTCCTCATCGGCCTCGGCGACGAATACCAGGTCGCCTGACAGCGGCACCCCCGAGCGGGCGATCTCCGACACCGCGACCGCTCGCGTGGCTGTCTCGTTCTTCATGTCGCAGGCCCCGCGGCCCCACACGTAGCCCGCCTCGTCGAGCACGCCGGCAAACGGCGGGTGCGTCCAGTCGCTCGAGTCGGCGGGAACGACGTCCGTGTGACCCAGCAACATCAGCGAGGGAGCAGAGCCGCTGCCGGGTATTCGCGCCACGAGATTCGCCCGATCCGGATCCCGCGCGACGAGCTCGCAGGCGACGCCGCTTGCCTCCAAGTAGTCGCGCAGCAACTCGGCGGCCGGAGTCTCGTGCCCAGGAGGGTTGGATGTGTCGACCCTGAGCAGCGCACGCAGCAAATCCGTGGCCTCATCGCGAAGCGCATCGAAATCCACGCCCGCAACCTACTCAAGATCGCGGGCCATGCGGTAATACGCTGCTCGAGCTCGCATTCGCGTAGCGCTTCTCAGCTCCGTGTGGTGGGGTATTTGTGGGTTTAGCGGGCGCAGCCGCGCCCACAGGGGACCCGACCCCTCCTTTGCCGGCGAGGTCGGGCCCGTGATGGTCAGATAGCGCCCACCGGGGGCCCGACCCCTGGCCACGCGGTGAGGTTGGGTCCAGGGTGGGCGTACAGCGGGGGCTTGGCACGGAGTCAGGCGGTAGCCCTCGGTGTTACCGAGCTGGCCAGGCGATCGGTGCGGTCCCGGCCCAGCTGCCGAAGCCAGCTACCGACTACCCCGAGCGCTTGAGCTTGCCGTGGCGCTTGGCGTAGCGCTCGCCGGCCCGGAACACGCCCAGCCCGAGCGGGATCGACACCGCGCCCAGCACGAGCAGCGGCCACACGTCGCCCCATACGCCCGCCAGTCCCGACCCGTCGAGGACGGCGGCCCGGATCCCGCGGAGCGCGTAGGTGGCGGGCGAGACGGTGGCGATTGCCTGCATCCACTGCGGCATCACGCTGACCGGGTAGTAGACGCCTGAGACGACCAGCAGCAAACCCTGGGCAATGAACCCAAGCTGCGCCCCCTTCTCCGGTGAGATGAGCGGAAGTACGGCGGTCATCATCCCGAGGCCGACGAACGACACCGAGGCCACGGCCAGCAGCACCAGCGCGGTCGCGAAGTCCGCGCCATGAAAGTGCAGGCCGAAGAACAGCGCCACAACGACGAACAGCAGCGCCGTGCGAATCACGCCATAAAGGACCGCGAACAGGCCCATGCCGCCGAGGTGCACGGCCCGTACCAAGGGGGCCATGAAGGTGTACTCGATCGTCCCCTCCCAGCGCTCCCAGGCGACGGTCTCGGTGAGGATCTCGAAAATCATTCCCAGGTAGGACCAGATCACAGCGCCGATCAGCAGGGTGGTCGTTTCGCGCTCCACGTTCAGGTGCCCGCCGCCCGCGCTCACGCCCTTGGCGATGAACACGATCGTCAGCGTGTTCGCCACTGTCCAGACGAAGAACGCCAGCTCCCACCACCCGTATCGCTTGATCAGGTAGCTGTTTCGCTCGACCACGCCGCCGAGCCCGATCAGTTGGGCGCGCAGGGCGCTCATGCCGTCACCTCCTCGGTTCCCTCCTCCAGGACCGAGCCCGTGGCGGTGAAGAACGCCTGCTCGAGGGTGCTGGCGCCGTAACGCGCTTTGAGCTCGCACGCCGGCTCGAGCGCGAGCAGCCGGCCGGCATGCAGGATGCCCACCCGCTCGGCCAGCTCCTCGGCCTCGGCCAAGTCATGGGTGCACAACAGCACTGTGGTGTCGTGCTCGGCCCGCATGTCGGCGATGAACTCTTGGACCTCGCGCTTGGAGCGCGGATCGAGACCTGTCGTCGGCTCGTCGAGCAGCAGCAACATCGGAGAGGTCAGCAGCGCCCGCGCGAGCGCCACCTTCTGCTGCATGCCTCGGGACAGGTCCTCCATCGGCTCGCCCGATCGACTACGCGGAAAGCCGACCCGCTCGAGAATCTCGGGAATCCGCGTGCGCGTTACCTTCGGTGTCAGCCCGTAGAACCGCGCCGCGTAGGACAGGTTCTCGATCGCCGACAGCTTCTTGAAGAACGACGCCTCGACTGACACGCGGTTGACCAGCCGCCGGACGGCTGCCAACTCCTTGACCACGTCGTGGCCGAACACGGCCGCGTTCCCTCCCTCGGGGAGGAGCAAGGTCGACAGGACCCGGACCAGCGTCGATTTGCCCGAGCCGTTCTGACCCAGGACCGCCACGCACTCTCGCCGATCGATCGTGAACGACACGTCGCGCAGCGCGGCCACCGCCCGGCGACGGCGGCCAAAACGCTTCTCTAGTTTCGATACTTCGACGGCGAACAACGTTGCTCCTTACCAAGACGACGTGACCAGCACTCAGCAGCCGAGGCGATGCTCGGCTGCAGGGGGGACGGAGTCACGCTCGGAGCAGCATTGTTTTGCCACCGTATCACGACAGCAGGACCGTCGCTAGGGGCTCCGGCGGTGGCAGCTCCGGAGCCCTACGTTCGCCTGCGCAAACTCATGTGCGGGCGAGGGCGACGATCTCTCAGGCGCGCGCGAGGGCGACGATCTCGCGGCGAAAAGGCACTCGGTCGTGGTCGCGAGCGGCTGGGTCATCGAACTCTTCGGCGTAACGGTGTCCGTCCCAGACAGCGTGGGCGATCGTCCCGGGAGCCAGCGCGTCGCCGATTGGTTGAACGACTGGGCCATGCTCCGCCTCCGCGACTTCGGTCGCCAGTTCGTCGCAGGGCACCCGCGCGGTAATAAGCACTAAAGCATCGGCCGCGAGCACCGTCTCGCCTCCGGTGTACACGCAGACGAACCGAATCCCCTCCGAGCTCGCGGAGATGAGCGAGTGAGATAGAACGATCGAAACGCCAGCCGCCGCGAGCCGAGCATGTATTCGGGGCTGCTCCATGGTGTTCTCCGTCCATGCGGACACCAGTGCCTGTGGTGTAACGAGCGTTACCTCTTTGCCGGCGGCGGCCAGAAGCTCCGCGAGTGCGCCCCCTATGTAGAAGTGATCATCGTCGAAGAGCACCACGCGGTGTCCCGCAGGAAGCCTTCCCCGCAGGAGATCATCGGGGGTGAGCACCTCGGGCCCTTCCGCTAGTGGAACGGGATCGAGTGTTGCGCGACCTACCCCGTCGGCACGCCAGCGCGCCCCCGTGGCGACGGCGACGTGATCGAAGTCGTAGCGGAGAACTTCCTCGGCGGTGACCGTGCTACCTCGCGCAACCTGCACGTTCTTCAGGCGTCGCAGCTGAGCCAGCCGATAGTCCACGACCCGAATCCAAGCCGCCAGGCCCGGTAGACGCGCCTCGAGCACAACGCGACCGCCGAGCACCCGCGGCGCCGCGTCGGCGAGCACCACTTCGTAGCCGCGCTGGCCCAAGGACATCGCGGCCTCGAGACCAGCCGGCCCGGCTCCCACCACCAGAATCTTGGCGCCGGTCTGCTTCGCGCGGATGCGCTCTGGATGCCACCCTCGCCGCCACTCCTCCCCCATGGTCGGATTCTGCGTGCAGCTCATCGAGGTGTTTGTCCAGTCCCCCGCGACGCAGATGTTGCAGCCGATGCACTCGCGGATGTCTTCCCAGCGCCCATCCCGGATCTTGTTCGGCAGAAACGGATCCGCGATGGAGGGCCGAGCCGATCCGATCATGTCAAGCACGCCGTCGCGGATCATCCGGACCATCATGTCCGCCGAGGTGAAGCGGCCAACGCCGACAACCGGCTTAGAGGTCAGGGCCTTCAACCCCCGCACGTAGGGCTCCTGAGACCCCTCCTCGCTGAACCGCGAGGTCAGCGAATCGAAATCCCAGTCGCCGACCATGAAGTCCCACAGATCTGGCAGTTCGCCGAGCATCCCGAGTAGCTCTTCGATCTCCGGACGTTCCAAGCCGTCCGCTCCGACAAGCTCATCGACGCAGAGGCGGCAGGCAACCGCTACGCGACCTTCAGCCACCTCGAGTGTGTCCTCGAGTGTCTCTCTGAGCAATCGCGCTCGATTTTCAAGCGGCCCTCCGTAGGCATCGTTGCGCTTGTTGAACCGCCGCGAAAGGAACGCCTGGATCGTGCTCAGCCCATGCCCGGCGTAGACGTACACGAGGTCATAGCCGGCGCGCATCGCGCGCTGCACTCCTTGGCGGTGCCAGCGGCGCAAGTCAGCGATATCCCGCGCAGTCATCGCGCGCGCCTGAACGGGATGGATTCCAGTAACCGGTAGCGACCCGACCCCCAGGGGCGGTGTCCGGATCTCAAGGTTGGCCGTGTGATGCCCCGAATGGACCAACTCGCAGCCCGCCAGCGCGCCGTGAGCGTGCACCTTCTCCACCATCAGCTCGTGCATTGGAAGGTCGTCTTCGTCGATCAGACTTCCCTCGACAAACGGGGCTATGTCGCTTCCCCAGTAACACTGGACCTCCTCGGTACAAACGACAGCCCAGCCGCCCTCGGCCTTGACGCCGCGCATCTCGGCCATCGCGGCTGGTCGTACGCGCCCCATCCCGTTGCAATGCGGCACCTGGAAGAACCGGTTACGGGCTGTGACGGGTCCGAGCGCGACCGGCTCGAACAAAACGTCATATCGCGAAGCTCTTTTACTCATCGACGATTCCCTGTCTCACGAGTCTCCGATGAGTGGCCGCAGCTGCGGGTGGCGCCGGCCCAGGCGGTGGTCACGCATCCAGCCCGAGCTGGTCTCGTACGTAATCCTGGAAGTGGCCGATCAGATCCTCGGCGCCGCCGAGCACCCAACCCCGGTCGACCATTCCCGACGAGACCCCGCGCTGGGCCGCTTCGACCAGCCCGGTGTCCTCGGCGCCGACCTGCGTGTCGAGGACAAGCACGTCGTCGATCCAATTCTGATCGGCGGTGTCGGCGAACCAGTAGTCGAGATAGGCCGCGCAAGTCACCGGACTCGTGGGCCACAGCGGCCCGATCGAGAGGTTCGCGTGACCGGGTAGCACGTTGAACTTCATTGTCGGGAACCACATGTGGAACTGGGCCGAGCCCAGCTCGCCGTGCGCGTCGATGGGGCCGCGACCATCGAGCGAGTGCGGGTGCACCGGATTGAACTGGCTGGCCCGCAGACCTGCCGCTCGGATCTCCAACCGGCGTTCGTCGATGACCTCCAGCAAGCTTGGATGGTTGACGGGACAGTGAATGCACTCGAGATAGTTCTCAATTGCGATCTTCCAGTTGGCCTTGATCTCGTAGGGCACCCGGCGGTTGAACTTCAGCGAGTCGACGTCGAGCCCGTGCTCGGCCACAACCTCAGGCAGATCGCCGAGCGCGTCCGAGAGGGGGTCCGCATCGGGATCCGGATTGGCAAACACGAATGGGCCCCAGGTTTCGACCGATATCGGCAAGAGGCCCCTCTGGCTGGAATCGAAGTCCGGATCCTCGTCTGCGCGCGGAGCAGCACGCAAGCAGCCGTCCAGGCCGTAGGTCCAGGCGTGGTACGGGCACTGGATCGTGCCTCGTTTGCGGGCGTCCGTCGCCACGATCGCGCCGCGATGGCGGCAGACGTTCACAAACCCCCGCAGTTCACCGGCTGCGTCGAGGGTTATGACGATCGGCACCGGCCCGGTTTCCGAGGCGAAGTAGCTGCCGGGGCCCTGGAGCTCGCCGAGGTGGCCCGCGTACTGCCAAGAGCGACGGAAGATCTGCGCCATCTCCATCGCATGAATCGCTGGATCGGAGTACCAGGACCACGGCACTGTGGGGCGGCCGACGGTACTCAAGTTCCGTCCCGCGGAAAGCGATGTGTCCACGTGCGAGCGTGAACGCGGACGGTGCCCTCGAACGCTTCGAGCGTCGAGGTCACGACGAAGCGCTCGGCGTCGGAGGTCATCGTGCTCGTGGCCCGGGTGCGCGTGTTCCAGCCCGGCCGCGCGAGCGACACGTCCACCTCGCAGAGCACCGAGGCCGACAACGGCTCACCTTCGACGATGCGGTACTTCGTGACGTTCTCCTCCCCCAGCTCGGTGTCCGTGGCGAGGATCCGGGTTCCCGTGGGGCGCCAATTGAACTCAAGCTCGACTTCCCCGGTCGCGAGGTCGCGCCAGAGGCGCCGGCCGCCCTTACTCACCATCGTCGGCTCGGTCGCGAGCGCGGTGCCGCTCTCGGGCGCTGCGAACGGTCGCAGCTGGGCGTCGAGCTCGCTCGGCCGACGCCGCGGAAGTGACAGCACGCTCCGCGCCCCGCAGTGGATGGTCAGCGTGCTCGGCTCCGGGGACGGCCAGGCCATCGGCCAGTACGTGTTGGAGACCGCGAGCCGGATCCGGTGTCCGGTCGGGATCGCGTATGCCGTCGACTGCAGAGGCACCTGTACTAGCACCGGCTCACCCACTGGCATGGGGACGGTGCTGTCAGCGCCGTCGCGGCGGCTTAGGTTGAGCAGGCCGCGAGCGATGAGCGTCGAGGCCCCGTCCGGAGCGACGTCGCACACGCGGACCGCGACGAGCGCCCACGGTCGATCGACGCTCAGCTCGAGCGTCGCTTCGCCCGGCCCGAGCAGCTCGACACGCTCGGTGAGAGGGTCACTGTCCCAGCACAGCGACGCGCCGTCATCGGGACGCTGGTCGAGTGCCGAGTCCCCCGGTGCGCCCTCACCGCACCATACGCCGCCGTCGGCGCCCGTCGCCTGCAGGCCGCGCAAACTGCGGGTTCCGATCCGGGGTTCGACGCCCTCGTGAAGCGACTCCGCGCCCACCGTGTGTGTCCACGCGGCGACAGCGGGCGATGGCCAGGATGAATCGGCGACCCATCGGCCAGGCCTCTCGGCGTACAAGCCGTCGGGCGCGACGGACTCCTGCATGTAGCTGATCAGCCGTGGCTCATCGAAGAATCCGTTCTCTGCTCCATCAAGGCTGGCGGCGAAGAACCGTACGCACTCCTGCAAGAAGCCGATCGCCGGTCGCGGGAGGCCGTCCTCGGGACTCTTGTGGCCCCAGGGTCCGATCAATCCCCGCACCGGGCCGCTGACGTTTTCGACTATGCGGAAGACCATATCCCGGTAGCCGTCGCTCCAGCCCCCCACCGCGAACACCGGGCAGCGGATCCCGCCGTAGTCCTCGCAGGCCGACGCCTGCTGCCAATACGCGTCGCGGCGCTGGTGCGTCAGCCACGGGTCTATGAACGGTTTTGCGTCGTTTAGGCGCTCGAGCCAGCCTTGCCGCCACCCCGCGCCGACCGCCTGCGGGTCCGGCGGCTGGTTGAGGTAGGCCAGCATCGACGTCGCCCACTGGCTCATGTCCATGCAGGACACGCACCCGCCGATGTAGTGGACGTCATCCGCGTAGCGGTCATCGCTTCCGTGGATCGGAATCACGCCGCGCAGCTGCTCGGGGTGACGCACGGCCATCTGCAGCGCCGCGAAGCCGCCCCAGGAGACGCCGATCATCCCGACCGAGCCGGAGCACCAGGAACGCTCGGACAGCCATTCGATGACCCGTTCTACGTCGAGCTGCTCCTGCTCCGTGTACTCGTCCTCAAGAATTCCCGAGGAATCTCCGCTTCCGCGCAGGTCGACTCGCGCGAACGCGAAACCGCGCGCCGCGAAGTACGTCCCCCAGGCCGCGTCCCCAATTGCCGTTCCGTCGCTCTTGCGGTAGGGCACGGAATCGAGGATCGCCGATACCGCTCTCGTTTCGGCGTCGTCGGGGAGCCACAGGCGGACTGCGAGCCGTACCCCGTCGGGAAGCTCGATCCACTCGTTGTCGATGACGTGCACCGTCCGTAGTGGCTCGACAGCTTGGAGTCCTGCCGATTGACGCGGGCTCATTCCGGCCGTACAGTACCTGCTGCCAATATGAGAAAGCAAGTTTCGATCAATGAAAATTCGGTCGGAACGCTCGCCCGGGGCCTCGATGTGCTGGAACTGTTCGGTTCAGCGAGCGCCGAGTTCTCTCAGACGGAGATCTCGCAGACGCTGGGCCTACCGATGCCAACGGTGCACCGACTCGTCGCGTTGCTGACCGAGCGCGGATGGCTCGACCGGGATCCCGCCTCGCGCCGGCTTCGGCCCGGCATTGAGATGGTGCGCCTGGTGCCCGCGCTGATTGCCGCGGTGAGGTTGCCCGAGCTCGCTCGTCCGCGCCTCATCGTCTTGGCCTCCGAGCTCCGAGAGACAGTGAATCTGGCGATCCTTCAGGGAGCGGAGGTCGTCTACGTGCTGAGCGAGAGCGCGGACCGCCTGCTCACCCCCCACGTGACGGTCGGCATGCGATTGCCCGCCCACTGCACTGCGCTCGGCAAGTGCCTTCTGGCGCAGCTGCCCACAGAAGTCGCCCGTGTCGCGCTTGGCGACGAGCCATACGAGGGGCGCACCGAGCGGACGCTCACGACCTGGAC
>DASYAP010000079.1:0-26361 GCA_036501265.1 Solirubrobacteraceae bacterium | reverse complement strand
CGACTGCGCCGCGATGACACCGGCGCCGTCCATCCCGGGGGTGCCGCTGACAGGTCCAGTTAGTCCTCGTTGCCAGATGATGGCCCCGGTGGCAGGGTTGACCTTGCGCACCGAGCCCTCGTGGGCCTTGCCGTTGATGGTGGTGCCGTTGCTTGCGAGGTAGAGGTGCGAGCCGTCAGAGACGGCTGCGGCGTTACATTCACCCGGCCCCTTCGTAGAGGAGTTGCCTACCTGTCGCTGCCAAACCGGTCCGGCAGCAAGGTTCGATGCTTTCAGCGCGTAATAGTTGCCGTTCTTGTTGCAGGCGCCGGCCATCGTGGTGGCGTTTCCGTTGACGTTTGCGGACCAGATAGTCACCGAACCCCCGAAGTCACTGTCGGTCACCTGCTCTGACTTGGGGACCGCCCAGCTGCCCATCTTGGTCAGGGACGGGCTGATCTTGATAATCGAGTAGCCCAGGCTGCCCTTGGGACCGTTGCCTGTGGTGAGGTAGATCGCGCTCTCGTTGTTCGCCGGGCTGGACCAGATACTGGCGCCCCTGGTCCCGGCCGGTGTCGTCCAGAACGTCTCCTGGCGGGTCCCAGTGGCCTGGCTGAAGGAGGCCAGTCCCGCGCGTACCAATGGCGCGTCGCATTGAGAGCTGATCCCGACGTAAAGGTTGTGGTGGAAAACGAGTGGCGAAGCCCAGGCGTAATAGTCGTTCACCTTGGTCGAAGGAATCGCCACCTTCGCCGGAGGCCATACGTCGGCGCCGCTCGTGGCGTTCATCGCGTACAGGTAGCCGCTCGCGCCGTAGACATACACCGTTGGCTTGCCGGTGGTCGGGTCGGGTGCGACCGTCGCGGTCGACGTGAAACCCGCCGCGCTGCACGTCTTGTGCGTCACGTACCCAACGAAGCGCGACCAGATTACGTTGCCCGTCGCCTCGCTGACCGCATAGAAGTAGCCGTTCCGGGCACCGATGTAGACGACCCCGTTGTACACGGTGGGACTCGACCAGAACCCGCCGAGTCCCGACGGAGCGGTGGGAGGATCGAACGTCCACGCCTTTGACACTGTCGCTGCGTTTGCGGGCGTGATGCTCAGTGCGGCGCCGTTGGTCGACGAGTGTTGAGGCGAGAACAGGTACCGCGTCCAGTTCACAAAGCCCTGGGCGTTCGCCGGCGAAGCCGCCACGCCGATGGACATTGCCGCGACCGCAGCCGCAGTGGCCATGAATTTCAGCACTCTTGCCTCCTCCGTTGGAATCGCCCCGTTCTCCCTCGGACTCGCCCCACGGAGAAGATACCTGGCGCTCGCTCGATGCGTCGCACCGACACATGTCCCGGTGATGGCTGGGTGCCGTGCGCTGACGATCAGCGCCGCCAGCTCGGCGGCTGGCCGAGCCAGGCAGCGAGCTGCTCGTCATAGGGCGCGAAGTAGTCCTGAAGCGCAGTTCGCAGCGCCGGCGGCATCGGCGCGCGTGGTCGAGCGTTGTGGCGGTCGAAAACCGGATAGCTGGGTCGCGGCAGTCCCAGAAAGTCGAGCACCGCATCGTAGACAGGCTCGGGTTGGGCGAACCAGTCCCCGCTGTCGATCACATGGATGCGGTCTCGGCCGAACAGCCGGGCCAGACGAGACAGCTGGTCTGCGTACTTACCGCGCTCGCGGTAAGCGTGGTGCTGGTGGCTCAAGCTAAGGTAGGTCGGCTGGGCAATGATGCGCTCGGCCTCTCCGTCGAGACGCGCCTCCTCCAGTTCAAGGGCGTGTTCGAATGGCTCTGTCTCGAAACCGCGCGCGGACTCGTGAGTGTGCGCTGAGTACGCGCGCTCGACCGGATCGCGGACAAGCACCAGCAGCCTTACGCCCGGCAAGTCGCGCGCGATCCGCTCCGGCGCGAGCGGGTGAAACATGTAGTAGGGGCTTGACTCGAAGGTCAGCGCGGTCATGCCGGTGCTCTGTTGCGCCCGCCGCGCATGCGCCTTGAGCGGGAAGTGGGCTCGGTACCAGCTCATCCCGCGGCCGTAGTCCGTATCGAAGTAGTGCACCCCTTTGTGCAGCACCGCTTTGAGGATTGCCGGATGCTGGCTGAGCGCGCGGTACAGCGACGTGGTCCCACACCGCTGTGCCCCCACAATCAGAAAGCCAGGAAGCATGCGCCCACGGTTGGTCAGCCACCCCGCCGTGAGTGAGATCGCTTGCGCCCCTCTCTTGACGGCTGGTCGAGCTGGCGCGTACGCCGTCACATGATCTCCGGTTGGCCGTCGCCTCCTCGCAGAGCGCGCGGCGCAAATCCCCCGCGGAAGAAGCGCGGTCTTGGAATCACCGACAGCTGGAGCTGGTTCCGTCCGCGCCACACGCCTGCGCCTAGAGCCGCACAGCCCGCCGCCACGGCCAGTATCTGCGCTGCCGCGCCGTCGCCGAAAAAGGCTCGCACTAACAACGGAATCACGCCGAAGCTCAGGGCAGTCAGCGCGCACGCGGTTATCGTCGCTCTGCCGAACGGGTGTATCCGGACGATCCACGCCAGTTGCGCCAGCGGGATCAGGTTTGCAGCCACGATCGCCGCCGCCCACCCAATCGCCGCACCGATGATCCCGTAGCGCGGAATGAGGACGAGGTCGACGCCCACGTTCACAGTGAGCGCGGTCAGGCCGTTGGCGAGACTCAGTGCGCTGCGCCCGGTGCTCGTCAACACCACGTCAACCTGGCCGCAGGCGCTGGCCAACAGCGCCGCGGCGCCAAGGACGATGATCACGTCCGACCCGCCGTGATAGGAATGGCCGAATATGCTCAGAATCACCGGTCCAAAGCTGATCGCAAGCAGGTAGAGCGGCCACGTGAGGAGCACGAGCCACGCCGTAGTCGTTTTGTAGACGGTGCCTGCGCCGACCCGGTCACCCAGCCCGAACTGCCGGCTGAGCTGTGGTTGCGCTGCCATGCTTATGGCTTGGTTGCCGAGCTGACCCACCACGAGGAACCGCGTTGCCGCCGTGTAGATCGCAGCATCGACCGGGCCACGCATGATCGCGACCAGCACGATGTCCAGCCGCTGGATGACCTGTTGCGCCCCGAGCGCGAGCGCTCGTGGCAACGTGAACACCCAGAAGCGACGCGAGCCTGCGTCGGACGCAGCCGGGCCACGGCGAGGCGGGCCAGTGCTCGCCCGCGACCGGCGACGGATGCGCCGAAGCCAGATCCACGCGGCAGCGGCTGGTGGGACGTACGCGAGGGCCCAAAACGGTGCCAGCAGCGCAGCGGCGCCCAGAAGCGCGGCGACCACCACGGCGAGTAACTGCAGGACTGAGCGACAGATCCGGTCGAGCGCAACAGTCGGACGCATATCGCGGTAGCCGCGCGTCGCTCCCAGCAAAGTGTCAAGCAGCGCAGCGAACGGGAGCGCTGCGGCCAGGGCACGCAACGCGTTCGCGACAGTCGCTGGAGAGGCGCCGCTGGACTGGTGGCCGGCGAGCATTGCGCGCGCAAGCGGCTCGGAAAACGCGAGCAGCAGCGCGGCTCCTGTGATCGAGGCGACGATCACCGGCAAGATCGCCTTGCGCAGCATCTCTCCAGTGCGGCCCTCATCGCCGGTCGTTCGCAAGCGGGGGATGAAGTAGACCAGGCCGTTGTACGCGCCGAGCCCAGCCACCATTTCGACGATCAAGAACAGTGAGGTGGCGGTGAAGAAGGCCCCGGCCGCCGGGCGACTGAACGCCCGCGCGACGAGCACCGTTACCCCCAGCGTGGCCGCCGCAGAGACGGCCGCGCCCCCGAGATTAAGCGTGCTACCGCGTGCGATCTCGGCAATCCCGGCCGCGTCGGATGACGGCCGGTTCTGTGCCGGTTTCTCCCGGGGCAAGCCGGCCCGGGGCGGATCTGTGGTGTTGGTCACGCGATCGGCTCAGAGACCACCGCGGTCCGTTCCGGAAGGTGAGTCTGCCACGCACCCGTCGGGCGCGGCACGGACTGCCGGCGGCGCTCAACGTCGTTGCGCCAGAGCATGGCGTACGCGAGCATCGTGAAGGCAAACGGCGCGGAGAGGGCGGTGTAGCTGATCATGTACAGCAGAGACAGCACGAGCGCGAGGATCCCGGCGTAGCCGTACGGCGTACGATCGCGGCGAAAGCGCCAGATGCCGCCGGCGAAGAAGGCCACGTACAGGATCGTTCCGACGATCCCGTTGCAGACGAGCAATAGCCAGAGCTGTCCTGTGCTGCCTACCTCCTGTTGCCCGCACTGCGCGCATTTTGAGTTTGGGCCCACCGAGATCGACTTTTGGCTTCCAATCTGCTTGCGCGTGTCGCCGTAGCCGATCACAGGTGAGGCCAGCCCGTCCCTCACTGCAAGTGAGTCCAGGTCCGATCGGAGACTGACGCTTCCGCCGTTGGAAAGGCGCGACGCGATGAGGCTAGGAACAGGCGTCGCGAACGCGATGACAGCAATCACCAGCAGGCCGGCGGACAGCGTGGCGACCAGCGCGCGCGGGCGCCTGCCCACGAGCAGGACCAGGAGGAAGGTCAGAGCGATCGCTGCTCCCGCCCAGGCGTTGCGGTTGAGCGAATACAACAGCGGCACGACTGCGATGATCACGACCGACGCCACGAGCAGTCGCCGGCGTCGTGTCCCGCCGGGCCACCAGCCAACGATCAGCCACGCCATCAGCAAGGTCAGGCTCGCACCCCAGGCGTTGGTGTAGTCGAACGGCGCCTTCGGTCGTGCGTGGCTGGCGCCCGCCACGCCCTGCACGCCCTGCACCTGGGCTAGACCGGGGTGCGTTACGACCTGGACGTAGGTATTGCTCCGTATCGAATGCGGCAGCACCGCCCCAAACGGGGAGCTGAATGAGAACTGGGGCCTGACCATCCCAGCGAGACCCCCGAGCACCGTATAGATCGCCACCAGTCCGAGCATCCAGGCAAGGCGCCGCCGCGGAAGCTCGCTCTCGGTGAGGTTGCCGACATACAGGAGCAAGACCGTGATGCCGACGTACGTCGCGTTGCGGTACGCATATGCAAAAACGCGATGTGAGACCGGGCTGGGCGTCGTTCCCGGTGCCGTCAGGCCGAGAACGGCAATTCCAGCAAACGCGACGATTAGAAACGACAGCCAGATCCCGAACCCGGGTGGCATCCGCAAACTGCGACTGTTGTGAACCCGCCAGCCGATCATCCGTATTGCCATGGGGATAGCGAGGATGATCCACATGAAGTCGGCGAGGCCGAGCGCCCACCACAGCGGATAGCCGATGAGGAGAGCCGTGACCGGCCAGGCGGGATGGCGCGACAGGTTGAGCGGGAGTCTGCGGGTGCTACTTGACTCGCTGCTACCGGCCAGGCTGATGGGGAGTTCGCGGCTGCGGCTTGGCTCTGTGGTGCTCGCCACCGGCGCCGTCTATGCCCGGATTGCGAGCTTGCCCAGCTTTGGCTCAGCCCCGTGGCTTAGCGTCGGCTGGAAGCTCGCGGCGTGGTCGAGGCGAGGAACCACCACCGATCCCAGCACTGGAACGCGAATGCGCTCCAGATGGCGCAACAAGGCTTCGACGTCGCTGCGCTTCGTGATCGAGCTCTCGACCGCGATGATGGCTCGATCTGCGAACTCCGCGAGCGCCAGCACCGGTGATCCGGATCCCCCGCTTCTCAGCGGTGACTCGATGATCACGTACCGCGCTTGCGCTCGCAGTTCAGCCATCAGGTTGCGCCGACCGTCGTAGTTGTGGCGCACCGCGGCGCTGGCGCCATTAGTGCCTGGACCAATCACCCGGAGGTCCGTCAGATGCCCCGGGGTCTGCGTAGCCGCGTCGATGCTCGCGTCGCCCGCGAGCAATTCGGCTAGGCCTCGGTGACGTTGCAGCCCCAGCAGCTCGGGTACCAAGGTAGCTCCCGGACCGGCACAAATGAGGAAGACGTCAGGGCGCACGTCGGCGAGTGCGGCGGCAAGGTTGGCCGCTACCGGGCTTGTTCCCTCCTCCGGTGCGGCGCCGCTCACAAGCAGCACGAGACTTCCGTCGGTCGGGATGGTGGCCACATAATCTGCGAGCTCGGCGAAGTTCGCAACCGACTCCGATCCGGTCAAGCGAAGATCACGACCGGCCGTCCCCCGCTTGTTTTTCAGATAGAGCAGCGTGGGAAGGCCGTAGATGCGCTCGATATCGCGCGCATCGTGCAGACGGTCGTCCCGCAGTTCCCACCAAATGGCTGCGATCAGACCCACGAGCAGACCTGCCACCAGCCCGCTGGGAATTATCAGCGATTTTTTCGGTGAGCTCGGCGCGGACGGTGGGCTCGCGACGTTTACAACGTGGCCGGCCATCGTGCTGCTCGGGGCCTCAAGGCCGGCGAGGTCGGCCGTGAGCGTGCTGATCCGGCTCACCACGGCGTTGAGTTGAGCGTTCGCGGCCTTCGCCTCGAGCTGACGGGTGATCTGGGTTGAGGCCGTCGATCCCGGTATCGCGCGCTGCTGGAGGTGCGCCCGGACGACCCCGGGAAGAAGCGAAACCCCCTTTGACTGCAGTGCCGCCAATTGGCTCTTGATGGTGCTTGCTGCCTCGGTACGCCGAGTTGACAGGTACGCCGCGGCGACCGCGTTCGCGCAGGCGGCAGCGCGGGGCCCCGTCGACGCATCGCAAGCGATATTGAGCACGGTCGTGTTGGGCGGCACCGTGACGCTGATGGAGCTGCCATGTGGGGCCGAGCCGGTCTGCTTCGCCGCGAGCTGGGTTACGGCGTGCGACTGAGCAATTTGCGCCTCGTTGTCCATGTCGACGGACGTTGAGCCCCCTTTGGTTGGCGAGCTGTCGCTGGGCAGGGCGTTGACATAAACCGAGGCGGTTGCGGTGTAGGTCTTCGGCGAGACCGCGACAATCGCAGCGGCGATGAGGAGCCCAAGACACGCGAGCGCGACCACGACCCGCCAGCGGCGGCGCAGGACACGACGGTAGTCCGCCAGGTCCCAAGAGTCCGGTCTTGTCGAGGAGGTCATTTGGGCGCTTACTAAATTCCGCTGAAACAGCGGCTATGCCATGGGCCCCAATCCGAGCCCCAGTCAGCCCGGATTCGTCGGCGCAAAGCTAGCACCTTTAAACGCAGAATAGCTTGCTGTTGGGATTAATTCGCGCCGCATTGTGGGGCGGCTCTCCGCGGGCGGCGTATGTCGCCACGATTTGTCGTACCGACCGTGCGCTGCGGCGCAGCTCTCGCCTTCCCTCCGCGGTCCTTTGGAACGTCCGCAGCCGCCGAACCGTCGGGCCGGTTTCGGGCGATTCGGTGCTGGACTTGCTGTACTGCTCTGCGATGAGATCTGACAGGAGCTTCCGTGCGGTTGACGTCGGAGGGCTCGCTATCGATGCCCTCACGGAAGCAGAAGTGGCAGCGCATGTGCTCGCAGAGCTACGGGCAGCGCGTGGCGGCCGGTTGGTGACCATAAACACGGACATCTTCCGGGCTGCCAGCCGGGATCCGGACCTGAAACGGCTGCTCCTCGAATCCTCTCTTCGGGTAGCGGACGGAATGCCGCTTGTATGGGCCGCAAAGCTGCGCGGAACGCCTGTGCCCGAGCGCGTCACAGGTGCCTCCCTGATCCTCTCTCTCACCCAAGCCGCCGCACAGGAGGGCCGCTCGGTGTACCTCCTTGGCGGTCCGCCGGGCGTGGCAGAGCAGGCTGGGAAGGCGCTACGCGGGCGTTATCCCAGCCTCACTGTCGCGGGGGTCGATGCCCCCCCGATGGGGTTTGACGCTACCGCTTCCGGAATCGACGCCGTTAGCGCACGCGTCGTCGCTGCCGCGCCGGACATCGTTTACGTGGGGCTGGGATTCCCCAAGCAAGAGCGCCTAATCGCGCAAATCGCGCCGCTGGCGCCGTCGTCCTGGTTCGTCGCGTGCGGCGCCGCGATCTCATTCGCGGCAGGGACGGCTCCCCGCGCGCCGCGTTGGATGCAGCGGGCAGGCTTGGAATGGCTCTTTCGTCTTGGCCGCGAGCCCCGTCGGCTTGCTCATCGTTACCTGGTCGACGACCTCCCGTTTGCCGGGCAGCTGCTGACTTCATACGTCGCACACCGGTTTGGCCGCCGAACCGCGGGAGAGTCGGCCACAGCCCCGCGCGACTAGAGAAGGAGTCACTTCTCACGGAACTTATCCGTGCAGTGCTTGCCTACTGGAAGTTTGCTGGGCTATCGTGACCGGGTGGAACGGACTGTTCGTGGCGTGCGGGAGCGGGCAGCAAAGGACTGGGGTGAGCTCGACCGCTGGCCGTCTGTCACCGTCGTCGTCCCGACGATGGGAGAGCGGGCGGACGTCCTCGAAGACACCCTGCGAGGGATAGCCGCCCAGGACTATCCGGGCACGCTCGAGTGCATCATCGTCTTGGACCGGCGTTCGCCGGATGCCGAGACCGGCACGTCGGATAACGCGACGGACCGCAAAGCAGCTGCGTCGGAGGCGACACGCACCGTCGCCGACGCATGGGGATGCCGCTTGATCGACAACACACGGACTCCCGGGCTGGCGGGCACCAGGAACAGCGGCATTCTCGCTGGGACCGGGGAGCTGGTTGCGTTCTGCGATGACGACGATCGCTGGCTGCCAGGCAAACTCCAGGCGCAGGTTCCCGCGCTCGCTGCGGCGCCAGGGGCGCCTCTCGTGTGCTGCGGTATCACCCTCGAATACGGTGACACGGTTGTGGAGCGGGTCCACCCCGGCACCGTCGTGACGTTCCGGGAGTTCCTACGGTCGAGGCTGATGGCAATGCACGTCTCGACCTTCCTGGCGCGGCGGGCCGCCTTGCTAGACGGGGTGGGATTGGTCAGCGAGGAGCTCCCCGGGAGCCGCGCCGAGGACTACGAACTGCTGTTGCGAGCGACCCGCCATGCGCCGGTCGTCAACGTCCCGAAGCCGCTTGTCCACGTGATGTGGCACACCCAGCGGCGGGCGATGTACGGCAGGTGGCCGATAGTTGCCCAGGCCCTCCCCTGGCTGCTGGACCGCTACCCCGAGTTCCAGAGCGAGCCTGCGGGTTACGCCCGTATCGCCGGGCAAATCTCCTTTGCGGCGGCGGCCAGCGGCAATCGGGCCATGGCGTGGCGGTGGGTGTGGCGGACGATCCGTGCGCGCCCGCTCGAGCCGCGGCCCTATATCGCGCTCGGAGTGATGTCGGGGGTCGTCAGTCCGGACCAGGTGATTCGCTGGCTTCACCGGCGCGGCCGCGGCCTGTGAGCCGCACGTAGCCGTAACGAGCCAGCAGGGGAAACGTCGTGGCCGTGACCACTTGGCGGTGGGCAGGGGGCATCGCCGTCTGCCACCGCTCGTCCGGCCGTATTGCGATCCGGCCCGTGGAAAACCGCAGGCCATGACCGGAGACCGTATGGGCCGGCGCAAGCTCCGCCCAGTGCCCACCGTCGTCCTCGCCGAGGAATCGGAGCGACCCGTCCTCGACGTTCAGCCCGGCAAATGATGCGATTTTCCGGAGCACGGCTGCGGGCGCTTGGACGACGTCCTCATACCGCACTCGCATCATCGGTGTGTCAGTGCGGTCCATCAGGTGCATCAGGGCGTTATGGCTGGTCCACTGTGCGGCCGAGCTGGTCGGTCGCAACTGTCGCATATAGGTTTCGGCTCCCCCGTCGGGGCGCGCCGCCCGCTCGCCCCACGAATAAGCAACGGCGCGGCTGTCTCTGACCACGTGGATCACGCGTACATCGAGCCCGGCGGCCTTGCCCAAACAGAAGGCCAGCGACGGATGCTTGCTGGAGTCGACAACCGCATCGCAGCCGGTTACCTCACTGACGGCCGTGTAAAGCCTTCGGTAGTAACCGACATAGTCTTCATGTGTCCTTCGAAAACCCGAAGGCAGCGTCGGTCCGGCCAACAGCGGCACGAAGCGGTTGCGGTCAACTCCAGCGCGCAGACGCGCGACGCGGAGCGGATCGACCCTGAACCAGCCGCCGAACCCAGCGTCGCCGACCTGGCGCCAGAAATTGCATTCGGCGAATGGGACTCCGCATCCGCACCGTTCATTGTGGACAAGGCTACGGTGCCACAGATGAACGACCTCGCCCACGGCGCAGGCGCCGGGCAGTTCGCCGACGAGCCGCTCAAGGAGCGTGCTCCCACTGCGTCCAAGACCCGCCAGGTAGACAACCCTCGGTACGGTTCGTCCTGCGGCCAGGGCGGGGATATCCGCGCTCGGTGTGGTGCCATTGCTAGCTAGAGCAGTCGCGATGCCGTCGCTAGCTGTCGCAGCTAGCGATTGATCAGCCATAGGGCAAAAAGCAGATGCCAGATAGCCCTGATACGAAGCCACACGTCTGGCTGTGCCCCTCGTTGTCGCTGGCGATCCAAAGACCCGCGTGGGTGAGCAGCATGTCGTCGGCACCGTTCCCCCGGGATCTCTCGTAGTACCCGGAGGGTGGGTTCCCCTTGCTCAGGTACAAGTCGCCGTTGGTGGGCGAGAGCCCCTCCATTCCTGGGGCGTTGTAAGCGCCGTGACCCTGATAGTTGCAGCCGTCGGGGTTCATGGACCAGCGTTCGTGGCCGCCGAAATAGGCCGTGTTGGCATCGGCCGCGGTGCTGTACAGCGAGTCGCAGCCGGTGTAGTTCTTCCATGTCGGCAAGATTGAGGATTGCCTGGCCGGAAGCGCCGCCGCCACATCGCAGAGCCCCTTCAGTGGAAAGGTATTGGGGGGCCGGTTGTAGTAATTACGGCCAGTAGTGGCGATGTAGACCGTGGAGTCATCAGGTGACCAGGATGCCGCCCGGACGTAAAAGGGCTCGTCCGTCACGCAGTGATTGTTGAAATCGCGTGAGGTCCAGCCGGTCACTTTCGCTTTGGACCCTCCCACGTCCAGCATGAAGATCTGCTGGCGGCCCACGCCCCCGGCCGACGTGAAGACGCCCATCACCAGATCCAGATTGCCGCTGTTGCTGAGCGCCTGGTTGTAGACCTTGGTTGCGTTGAAGGACACACCCTTGAATTGATAGTGACCGCTGATCTTCAGATGGACGAACCCGTCGTCCTTTCCGGTCGTCGGGTTCAGACTGGTCATGTACGGGTTAGCCGAGCTCCCATTGATCGACTTGTAGCTGCCGCCGACCAGCATGTGGTGGCTCACCCCCCTAATCGTCTGCACCGCGGCCGAGGCGTTGTGCGCGAACTCCTTTACAACTCCGCCGCCGCCCGCGGTGATCTCGGCGATGTTCTTAGCAGCCGTGCCGTTGACCGAGCTGAAACTCCCGCCGATGTAGGCTCGCGAGCAGTCGCCGGCGTTAAATGCGATCGAGTTCACCTCACCATTGACGTTCGGCGCCCACGAAGTCATCGTGAATGGAGGGGTCGCGCGGAAGCTGAAGGCGTTGTGGCGCGCGTAGTCGTGGCTGCCTTGGAAGATGTGGGAAAACGTTCCAACCGCGTACATCGTGCCGCCGCACTGAACCAGCTGACGCACCTGTTCGGTCGGGTTGGAGGTCAGTGCGAAATGCGGGGTGCCCGTGAGCGGCTTGCGCATCACCCCAGTACCCGGAGGCGGCAACCCGCCGCCGACGCTGCCGGTATTCGCTTGAGCAGCCGCACCGCCCAAAGCCATCAGTGCTGTAGCCGCCCCCAGCGCGATGAAGTGCCTACGCATTCCCCGTTACCCTCGCTTTCGCGCGTGCCTCTTGGTCAGTTGATCAGCGTAGCGAACGTTTCGGGACAAAGCTGGGCCAACGCTGTCCGTCTAGACTCGGGCAACCGTTGGCGGGGTTCCCGAGCGGTCAAAGGGACCAGACTGTAAATCTGGCGGCTCAGCCTTCGCAGGTTCGAATCCTGCCCCCGCCACTTCATAAACGGCCACGCAAGGATCCTGCAAAACGTCGCATACGCAGGTGTTTTACCGGCACGCGGCTGCACAGAGCGGCAACGCGACCTCCAGCGCTTTTGCGCCCATAGAGAGCAAATCGGGAGCAGGCGTGAGTCCGAATCGGGGGCAGCCGGACCCGAGTTCGATTCTCGGTGTCTCCACTGACACCACTCTCGCCCGCGGAGACCTACTCGAACGTCCAGCGCGTTGGCGAGCCAATGAAGTCGTCGGCGTCTAGGCCAAATGCCGACGTTGGTCGCACCCGCATCGTCGCGTTCTTGGCCGGGTCCATCATCTGCATCCCATAGCTGGTCCCATACTTGGCGTTGACGAGGTCGAGCACATGCGCGATCTCCGCGTGCGCAGTGCGAAATCTGGGCCTCTCCGCTCAGCACTACCGGGTGCTGCTCGTCCTCGGTGGCGACGTTACATCGCGGATCATTGGCGACGTTCAGCGTCTTTCGCGACCTCACGGCGCTCGTGAACCAGAAGAGATCGCTGTCATCCCATACCCCCCACACCGGCATCGCGTGTGGGCGCCCGTCTGGCCAAAGCGTGATCACCCAGAAGTTATGCGACGCCTGCAACCGCTCCTCCGCCCAACTCCACGAGAGCAGGCCGGTGCCCTCGTCCGCAGGCAGTATCCCGTACCCCGGCATGTGCGGACGGCTCGGCGTGGGCTCTCCCATTCCAGCCAAAGGCCGAGTATTGCGCGATAACAGGAACTCGAGAGTCCGCGCGTCGGCGGCGCCCGCGCCGTGCTGATCGAGCGCTGGCGGGCGGGCGGCTAAACGCCGACTGCCGCTGGGGGCGGTAAAGATCTCAGCCCCCCGCGTAGGTCTGCAGGTCGCCGTCGAGGCTCCCCTGCGAGGCGTACTGGCCGCTGTGGATGTAAATGACTTTGCCCGACGTGTTGAGGAAGATCGTGGTCGGCAGGCCCACGAGTCCTTGGGGCGCAATCGAGGAGAGGCTGGTGATGGTGGTCTGGTAGCTGGGGTAGCTGGCTGGATGCTGGGCGAGGAATGCGGTGGCGTCGCCGGCGGAGTCGTTGGTGTCGGCGCCGAGGAACGCGACCCGCCGGCCGTAGCGTGCCGAAGCGCCGGCGAAGAGGGCGGACTCGGCGCGACACGGGACGCACCACGACGCCCACGCGTTGAGCACGATCGGATAGCCGCGCAGGGCGCGGATCCTCGCCGCGAGGGCGGGCTCTGCTCCGAGTAGCCGGCTTGCCTGTCGGTGTAGTGCGGCCAGCGGTGTCGGCGAACCGGCGAGTTCGCGTTGAGTCGCCGCGGCGCGACCGGGTGTGCGGGGGGCTCGCGCGAGCGCGTCGCGCACGTGGCGCTCAAGCGCGTCGCGTGCGAGCCAGCCAGAGGTGGAGACCTGCCAGTACCAGAGGATGCGTCCGCTCGCGGAGGTCAGCACGAACCACGGCTCGCCCTGGACCTGATAGCCGTCGGCCACGCGGCCGCTGCGGTCGATGGCCAGCGGATACGACAGTGCGCGGGGCAGGCCCTTGAGGAAGTGCACGAGGGCGGCGCGGGACGGTTCGACGCTCGTCTCGTCTACGGCGGTTAACGTAGGCAGGTTTGAGCCGCGGCCAGACCGATAGTGGTCGAGCGCTTCCAGGTGGGCGGCGAGGCTGGTGACCTCCTGGTCCCAGGTGGCGAAGAACAGGTAGAGGCGCGGGCGGCCGGGCCCCAATCGCAGCTTCCCCCCGCCGGCTCGGGGCAGGTCGACGCTGGCGGCTGGCGTTATCCCCCGGATCTGCCCGTAGGAGAGCTGCGAGCGCACCGGTGGGTGGCCGGGCAACAGGCGCGAGGCTTCCTGGCCCAGCAGCTGTCCGAGCTGGCCGATGGCGGCGTAGGACTGCTGGGTCATGTACAGCTTGGCCTCACGGCCCCGGCTGTCGATCACAAACAGGGCGGGGGTGTGGGCGATCTCGCCCCCCTGTATGGCCGCCTGGACCCCGTAAGCGCGCCACACGCGCCTGAGCTGCGACAGCGAGCCCGTGAGAAAGCGCCACGAGTGCGGCATCCCGTGCACTCGGGAGTAGGAGAGCACGTCCTCGAGCGAGGTCGCCTTGGGATTGGCGTCGATCCCGAGAAGCTGTACGCGGTCGCCGGCGGCGCCCAGCGCCGCCTTGGCATCGAGCATCGCAGTCGTCGTCAGCGGGCAGATCGTCGTGCACTCGGAGTCGTTGAAGGCCAGCAGGACGACCTTGCCGCGGTACGAGCGCAGCGACACCGGGTGGCCGAACTGGTCGGTCAGCGTGAAATCGGGCGCCGGCCGAGACAGGGAGGTGCCTGGATCGAGGCTCGGGTTGCGCGCGAGCGTGTCGCTCTGCGTGGGGGTTGACGGCCGCGCCACCGTGAGCGCGAGAATGGTTGCGCCGCCGGCGAAGGGGAGCACGGCCACCAGGGCGTAGCGGGGTCGCAGCACGCGCCGGGCGGCACCGAGCCCCGCGGGCAAGCGCAGGGCGCGCCAGCGAGGTGCCAGCCAGACCGCCAACGCGAGCGCACAAAGCGCGGCCAGCAGGATGATGACGATCTTCACCTCGCCCGTGTTGTGACTCGTCGCGACGCGCTGCGGCGGCTTGGCGACGGGCGCCGTCGCCCGAGGCGATGGGGCCGCTGTCGATTTGAGCCTGATGCCCTGGGCGGCCGCCAGTGAGGTGATTCCCCTCTGCGCCGCTGTCGCCAGCCCGCGACCGCCCGGAGAGATCGCGATCGGCCGAAGCGCGCGGTACGCGGTCGCGGCCGGGTGCCCGGGCCAGTTGAAGCCGAACCCATTTGGCATCACCACGAGCAGCCGGCCCTTGTAAGCGGCGGAAAGCTCGAGGCCCAAGAAGCGGGCGTAAGCGCGCGGCTTTCGCCACAGGCTGGTTACCGAGCCGAGGTCGAAGCGGCTTGAGATGATCGCCACTCGGATCGGAAAGCCGCGGCGTGCAGCCTCGTGCAGCAGCGCGCCCAGCCGGGCCTGCTGCTGCACCGAGACCCCCGCGTCCGAGGCCAGAAACAGCGGCTGGTAGACCAGCACGTCGCTCCCGGGATCGCCGTCCGCGCGGGCCCCTGCAGGGAGGAGCCCTAGAGCGGCGATCCCAACCAGGGCGACTAGGACGGCTCGTCGCATCCTCACGTGGACAGCACGCTTTGGACGAGCAAGACCGCGATGACGACGGCGGCGATTCCCGCCGCGAGCACCACCAGCGCCGCAAGCAGCCGCAGCGCAACTGCACCACCCGGCGCGCCGGTCCGATCGGATGTTGGTTGCGCGCTTCGGTGACTCACGAGCTCGCGTCCAATGTAAACGGCGCCACGATGTGACGACCGTGGATATAGGTCAACAGGAACAGGCGCCAGGTACCGGGCGCAGGGAGCAGCACGCCGACCTTCAACTGTCCGGGTTTGCTCGACGTGCCGGTTACCCTAGCCGCCCCCAGCACCGAGGTGCAGTAGCGCGCCCCGGGGCTGCAGACGTGGGTATGGAAGTAGTCGAGCGATGGGTAGCGGATGAAGATTGCGTGCGCGAGCGCCCCCCGCCAGATGCCGAAGGCGGCGTTGCGCCCGCTCGCGTCGGTCACCTTGATGTTCAGGAAAGTCGCCTCGATCGCTTTCAGGCGGTGATGGCCATGGATCTGGAAGCGGTAGCCGTCGACGACGTCGACCGGTCTGGAGGGCGGGAGCTTTTGGGCCTGCGGGTGGCCCTTGACCGTGACCCAAGTAAAAAGCTGGAAGTTGATCGGCGCGCCCGGGGCGCTATGCGCGGGGTAAGCGTCGACCACGATCCGGTAGCGGCCTGGGGTGGGGAACACCACTGGCTGACTCACGTGTCCGCCGGCCGAGATGTCGGAGTCGTCGTACTGGATGTGGCTGTCGTCGGAGCGCACGATGATCAGGTCGACCCCCTCGTGCGGCTCGCAGCACTTTCGGTAGTCGGTGAGCGGCTTGCCGGAGGGCTGCTGGATGGTGAAGGAGATGGTCGTGGGATGGCCCGGGATGACCGGCTGTGCGGGCGTGAAGTTCGAAAGCCTGTAGGTGCTCGCGGGCGCGACGTGCGGAGCGCTTACCGTGGCGTGGCTTGAGCCGCCACAGGCGCTCAGGGCGACCGCGCCGATCAGCGAGGCGGCCAGGATTGCGGTCGCGCGCTTGCAGTGGCGCCTATTCGCGCGGTTCGCGAGCGCCGGTGGTTCAGTTCTTGGCTGGTTGTTCAACTAGGGGTCCTCCTGGGTTACTGGGTCATCCGTTTGCCTGGTCGAGGATCAGCGCGCTGAAGGGCGGGCCGGACTTGGGGGCGATCTGGAAGGTCAGCCCCCATTCGCCCACCATCACGAGCGCGGGCGCGGCGCGCGAGTAGACGCCGGGCGCCCTTTCGGTCATCTGGTATTCCTGCTGGGGCATCTGCATGGTGGTCATGTCGAAGGTGAGGGTCACGTTGGCTCCGCGCACGGGTTCTCCGTTCTTGGTGATGCGCAGCGCGAAGCGGTCGGGCGCGACGGCCCTGTTTGGGGAGACGAGCAGCTGCAGCCGGTAGCCCGCCCGAGAAATCGTGCGCACGACCTGGCCGGGTCCGACCCTGGCGACTGCGGAGCCCTGAAGCGCGAAGGCGGGCGGTGGTGGAGCCAGGCTCGAGAGGACCGCGGCGGCGAACACCACGCCCGTCACGAGCAGGATCTCCCCGCTCATCAGCCGCCGCAGCAGGCGCGCGGCGGGCTCGCCGACCCCGGGCCGTCTTCCTGCCGCAATCAGCCGCGGTCGGGAGCGCAGCAGGTTCCCAGACGCGATCAGCAGCGCGATTGCGAGCAGCCCGGTCTTGACGAGGATCGCGACCCCGTAGCCCGTACGCCAGAGAGCATCGAGCGACGGCAGGTGGTCAAACGCCTCGCCGATTCCGCTGCCGACCAGCACCAACACCGAGCCGAGCGCGACGGCGGAGAACCGCGGCACGGCGGCCGACAGCGCCCTGACGCGGACGCGGGGGTGAAGCGTGAACCAAAACACCAGCAGGCCAACGAGCCCTCCGAGCCAGATCGAACCGGCGGCGATATGCAGCCAGTCGAACAGCAACGTCAGCCCTCGCGGCGAGGTCTGCGCAGCGTGACCCGCGGTGCCCGGCAGGATCAGTACCGCGCCGGCGGCGAGCAACGCTCCGCCGCTGGCCGCGAGCTCGGCGACCGAGCGGTGTTCGCGCTGGGGCCGGTCGAGCCACAGCGATACCCACGCCGCCAGACAGAACAGCGCGAAGCAGAGCTCGAGCTTGAGGATCGCCCGCCCGAACGCGGTCACCCCGAACAGCGGCACCAAGGCGCTCACGTCGAACACCGAGCGCAGGGAGTCGTTGGCGGTCGCGAAGTCCAGATATACGGGGGTCGCGATCAGGCCCAACAGCGAGGCCACCACCAGGGCGACGGACACGCCGCGCAGGCTCACCCCATCCACGCGCCTGACGACCGGACGCAGGATAAAAAAGCGCAAGACGAACAGGCCGATGGAGAACATCACTCCCACGAACATCAGCCAGCGCGTGACCAACAGGTGTACGGAGGTCGACGTGGCGGAGATGTTGGGAACGTGGAATTTGGGCGGCGGCCCGGGGCTGGGACCCACCGCGTAGGTGAACGCTCCCTGCACGGGGTGACCATCGACGGAGATCGCCCGCCAGTAGAGGAGGTACCAGCCCTCGGGCAGGTGAGGCCGCAGCGACACCACCAGCGTGTCGGGGTTGGCTGGCGAGCGGTGAACCGGGCCAGTCGTCTCTTGCTGGCCGGCGGCGTTGGTCACCGAGATGAGCGCGAACCGCGGCTCGACCGGCTCGTCGTAGGTGAGCTGAACGGTGGAGGGCGGGGAATTCAGGACCTGGCTCGCCGTGGGCACAGTCTTGACCAGGTACGCGTGCGCCGAAGCGATGCTCGGAACGATGAGCCCGAGCGCCATCGCGCCGAGCGCGCAGCCGATCAGCCGCTTGGCGTTCACGCCAGCGCGCGCCTCCGCGAGCCGCCCACCAGCGCCAGCCCGCCGGCGAGGAGGCCCAGCGCACCGAGGATCAGCGCGATGATCGAGATAAGCGAGATTCCGCCTCCTCCAAGCGAGCTTGACACCTCGATGGTCGGCGCCGGCGCCGCGGAGGACTCGGGTCCCGCCCAGTTGACGATCGAGCCGTCCGAATAGGTCTGCTGGACGTGGAAGGTGTAGGTCTTGGCCGCCGATGGTTGTGCGAGGAACTGAAACAGCGAGTCCTCGCCGGTCGGCGTGCGTCCGCCCGTCCAGGTCACGCGCGTGACCACCGCGCTATCCCCGGAGCCGGTCTGCTGGACATGCTGATGCCACCCCGGCGGCGGCGGAACGAACGAATCGATGCCGAACCCAGCCGGAACAGTCATCACCAGCTTGGTCGTAGTGAGGCCGCTCTTTTCGGTGGGGACGGCCAGGCTGTAGAGCTGGAGCTTGTTGGGGACCGAGACCGCTGGGCTAACCCGGGCGTGCGCCCACGCGGCGGCGGGCAGCAGGAGAGCTGCGGTGGTGGCCACGACCGCGGCGAGCGCGACTCGCCCGATCGCGGGTTTGGCGTTCATTGGTGCTTGCCTCCTCGCTTGAAGATCGGTTATGCGTAAGGCGAGATCCGCCTTCTCCGGGCGCGCCGGTGTGCGGCACGGCGAGGCCGCAGCCGGACGCGCTTGGCAAGAGCAGCGAGCGGCGCCGCGCGGCAGCGCTCAGCAGCTCAGGTCATTCGGGCGCGAGCTTCAGCGAGGCGGTCCACGACCTGACCAGCCGCCCGCGAGGGGGGCGAGGCGCGGGAGCACAAGGGCGCGCGGAGCGGGCGCGACAGGCGGCGGCCGACGGACCGCCGCGCGCAGCCGGCCGTAGCGTTCAAATACTTCTCGCAGCACCCAGCGCGCGCCGTGGAAAGCAGCCGCCAGCACTAGGCCGACGGCCGCGGCCGCCGGGATCGACCACCAGCCTCCAAAGCCAAAGATGCCGACCAGGCCACCCGGATGTCCTGTCGCGAACAGGCCCTCGAGGAACTCTTGGGTCGCGTAGATTGCGACCAGGGAGGCCGCACAGAGAAGCCACATGGCGGCGAATGACGTCGTGTAGCGAGGAAGCGAGCGGCGGCCACCAAACGCGTTGCCCAGGGCCCGCAGGAACGCGCCGGTGGCGAGCGCGATCAGGAGGACAAGCCAGGGCACGACCGAGTGCAGGTAGGAATGGCCCTGGCGTTGAAGCTCCATGCCGGCCTGGTTGCCAAAGGCCAGCCAGTACCGCAGTTGGTGCACGGCGAACGCGGCGGCGGGCATCAAGGCGATCGGCGCGATCCGCCTTATCGCAATGCCGCGCTTCAAGCGGGCCGCCATTACCTGGACGATACCGCCGTATCAGACGCGCGCCAAAAGACCGCGGGAATCATGCCTGGCGGGAGAGCTGACGCAGCACGTGGTCGACGTCCTGCGGATAGAAAGGCCAAAGGAAGAGGGCGCGCTCATGGCCTGAGTTGTCCACGATGTAGGCCGCCGCGGTGTGCGTGATTGAAGTGACGGTCTTACCCGCAACCTTCACCCGGCTCGCCGAGACCGAGATCTTGTAGCGCTTCCACACGGCGGCGAGCTGGCCAGGGGATCCCACGGCCCAGCGCCACTCGGGGACCAGGTTCCATTTGCGGGCGTCCTTGAGCAGGTTGGCCCGAGCGTCTGCGTACTTATTCACGCTCACGGCCAGGATCTCGGGCCGCTGCGTCGATGGCATCTGCTGGACGGCCTGATTGAGCACCTTCGCCTCCAGGGGGCAGACGTTGCGACACACAGGGTCGATGAACGTGACGATCACCGGATGCCCTCGATAGGAAGCAAGCGACACCGGGCCACCGGACTGATCGCGGAGCTGGAACTCGGGCGCGGGTCGCCGCCCCGCGGGCCAGCTGAAGGGCGGAGGCGTCACGACGGCGCGAGCCTGGGAGGCGGACGGGGCGCCGTTGGGACCGATCGCCGAGGTGTTGCGAGAGCGACCGCTCTGTCCGTGCGTCACCACGACCGCCGTGGCCGCTCCGGTCGCACAGAGGACGACTACGACCACGATCGCCAAGTGCGCCTTGAGCGGCAAAGGGCGGGGGATCGAGATTCGCCGCCGGCCCCGGCCCAGTGTGGGCCGGGCGGGGCGGCGCCGCAGGCGAAAGATGGCGAGCGCGGTCAAGACGGCCAGCCCGCCGAGCGCCACGAGGATGATCGCGACGGGACCGGGGCCGGTGGACTGTGCGGCCGCCGTGCTGGTCGTGGCAGGGAGAGGGACGCGTGCAAGGCGGCGCACCGCGGCCTGAGCCGAGTCCGAGAGCCCGTCCGGGCCGGGCTTGATGGGCATCTTGCCGAGCGCCTTGTACTCGGCCGCGCTGGAGCGCCCGGGCCAATTGAAGCCAAATCCGTTGGGCATCACGACAAGCAGCCGCTGCTTGTATCCAAGCCTCAGCTCCTGGCCCAAAAAGCGCGCATAGGGGCGGGGTTGGCGCCACAGCTCGGTCACGGCGCCGAGGTCAGCCGCGTTGGCGATGATGGCCACACGGATCGTGAAGCCCGCCCGGTTCGCCGCCGCCACCGTATCGACCAGCCGGTGCTGCGCAGGCGAGAGGGAACCCGACGCCGATGTCACGAAGACCTGGTTTGCCAGCAGATAGTCGCTGGCCGGGTCTCCGTCAGCGCGCGCGATCGAAGCGGTCGCGACAGCCACCACAGCGACCGCCAGCAGCGACGCTAGGGCAGCCCGCCTAAAAGCGACAGCCGCTCGATCAGCCATGCCCCACATTTTGAACCGCTCCGATCCCACCCCTTTGCTCACGCTTCCGGCGGAAACGCGTATGAGGCGTGCGGCGGGACCATCGGTCCAATCTCGACCACGATCTCCGCGTGACTGAAAAGCGGCACCGAGCCCGGTTGCCCACGCCAGCGCCGCCCGTCGACGAACACGACGACTGGGTGGTCGGTGGGCGCGGAGAAGGACGCCACACGCGTGGAGGACAGCGATACCCCCCACGAGCGGAAGAGGGCCGCCAACGACGGCTTGCTCCCGGGACGGGCGTAGACGACCCCGGTTGGATCTAGCGTCACCAGACCTCCGTAGCAACGAGCCGAGGAGAGACGTCCGCCAGACCAGGAACGCGGCGGCATCGTTCCGATTCCCGCGGGCAAGAGCACAACGCGGTTCGCCGCGAACACCTCGACGTGCGCTCCGAACCGCGGCCCGAGCCGCCGGCGGCAGGGCCCGAGCACGGGACCTGTTGCGGGGGGATGAAAGCGGCGCCCGCTGCCGATCGGGCGAGCCTGCCGCAGCAGATTGTGCGGGATAGTCGAAGTCCGCGGCGAGCGGTCGGTCATCCCGCAAGCGGACAGCAGACCGATGCTCGCGACAAGCGCACAAACGCCCGTCACAACGCGCCTCCGCGCGTCAAGCGAGCTCCAGCGCGCTGTCATCCCCCCTTTCCTGTTCATCCACACTCTGCCCGCTGGATTTGGACTCATCTTCGTAGAGCCGAAACATCATCAGCAACAGGCCAATACCGCCCGCGAGATCGACTACCGCCGCCGCTCGTGCTAGGAACGGCGGCACGTCCATCAAGACGAATCCGTCCAAGAGGGTGGGGACCAGCAGGGCGCCCTGCCAGAGCGCGACGAGGGCAATCGCGAGATATGTGAAGGAGCCGGCTCGTTGCGAGAGGATCCTCCACAGCATCCAGACCACGAACGCCAGAATGAGCCCCAGCTCAATCATCTGATAGACAGATACCGCGGGTCGGCCATACAGGTCTCGACCAAACGCGGCGGTCGCTATGGCAGCGAGCGCCGCCAGCGCGAGCACGCGGGCAACCCAGCGATCGAGCGCCGGGCGCCTAACACGCCAGGCCGCAATGACGCACAGCAGCAACACCGCGATCGGCCAGAACCACACGATCGAGGGGCCGGCCGCGTGCCACAGGCTCCCAGATACCGCGCTCAGCCGGCCGTCGACGACCATGGGCACCCTCCAGGCGCCGACATAGCGCGCCCCCGGAGACAATGCAACCGACGCCAGGGCGTGCAGACGACCGTCGTGCCAGCTGTAGTCGTGCCCACTTGAGACGAGCTGCCAACGCGGCGGCGTTCGCGGCCCCAGGTTCGCCGGCGGGGTCTCCGGGACCGGGGTCTGGTTGAGGAACCACATCGCCGACTTGTGGTTGACCCAGACACCAGCCGCCGAGAAGCGCAGATAAGGCGCGCCCCGATAGTCGAGCACCAGCACCGTCTCGCGTCGCCGAACGCGCAGCCACATCCGCTGGTCCCCATCGACGGCCTTCGCATCGAACCCCGCAGGCGCACTGGTCACCTTCGCGAGATAACTGGAGGCCACCGGAGCGATCGGTCCGTGCGCAGACGCGCCCGCGGGAGCCAGCGCCGTCCCGCCTAGCGCCCCGCCCAGCGCCAGTGCCGCGATCGCCAACCGCGACCGCGCCTTAGACTTGAGCCCGCGTGCTTGCTCGGGCGACCGCATTTGCTGCCATATTGGCACTCGCCTTGGCCTATGAAGCCGCGCCGGCCTTAGCCGATGGCGACCCCGCCTCCGACGTACTCGCCACACAACAACTCTTCCTGCCGCAGGATGCCGGCATCCCATCCGCACAGCAGGCCCAACTCGCAGGACTGCTGCAGAGCGCCAAGCGAAGCGGCTATCCGATCCGCCTCGCGCTGATCGCATCGGCCACCGACCTGGGATCGGTGACGGAGCTGTGGCGCCAACCGCAGACCTACGCGCGATTCCTGGGCCAGGAGCTCGCGCTCACATACCACGGACCCCTACTTGTGGTCATGCCGGACGGCTTCGGCTTCAACGGGTTCAATCGTCCTCTATCGGATGTGCGCGCCGCAGTTGCAGGCCTGAGCCCCTCCGCCGCCGGCGCACAGCTCGCGGTCGCCACCGAACATGCGATACAGCGCCTCGCCGCAAAATCAGGTCACTCTCTGTCCCTCCCCGCGACGACAGACACGGCTTCGAGCGCCGGCTCGAGCGGCACGCTTCCCTGGATCGCGCTCGCGCTCGGCGCCCTGATCATCGCCGCCGCATGGGCAGCCAGCCTCCGCGCACGGCCCCTGCGTATGCACAACAGCGCCCGCTCGGCGGATCCAGGTAGACGCTCGCCGCGGCCGCGGCGCGCGCAGCGCGCCGACGGCCGCCTTGATTAAGTAAAGAAAATTAGAACCAAGGCGTCCGCTACGGCCTCGTCTCGCTCCCTCAAGCGACACGAGCCGCTGGATATGACGCCGGCGCAGGGACGCATCGCCGATCGGAGCGTCCCCGAAGCGTCCCTCGTCGGCGGTTATGCCGTCCCAGGTTTGGCGGTTTCATCTGCTCGGCTATGGCAGGTGCTATGAATCTGATGCAAGCCTCATTCGGGCGCGGCCGGCACCTCACTACGACACACCGGGGCGGAGACGGCGTGTTAGGCGGACGGGGAACGATTGAACTGCAGCAACCGTTCCCGAACAAGAGCAGAGCTACGGCGCCGCTTGACATGAGGGGCTCAGCTGCGCTACCCGCGCCGGGAACGTGGAACCCCATTCCGTGGCATCAGCTGCTCACCGTCGACGGCGTCGCGCTGATGCCCAGGGTCACGAGGTCGCTCGTAGGTATGGGGACATGGCGCATGGGCCCACGACTGCGTCTAGCTGGCGATGCCTACACCGAGTTCGCGTGTGGGGCTGGAGTGAGCGGCTTCGTGAGCATGCGCATCGAGTACAGGGCCACACCCGGCGATGCCGGTCGCGAGGTCGCGACCGTCAAGCGTGCATGGGTTGGTGACGGCTGCCCCTATGGCGAGAGGGAGGGCGAGGATCAACCCCCGAGTCGGAGGCTTTCCGGGCGGTGAGCGCCGCCGTGCTCCGCTTCCCGACCGAGCGCCGGCACGCGCCGCGCCTAATCACGCTGCACGAACTCTGCGAGCAATACGGATTTTCCGAGCGGTGGTTCCGGTATCGGCTTGCGGAAGGGATGCCCGCGCATCGGTGGGGTCGTAGGCTGCGCTTCGATCCTGTCGAAGTCGAGGAGTGGATGGAGGCAAGGTATGGCGCGTAGGCGCGGCAAGCGGTGGGTCGCGGAAGGCTATGACCGGGCGACGAAGCAGAAGCGGTATTTGGGGACGCGGGACACGCGTAAGGAGGCGCTCGCGCTCGAGGCCGAGTGGCGGCTGAAGGCGACGGCGACGGGCCGGGAGACCTGCGATCACTTCGCTGAGCGGTGGACGCGCGATTACCCGCGACCGCGCCGGTCTACGAACTTGCACAACGCGGAGCGCGTCAAGCGTTTTGCCGAGGACTTCAAAGGAGTGAGACTTGCGGAGCTCGATAAGCCGACTGCCCGGCGGTGGGCTCAGGGTCATCCTTACTGCGTGGCATCTGTCCGCGCGATGCTCAGTGATGCGGTCGGCGATGGGCTGCTTGATAGCAACCCCTTCGCGAATCTACGCCTACACCAGTCGGCGGGGCGCAAGCATTTGGTCGCGCTCACCGAACGGGAATTACAGGCTCTCGCAGACCTCGCGCTAGACGAGCGGATGGAGCTTGGCGAGTACGGGCGCGAATACCGAGCGCTCGTCCTGTTCGCCGGCTACGTTGGCCTGCGCCCGGGCGAGCTCTTCGCGCTTCGCCGCTCCGACGTCTACGGCCAGCATGCCACCATCGAACGGGCGCTGTCGTCAAAGACGCGGGAGATCGGGCCGACCAAGACCGGCCGGGCACGGACCGCGATCGTCCCGCCGGCTGCTCAGGACGCGCTGCTGGACGTGCGTCACCATCCGTCAGGTCTTCTGTTCGAGACGCCGGCCGGACGCATGTGGAACCAGGTCTCGCATCACCGCTACTGGACGCGGCTGCGCCTGCTCGCCGAGCGTCCTGGCTTCGACTTTTATGAGCTGCGTCATTGCGCGGCGACGCTGCTGCTCGAGCGTGGCGTCACCCCCTGGGACGTAGCGATCCAGCTCGGCCACACTGACGGCGGCCAGCTCGTCATGCAGCTCTACGGCCACCCGTCCGAGGCTGGCGCACGCTCGCGAATCCTTGCCGCGTGGGACCAGGCGCAAGGTCCTGCGCCGTTGGAGGAGGCGCGTCGATCGGGAGCAATCCGGGAGCAGCGCGGGTGAGAACTCCAGCCGACACCGCGCGTACCGTTCGGGTTATGCAATCCCCGCCACTTGTCGCTCGCGGTGACCCGGGGCCGGGTGTTCGACGGGCAACAACTATCCTCGGGCCGGCATGCCACTTGATGACCATCAGCCTCCGGGAGCCGGCCTGGAGGGCGCCGACCACGATGCCGCTCGCGACGACGGTGCCCGTTTCGCACGGACCCGCAGTGCGCTCCTTCGCGTCGACACGCAGCCCGCGCTCCTCGAGGCAGTGCGGAAGCTGCGGCGCCGGCTGCCGGGAGATGAGCGCTTCGGTGACCCGCTATCCACGGCCGGCGTGAGGCCAGTCGACGTGCTGGCGCGGGGTGTGTCGACGCTTTCGCCCGAACGAGAAAGCCTCGCGCAGGAGCTTGGTATGGCAGGCCTTCAGGTTTGGCAGTCGCTGTCCGAGGCAAGTGGGCGCGGGCGCGGCGAGCAGCCGCTGGCGCTGATGTTCACCGATCTGGTCGGTTTCTCCTCATGGGCGCTCGACGCCGGCGACTCGACCGCACTGGCACTTCTACGCGAGGTGGGCAGGGTGGTCGAGGCCGCGGTCCACTCGAACCAGGGCCGGATTGTGAAGCGGCTGGGAGACGGTCTTATGGCCACTTTCGTCGACGCCGACTCGGCAGTGGAAGCGGCCCTCACAGCTCAAGAAGCTCTCGCGGAGGTACAGGTCGACGGTTACCGTCCGCGGTTGCGGGCCGGAGTCCACGTGGGCCGACCACGCCTGCTAGGCGGCGACTATCTCGGTGTCGACGTCAACTCCGCCGCGCGCGTCGGCGACGCCGGGAACGCCGGCGAGGTAGTTGTCTCCGACAGCGCAGCGCGTCAGCTCGATCCCAAACTCTTCGAGGTCGGGCCGTCAAAGCGCCTTCGGGCGGAGGGCGCGCCCCGGGAACTGCAAGTGGCGCGGGTCACGCGAGCGCACTGAGGTGCTCAGCCCGGGGGGTCTAAGATCCCAGCCGGCGGACTTCTCAGGCGCTGATGCGCCCCACTCGCCCGCCCTCTTAGCTCAGCTGGTAGAGCACTTCCATGGTAAGGAAGGGGTCGTCGGTTCGAGTCCGACAGAGGGCTCTACACGGATCTTCTGCAAATATAGGTTTTCTTGAGCTTTAGGCGGTCTCAGGCGGCGCTCACTTTTGCGCTATGGGCAGCTCATGGGCAACGGAGGTTGCCCGAGCGACCATGATCGCCTCCTCGGCGAGCTGTCGCGGAGCGTCGTCTAGCCCATCCCGACGTCGTGGCGCCGGCGTGCGTTCGCTCGCGCGCTCCGGGCTGCCGGCGTCGATCATGCCCGTCCCTATGACCTGCGGCACAGCTATGCGAGCCTGTTGCTGCACGAGGGCAGAAGCGTGGTGGACACGGCCGCGCAACTTGGCCACTCCCCG
>DASYAP010000078.1:0-11312 GCA_036501265.1 Solirubrobacteraceae bacterium | reverse complement strand
GGACAACGAGGGTCGGGTCACGCTCGATGGTCTCGCTCGTGAGGGCGCGCGTCGGATGATCGCGGCGGCGCTTGAGGCTGAGGTTGACGAGTACGTTTCGTCGTTCACCGACGAGGTCGATGAGGACGGCAAGCGGCTGGTCGTGCGCAACGGCCGGGCGCGGGAGCGCAAGCTGACGGTCGGGTCGGGCACGGTCCCGGTCCGCGCGCCGCGGGTGAACGACAAGCGCGTCGATGAGGAGACTGGGGAGCGCGAGCGGTTCAGCTCGCGGATCCTGCCGGCGTACGCGCGGCGGTCGCCGAAGGTGACCGAGGTGCTCCCGATCCTGTACCTGCACGGCCTCTCGACCGGCGACTTCGGGCCGGCGCTCAGAGATCTGCTGGGCGAGGACGCGTCGGGGCTGTCGTCGAGCTCGATCCAGCGGCTGACCGAGGCCTGGCAGGCCGAGCATGCCGCGTTCGGCACGCGGGAGCTGCGGTTTCACCGCTACGCGTATCTGTTCGTCGACGGCGTCAACGTCAGCGTCCGCCTTGGCGAGGATCCCAAGCTGTGCCTGCTGGTTGTGATCGGCGTTCGTGAGGACGGGTGCAAGGAGCTGCTCGCGGTCGAGGACGGCTACCGCGAGAGCGAGGACTCGTGGGCGGCGGTGTTCCGCGATCTCCGTGACCGCGGTCTCAACGAGCCGAGGCTCGTGACCGGCGACGGCGCGCTCGGCGCGTGGGCCGCGCTGCGCAACGTGTTCCCCGGCACGCGAGAGCAACGCTGCTGGGTTCACAAGACAGCGAACGTCCTCGACGCGCTCCCCAAGCGGCTGCAGCCGCGGGCGAAGAGCCTGCTGCACGAGATGGCCGAGGCGCCCTCACGAGCGGATGCTCGCAAGGCGCTGGAGCGGTTCCGGGACGAGTTCGACGCGAAGTATCCGAAGGCGGTCGCGAAGCTCGACAAGGACTGGGACGCGCTCACCGCGTTCTACGACTTCCCGGCTGAGCACTGGCGGCATCTACGAACGACGAACCCGATCGAGAGCAGCTTCGCGACCGTCAAGCTCCGCACCAAGGTCACCAAGGGCGCCGGCTCCAAGAAGGCGGCGCTCGCGATGGCCTACAAGCTGCTCGACGCCGCCCAGGAACGCTGGCGGCGGTTCAACGGCCACGAGCTCGTCGAGGACGTGCTCGCCGGCGTGAAGTTCAAGGACGGAATCAAGGTCACGAACGACGACAACGACGACAACGAGATGACAGACGAGAGGGTCGCCGCCTGATGCTTCACCTTCTCATCCACAACATTTGACAATTGCTCGGTCGACCAACCTAATCGGCGCCTCGAGACGGCGTACGTCATGGCCGACCTCTCCGACAGCACCCTAGCCCGCGGCTACCAAGCAGGACTAAATGCAGTGGCGCTGGCACGCGAGGTGACCGCAGCACACGTGCATCGAGTGAAGTCGGAGTCGAAATGGGCGATGCCGCGGCATGTCCTCAAACTCGTCGGACGCGATACCGCTCGAGTGCTCGAGGAGCATTCCCGTGGCTGACCGGATTCGGGCTCCAGCCGAGCTGGCCGACCTCGAGAATATGGTGCTGCCTTCGCGCGCTTGCCTGCTCGCCGTGCGCGACACGTTGTCGCCGGCGCACCGCGCAGCGCTCGCTGATGCCGTGCAGATGGCGCGGAATCTGGAACGCCGAGATTCCGATCCCGACCGGCGCGCAGCCGCCGCCCTCGCGGTGCTATGGGAGACCGTGGGCTGCCTGGAACTCGCCGCAAACACCGCGGCTCCGTGGGTCGACCCGCGGGTCGAATCTGCAAACGGTGCCTGGGTCGAAATGACAATCTACGATCCCACCCGGGTAAACCGCTTCTACCAGTCGAGCCGCAACTGGACTGATGAGCGATTCGCCGTGCTCTCTGCACACCGGTTCCGCCGAGGTAACGACACGACGATGCTTGACGTCTTCCGCGACGAGGGCATCGTCGACGAGCGTGTGATCGCCGCGTTTGCGGAGGCAGAAGTCGCAACCACGCGTTTTTTACGCGAGCAGTTTCAAACGCTCGCCAGCGCCTGGGAAGAGATGCGTGCGTACGCGGCAGCGTTCGAGCACGGCCTGATGTTGGTGCCGGCCGCAGTCGGTGAGATCGTTGATTCAGCCGGAGCCGTCCTACCCCACGCAATAGTCGTGTGGGAATCCCGTGGTGAGGGGACGCGAGGCCATGTCGGAGACTCCACGGCGGCTGCGATCGATGCTGGCGAGTACGCAGGAAGTCTGGCCATCGACGTTGCAGAGCACGTGGCCGACGCTCGCCTTCGTGTCGTCGAGACTTTCGAATTCGCGTCGGACGGTATCTACCTCCGGCCTTGGGATCGACCATTCCCATACTGGGTACGACGCGGAGATCTGACTGAAGAAGCCCTTGACGTGCTCAACCAATCGCGGATCGCTTGGGTTGAAGCGGTCGAGGACGCATGAAGTATCGACCGTGACGCCGAACAACCTCAACCGTGTCTTCGTCCGAGTTCGTTCGCTACTCGGGAAGGAGAGCGTGATCGGGACGCACGTCATCTAGGTCGTCGTGGCCAGAGTGCGATCGATCTCGAACATGACAACCGCAGTCTGGAACACAACACCGCGTCCGTCCTCCCAGGTCAATGATTCCGTAGCTTGTCGCTGCCCCGCGTGCTCTTGGCGTTGGATGAGATCACATGCCGCTTTCCAGTAACCGAAAAGCGCGTCGAGAAGATCCGCTTTCCGCTCGCCTAGGTCATCGCGCCTGCAAGCGAGGACGTCGGAGAAGCGGTCTCGGGTCCTGGCAGGATCGGGATTGTTAGGGGTGATGCCCTCGCGCTTCAGCAGCTCCGTCACGAAGTCCTGCACGGCCTCGCGGCACTTGTGACCGATTGTTGAAAGCTCGTCTGATTCGTCGGCCTGCCACAGAAGGACCGCCGCTTCACGCCACCGGGTGAACGCGCGTGGGTACCGCGACTCGAAGTCAGCCCCATTGAGATAGCGCAGGATCTCCCCTTCAACCTGAGCAGCCTGGTCGTCGCTCTGCGACCTCAGTTCGGAGTAGTAGTCGAAGGCCTCGGGCGTCAGGATGAATGTGCTGATTCCGCCGTTGTCGTTGAAGTTTGTCGGCCGAATCAGTCCGGCGTCAGAAAGGGTCGTGATGTCATCGCCGAGGACAGGAAAGTCGTCGAGGCCATTCCCTTGGAGCTTCCTGGCGCCTGCCATCTGGTAGATCACGAGAAACGACCGACGACTCTCACGTGGCACGCTTCGGACCGCTTCAACGAGACGCATCAATAACCCGTCCTGCTCCGGCTCAAGACGTATGCGCATCGGCTTATTCTTTCGCACCAGCGGCGTGCCGTCGCGTGATAAGCGACGCGCGCTCTGGACCGTCGCTCAAGCTCTGCTCCTCCCCTGGTCGGCTTTCGTTTCATGTGCGGGACGATTCCTTTCGCCCTCGGCCCCGCCGCCGGTCGTGCCATTTCTCTGGCGACATCACGATGCCTCGACGTCTGTGGCTTCCCGGCGGGCGATGCCCGGATAGCGATCGTCGAGCCCGATCGCCGGCACGATCGCTTCGGCCGTCCGGTCGCCCGCTAGCGCCGCTATGCCTTCGCCACGTTTTCGATCACGCGGTCGAAGTCGACGGCACGATTCCATTCGCCGATGGGCATTAGAGGTCCCGACTAGCGGCGAGTGACTTCGGGTCGCGCGCCCGTGGTGGGGAGGCTCCCGTCAGAACGCGCTACGCCGTTGGCGCCTCGGGGTACGGCGCCGGATCGTGCATCGGCGAATACATCACGACCTGTGGGGCCGGGGTGGTACCGCGAGCGCGCCGCCGTTTGGGTGGTGACTTCGGGAGTAGCCCACCGGTGGCTCCTTAGACTGCGATTCGTGACCATGCCCGATGAAGGCGAGTACGAGGCGTTAAGCCGGTTGGGTGAGCTCGGCCGAGAGATCGAGCGGCGCCGCGGCCCGGATCCCTACCCCCGTCCTACCGGACCGGCGCCCAGTCTCGAAGCGCTGCGTCGTCGCCGCGACGACGTGATGCAAATCGCGGCGCGTCACGGTGCACGGACCGTGAGCGTGTTTGGATCGGTCGCCGGCGGCGACACTGGACCGCATAGCGACGTGGACCTGCTCATCGACACGGGCGGTCCGCAAAGCCTGTTCGAGCAAGCAGCTCTACAGAGCGAACTAGAGGACCTGCTGGGTTGCCCCGTACACGTCCTCACCACCGGCGGATTGAGCTGTGCCCGTGAGAACACCCGGGCACAGATCGAGCGCGAAGCAACCTCGCTTTGAGACCACGCACTAAGGTTGACCGCGCGTTGCTCCCGACGGTGTCCACGAGTGCTAGCGCAGACGCTGGTTTCAGGCTACCGCCCAGCCGTGGAAGGAAGGCCTTCGGGCGAAGCAGGGTTACCGGAATCACGCCCGAACTAACATAGCTGGCAAATCGCATTCACTAGCTGCTCTAGATCATCAACACGGAGCACCTCGAAACCAAGTCAACGAGACCGAACGGCAACGCACTTCGGTCGCATCTTTACTCAGCTCCCACACGAGAGGTGAACCTTGCCTGACTTTATCCAAACCGCTGTCAAGGACATCGATGACCAGCTTCGCGCGCTGAAGGACGAGACATCGCGCCTTGAGGCAGCCCGCGCCGCCCTCGCCGGCCCAACCGGCCGCCGCGGGCGGCCCTCCAGCAACGGGACCGCACGGACGCGCGCGCGTTCGACGACCCGACGGAACGGTCGCCCTGCCACCCGACAGTCTCGCGGCGGAAACACGCGCGCTAACCAGACACTGGAGCTGGTTCGCGAGAAGCCCGGGATCACCATCACCGAGATCGCCAAGGCGATGAAGATCGAACCCAACTACCTCTACCGCCTCCTCCCGCGGCTGGAGTCAAACGGCCAGGTCAAGCGCGACGGCCAGGGGTGGCACCCGCCGGCGTCCTCGACATCCACGCGTACCGCGCCCGTGCGCAAGCCGACACGCGCCGCCAAGCCCAAGCCGGCGCCGTCGGCGACTCGGCCGGCGCGGGCTCGGCGCGTCGCCGCGTCGAAGGCGGCGACCAACGGCCGCACGACTCATGGCGCCACCAAGTCGTCGGTGCTTGCAGCGCTCGCCGGCGGTGAAGCGATGACCGCCAGCCAGGTCGCGACCAAGGCCGGGCTGGCGCGACCGACGGTGTCGACCACGCTATCCAAGCTCGCTAAGACCGGCGAGGTCCAGAAAGCCGACCGCGGCTACCGGCTACCGGCTGCCGCGTAGCAACAGAACCTGCCCATCGAGCGGCGAGACCACCGGACAGTTGTTCGGTGAGCCTTGCCGCTCGAACCTCTCGGATCCTCCGGCCCGGATCAAGCCCGCCGAAGCTACGCCGCCCGCTGACGCGAACATGAGCGGCATCCACCCGGGCTCTGACCGCGACCGAGCGGCGTGGTCTGCCATTCGTGCGCACAGTACTGACAACGCCACCAGATCCAGTGGCGGCCGGACCTCGGGGGGATGGCTGAGGGACCGAGATCCGCGTTGCGTTCCGGATGCCAGTCCGCCAGCCACACCGGATGCAGAGCAGCAAGTGAGAGCTCCGGTGGAACGTGTCGGCCAGCACACCGCGGGCAGCCAGATCCTTCGCATCGGTGACCCGGCCGAGCCTGCCACTCAAATCCGCATTTGCTGCATCGCCACCAGATCCTCAGGTTCGATCCGGTGCCGACGGCGAACGGGTCGAGGCCCTCGTTTCGATCTGGATGCCACTCGGCGAGGAGCTCCGGGCGAAGCACGCCCACGGACATCTCTCTTGGCTGGCGCCACCGGCCGCAACTCGCCGCGAACTCCGCCGCCTTTAGCTTGCCACAGTCGGGACAGCCCTGCCCGCGCGCCGTTCGCTTCTTCACGACCGTCCGCCATCCGCGTCCACACGTCTGACACCGCCACCAAACGTGTCTCTCCGACGACGCGCCCACCTGGTACGGGTCGAGGTCACGGTTGCGCTCGCTGTCCCATTCCGCGAGAAGCCGCGGATGTAGCAGGGCCAGCGATCGCTCACGGAGATGCCACGTGCGGCACGCCGGGCACCCCGAGTCCCGTCTACTCGCGACGGTTCCCTGCCAGTCATGTCCGCACTCCCCGCGGCGCCACCAGACGATGCGCTTGGAGCGCGCACCGATCGTTCCCGGATTGATTCCATGCGCCTCGAGCGTGCGATTCCGCCTCGGGTGCCACTCAGCGATCAGTCGCGGGTGAACGGCTGCGAGCGACCGCCAAGTCGCCAGGGTCGGCCGGCCACCTTTCGGCAACGGGAAGCCGCGGACGCCAATCGCGATTTGCTCGAGCATCGAGTCTCGCTTGAGCTCGCGGGTCGCCGGGCCTATGGTCGAGGCTGTGAGGTTCAAGAGAAAGGCCTCCCGGTACTCGGCGGTTGTCCACCCGTGGGCGGCGAGGAGGTGGTTGCCGCCGACCATCTTGTACCAGCGACCGCACAGATGGCACTGCATGCGCTCGCCGTCGGACTGCATCTCTCCGATTGGCGCGAAGTACGCCTCGCCGCTCGGTAGGTGTCCGAGAGGGAGGGGCCGAGGCGCTTTGCCGCGTGGCATCAGAACCGCTCTTTCCTGCGTCGACCCGGGGCTCCCCCTGGCGGATTCTCGCCCGCCAGTTCCCCGAGCATGGACGCCATCAGTCCGGTCATCACGTCTCCGCGGTCAGCCTAACTGCTGGCGCTCAGCAGAGCGAGACATACGCCGCCTCATAACAGGCATTATGTGCTTTTCGCCTGCACGTCTCGGTATTTTTTTTGTAGGCCCATGCGCTCGCAGGGGGCTCCCAACCGGCGCGGCGGTCGAAGCGAAGCCGCCCGTCTCAGGCGTGCTGCTTCGTCGCCGATGGACTTGCTGGATGCGAGCTATGCGCAAGTTAGAAGCGATGGCGCGGCGTCGTGCTGCGTTGATGGCCGACTAGGTGGCCAGTGGTTACCAACACCCGTGTGCGAAGCTGCGCGTTATGGCTGTGATTGCTATCGCCGAGATGTTCGGGATCGGCGGGCTGAGCTCGCGGCGCTGCTTGAGCGCTTTGGCGGTTGGGCTGGCGGCGAGCCGGGCTGCCGGCGCTACATCTTCGCCGCGACCCTGACGGATCCCAGCCGGTTCGTTCTGGTGAGCGAGTGGGAAACCCAGAAGGCGCTGGACGCCCACTATCGCTCTGAAGCGTTCGCCGACTTTCAGCTCAGCCTCGATGGCCTCCTCGCGAGGCCCAGCGAGTCGACCGTCTACTCAGCCGAGGGTTCCGTTCGGCCGTTGAACACGCGCCCGGCGGACCCGCGAGACGCCGACTAGGCCCGCAGTCGCTCGGCGGACCTGTCCGACCCCCCGGTGTGATCGCCTCCCCGCCTGGGGGCGGTGCCCCCCGGCGAGTCCTTGGGCAACTCTCGTGGTTGTCGTGGTTGCCAACAACATCGAGGTCGCGAGGCAGGCCAGGGCGGTCGTCGGTTCGCCAGCGTGGCCGGCGACTCCCTGGTCGCCGTAGCGCTCGTCCGCTCGGGCCCGGCCGGCGGAGCAATGCGATCGTGCTGCCCATCTCACTGTGAGACGCGATTCTCGCCGATAGCAGGGCTGTATGAGAGGGGGTGCCGGACCCCAGCGACGCATAGGCAACGTGTGACTGTTCGTGGCGGGGGCGCCGTTCCAGCGACCGCTCGGCCGACGCGCATAGCGGCTTGACGCCTGCAACGGTCAGTCTTCGCGGCTGGCCCTTCGGCCCGAACCCGATCTCGCTGGTGCGGGCGCGACCTTCTGCCGAGACGCGGCGGTGACACGGTACTGCACGCGAGGCACCTTCGCATCGCGAGTGCTGCGCGCCCGGCGGATCTTCGCAACCCGCGGGCGGTTAGCTCGCCAGCTGACGGAGGTGCTCGGGGTGGGCGGCGTCGGCTAGCTCTAGCAGCCGTACGTGCGCCTCGCCTGGCGTTGGGGGCAGGACGGTGTCACCGGTTCGCGTCGTCGCGTGGCGGTAGAGCGCAAGCGGCCGTGGCCCGATCGACCGTTCGACGGCGTACGTCCATCTTGCGATGGTCGTCTCATCCATCTCCTGCCCGGCGAGGACGATGAGGTCGGGCCGGTGCACCGAGGCAACGTCGCCGATCCCGTTCATCGCTCGCGCGGAGATGTTCAGCACCTTGATGCCGGCGCGCAGACAGAAGACCTTCAACGCGCGGATGTACACGGCGTCGAGGTCGAGCTCGTCCCGCGATGCATTGACCAGCATGATTGACGTGCGGCCGCGCGGTGGTGGGGCCAGGCGCTTGGCTCGACGCAACCAGTCAGCCGCCCAGCGCGCGGAGAACGCCCAGGCGGCGGAGTCGGCCCCCATGCGGCCCGCGATCTTCTCCAAGCCCGGCAACAACACCTCCTCCACCGAGCGCTCGACCGACCGCAGCGCGAGCGTCGTTTCGATCGCGCGATCAGCTCGCTCATGGTCGTATGCGAGCAGGGCCGCGATCAGCGTGCTGGTGTCCACGGCCAGCGCCGCACGAGCGCGAGCAACGGCCGCGGAGATCGAGTGCCCTTCCTCGAGGGCCGCTCGTAGCGCTGCGACTTCGCCGTGGGCGTAGGCCCGATGCCCGCCAGGTGAGCGCGCCGGGTTGGGAAAGCCGTATCGCCGCTCCCACGCCCTCAGGGCGCTCGGGCCAACGTTCAGCAGGGACGCGGCTTCGTTCGTCTTGAGATAACGCATGGCAGAAGAAACACCGTTCTCTGCCCGTCCCGGTAGCCCGTTATCGGCCGGCATCTCCCGGTCCTAAAGACGCGACTCGCCAAGATGAGAAACCTCTCACGGAAGCCCCGCGTCGCGAAGCCGCGGGGTCCTCTCCCCGATCGCCGAGAGCAGGGCTCGCGTGAAGGCGTGCGAGCCGTCGCTCTGCGTAGACAAGTTGGGGCACGGTCGGCCATTGGCGAAAGGAGAGCAGCACACGTACTAGGTCGCTCGCGTGACCGCCCAAGGTGCGTCAGCCGTTCTCGCCGACGGTTGCCGGATTGAGGAGCGTCCCGCAGAGCGCCGGGGCGGTGGCTTCCTGTGACACGGCGCTGTCGAGTTCGCTTTGGTTCAGGACGTTGTCGTAGCGCCCATTGTGGTTGTAGTCGATGCCGTGCACAACGACCACGGCGTCGCCATTGCGGATCGCGTTGGCAGCGGCGGTCGAGATCGCGATCGTGCGCTGGTAGCGGATGTCACCGCTGCTCGGGTACCTGGGGAAGGCGAGCATGCTGTTCATGCTCGTGTCTCCGCTCAGGGTCAGCGCAGCGGCCATCGGGCCGTAGTACTTCAGGCCGTCGGTCGTACTGATCGCGGGGTGACCGTTGTAGAGCTTGGCCGCGCTCGGCGGCGGGCAGATGCCCTCACCGAAAGCGTGGATGTGCATGGCGTGAGGCGCGCCGTTGAGCAGCCCGGTCGTGTCGAGCGTGACCGTTGCCATGTCGCCGTTCAGCCGGACGGCCGCGGTGCCACTTCCTGTGACGTGGTTGTCTGGAACCGGCCGGAGTACCGCTTGGAACAGTTGCCCCTGCCCGGAAGTGGAGCTACCGCCGGTGAGCGCGATGATCGCGACCGCTGCCGCGGCGACGACCAGAGCCATCCCCAGCGCAAACCAGCGGTAGCGCCGGATCGGCCCTCCGCCCCCGGCCTTCTCGGCCGGTCGATCCGCGGCCCCACGGGGTGGCTGGGCGGGATCGTCGGCGACCGCGCGGTGCGCACCAATCGCTTGCGGCTCATCGACGCTCAGCTCAGGCACTCCGGCCGTCGCTTCCGATGGCCTCGCCTCGCCGGTCGCCACCATCGACTCAGCGCCGGTGCTATGGCTCCCACCGAGGGCCGCGGCCGCGTCCCGGGCGAAATCGCCCGCCGACAAGTAGCGGTCACCCGGCTGCTTGGCCATCGCCCGCTCGAAGACCGCCATGAACTCTGGATGTTCCTCGGCGAGCGGCGACTCGAGACGAGGCGGCGGATCGTGCACGTGCGCGAACAGGGTCGCGACCGATGTCTCACGCTCGTAGGGCACCTTCCCGCTGAGCATCTCGAAGAACACGCATCCGAGCGCGTAGATGTCGGTTCGGGCGTCGCTCGGGTCACCGGTGACCTGCTCAGGAGCCATGTAGTCGACCGTCCCGACCATGGCTCCTTGGACGGTAAGAGCGGCTAGCGTGTCGCTGCGTTTCGCGAGCCCGAAATCCGTCAGGTACGCGTGCTCGTGCCCATCTCTGACCGTGAGCAGGATGTTCCCGGGCTTGATGTCCCGGTGCACGAGCCCGCTGGCATGTGCGGCATCCAGCGCGAGCGCGACCTGCCTCAGCAGCTCGACCGCCCGCGATGGATTCAGAGCGCCGTGCTCGATCATCAGCTTGTGAAGATCGCTGCCGTGAACGTAATCCATGGCGAGGAACAGCAACCCGTCCTGCTCACCCGCGTAGTGGACACCGACCACGTTGGCGTGTTCAAGGGAGGCGGCGATCTGCATCTCGCGTTGGAACCGCTTGCGGAACTGCTCATCCTCGGCCAGCTCCGGAGCCAGCACCTTGAGCGCGTAGATCCGGTTCAGCGCGACATTCGTGACGCGATACACGATCCCCATCGCTCCCTGCCCGATCAGCTCATCGATCCGGTAGCCGCCGAGCTCCGCACCAAGCGCGAGGCGAGCACCCCTAACCGGCATCCTCAGACACCTCCACGCGTAGCGCGCCAGGCCGCGATCTGCTTCACAGTCACCGTCGTGGGATCCTGATCCGCCGACGCGGCCTCGTCAAGTCGCCGTCGAGCTCGCCAGACGGCCGGGCACGGCCCAGCCACCGGAACGGGAACGGCTAGGAACTTGCGTGCTGCCGTCAGTCTGTGTTTGGTGGGCAGTGCGTCGTCGTTTCTCCGAGCGTGGGAGAGCCATCCTGCCCGCCGACGCCGCCGAGCGCTACGGCCACCGGTCCAAACTCACCGACGCCGAACTGGACGCGTCGACCCGATTACGTGACCGGTTCGGCAGTGCGCGTGGTCGGGAGTGCCGGGTTGGTTCGGTTGCTTAGTGCACCGGCGCGGGCGCGCCCGATCGGTGTCCGTCCCCAGTCTGCGGCCTCGGCGAAGTCGATCAGGGTGTCGAAGTACTCGCGGAACGGTGTCGCGCGTATGCCCAGCGGATCGAGCAGCTCGCGCGCGCGGTGGTCGTCGAAGCGAAGATCGAGCGAGAAATACGGGAAGTAGACCTCGCTGCGCACCAGCCGCCGGCGGGTGTTCGGATCGGCGCGGCGCAAGATC
>DASYAP010000077.1:0-6602 GCA_036501265.1 Solirubrobacteraceae bacterium | reverse complement strand
GGCCGGTCCACCCCGACGCCCAGAGCGCCCGCCGCCTGGTCCCCCGCGCCTGCGGCCACCGGCACGCCGTCGGCGGTGTGCCCCGCTTCGTCGACGCTTTCCAGTACCGGCGGCAGCCAGCTCGCCGGCAGCTCGAGAGCTTGTAACACCTGATCTGACCACCGGCGCGCGGCCACGTCCAAGAGCAACGTCCCCGAGGCGTCGGAGACCTCGGTCCAGTGGGCGCCGCATAGGCGCAGGCGGACGTAGTCCTTGGGGAGCATCACCTCTGCGATGGCGGCGTAGGTATCGGGCTCGTGGCGGCGCAGCCACAGCAGCTTCGGCGCAGTGAACCCCGGCAGCGCCCGGTTGCCGGTCAGTGCGATCAGCCGCTCCAAGCCCAGGGCGCTCTCGATCTCCGCGCACTCGCGAGCGGTGCGCTGATCGTTCCACAGAATGGCTGGACGCAGCACGCGGTCGGAGCGATCGAGCGCAACCAGCCCGTGCATCTGTCCACTCAGGCCGATCCCCTCCGGGCGGCCGGCGCGCCGGCCTAGCTCCGCGAGCACCGACGAGGTTGCCTCCCACCACAGTTCGGGGTCCTGCTCCGCCCATCCCGGCCGCGGCGTGGAGAGGGGATATGAGGCTTTAGCCCGCGCAAGCACGCTGCCGTGCTCGTCGATCGCCAGTCCCTTTACCGCTGAGGTGCCGACGTCGATGCCGACCAGCGAGACGCTGCACCGTGCGTCCCGCGCCGCGTTCATCCAGCTGCACCCAGCGCCGCGTAGACGATTTCGTAGGCCCGCACGGCGTCTTTGCGCTGCTGTGCCTCGCGTAACGCTCCATCGTCGATCCGCGCCGCGACCGAATCGATGAAGCGCCATTGGAGCACCGAGCGGCGTACCGCGCCCACCTGGTCCTCCGTGTAGGGATACAGGTCAAAGCCCAGCCGTTCCCCACCCGAGCCATAGCCGCAGCGGCGCAGCTCCAGGGCCAGCTCGACGGTCTCCATGAAGGCGGTCGCCCCGACCATGTTGTCGTCGTCGAACGTTCCCCAACCGGAGTTTGCGTGCTGGTGGCCCAGCAGCCCCTCCGCGGCCAGCAGCGCGGCGTACTCGGGCAGGTGCTCGCCGTTCATGATCAGGTGCTGCCAGTCCATGTTGACCTTGACGTTGTCGATCCCTTGCGCTCGCAGCTTGTGGATCACGTGCAGGGTCATGCCGAGGTTGCGCATGAGGATCTTCATCGCGGGCTCCGAGTTCTTGTGCTCGAGCAGGAGCGTGATCCCTCGATCCCGGCAGATTTCCGCGGCCTCGCCGATCCCTTCAATCAGCCAAGCCCACGAGTCCGCGTAGGCGGTCTGGAAGGGGTAGTTGTAGCCCTCGCCCCCCGGCCAGACGATCAGGTTTGCGCGCAGGTTGCCGGCGAACTCCGCAGCGTCGCGCAGAATTCGGCGGGCTTCGCCGCGTACGCCGGGATCGGGATTCACGAGCCCTCCCCGCCCGAAGCGGGGGTTCAGGTGAAGACCACTCGCGATGCAGTAGATGTCGTGCGGGCCCAGCGCGGCGCGGACCTGGTCGAGATTCTCGGGCGAGAGCTCGTTGGGGTAGTGGAACTCGTAGCCGTCCATCAGGTCGCCCAGTCCCTCGACCGCCCGGTGTACCTTCTCGGCGACGGGTTCGGTGTCGTAGCTGTGCTCGCGCTGGTAGCCAACGGGCACGAAGCGCGTGATCATCGGTCCCAAGGCCCAGATGCCGAGGCTTGTCTTCATGGCTGCTCCTTCGTCTCGGTTGCGCTCGTGGCTGCGCCCAGTCCGGTCGTCCCGTGCGTTAGGCCGTCGTGGGGTCAAGCTGCCCGCTCGCGGCCGTGACCATCGCCAACGCGACGGCGCCGAGGACCTCGGCCTTGTCTGCGAGCGCGCTGCGTACGACCTTATAGGGGTGGCCCGGCGCCGGGGAGGTCCGCTGATCGATCATCTCGCGGATCGCCTCGAGCAAGACGCCGTCGGCGGCGGCCAGTTCGCCTCCGACGATCACGAGCGCGGGGTCGAGGACGCTGCACGTCGCCGCCAGCGCCTGGCCCACCGCCCGGCCGGCATCGGCAATCAGACGTCGAACCCCGGGGTCTCCCGCCTCGCAGAGGCCCAGCAGGGCTTCAAGCGTGGGCGCGGCCCCGTCCCTGTGCTGGAGCGCTCGCGTCAGCGCGCTCACGCCGGCCAGGGTCTCGAGGCAGCCACGGTTGCCGCACCGGCATATCGGCCCGCCGGGGTCCACCACTACGTGACCCAGCTCCCCGGCGGTGCCGGTGTCGCCCTCGTACAGCGCTCCGTCCAGGATGATGCCCGCGCCGACTCCCGCGGAGAGCATCACGTAGATCAGATTTTGCACGTCGCGCCCAGCGCCGAAGGTGGCCTCGGCGAGCGCTCCGAGGTTGGCGTCATTGCCGATGTGTACGGGTAGGCCAAGGCGCGAGCCAAGTGCCCTGGAGACGTCGAGCGCGGCCCAGCCGGGAAAGATCCGCTCGGACGCGAAGGCGTGGTCCCGGGAACGCAGAGGGGCCGAAACGGCGGCGCCGACGCCAAGGACGCGCTCCGGCGAGATCCCGGCGTCGTCGATTAGCCGGTGCACGATCCGCGTCGCAGTGTCCAGCGCACGCTCGGCTTGGTAGTCAACGTCGAGCTCTGCGCGCGCGTTGTCGAGCAAGCCCCCTGAACGATCGGCAAGCGCGACGTTCACGCTGTCGTGGCCGAAGTCGATGCCCACGAAGGTGCCGGACGCCGGATCGAGCGCGAGCAGGATGGGCGGTCGCCCCCCGCTTGGAGAGGGAGCCTGGACGACGGGATCCGGTCGCTCGACGACGACGCCCTCCTCGAGCAACTCGGCGATAAGGCTCGAGACCGTGGTCCGCGAGAGACCCGACGCGCGGACGATGTCGGCCCGGCTGGCACGTCCCCGGTGCTGCAGGACCGCAAGTACACGCGCCCGGTTGACCCGGCGTAGCGACTCCAACGACCCCGGTGCGACTGCCATAAGCGGCAGAGCATAGCTTTCTCCAGGCTCCGGATCTACCTGTCGGAAAAATGACCTCGCTTCCTCCTTGACACGGAGAAACCCCGGCGATAGTGTGCCGCTACCCCGGAACGTCCAATAGAGAACTGTCCTGGGACACCCGGCCGCGGGAGAGGCCCGGGGCAGGAGAGGTGGCAGCATGAAACGTGTCAGCAAGCTGCTGCTGTTCCATGCCGGAGCAGCCAGCATCGCCATGGCCATCGCCCTTATGGCGATCCCAGCGTCGGTGTCGGGAGCCACGAAACCGGCCTCGTATGAGTGTCGAGGCGCGCACCCCATCTACCTGAACGCGAGCTACTCGTTCGCAGAGCGAGCCGCCGACCTTGTCTCGTGCATGACGCTCTCGCAGGAGGTGCTCCAGCTGCACACCAACAGTGCGCCCGCGATCCCCCGCCTTCACATGCAGCAGTACTGGTACTGGAACGAGGGCCAGCACGGCGTCAACACCATGAATGCCGATACCAACAACGGCAACACCCCGGGGGGAGTGCACGCGACGAGCTTCCCGACGAACTTCGCATCGACCATGACCTGGGACCCGGGCCTGGTGTACAAGGAGACCACCGCGGTCTCCGACGAGGCCCGTGGCTTCCTTGACCCTGCCCTGTGGGGTAAGGCGCAGAACGATCTGGGACCTTCGGCCCAGGACTACGGCGACCTGACCTACTGGGCGCCTACGGTCAACATGGACCGCGACCCGCGCTGGGGCCGTACGGACGAGGCCTTCGGCGAGGACCCTTACCTGGTCAGCCGCATGGCCGGCGCCTTCGTTGACGGCTATCAGGGCGAAACGCTTTCCGGCAAGCCGCTCACCAAGTACCTCAAGGTGGCCGCGACCGCCAAGCACTACGCGCTCAACGACGTCGAGAACGACCGACAAGCGGATGATTCGGTGACAAACGACGCCAACATTCGCGACTACTACACCGCCCAATTCCGCAGCCTGTTCGAGAACGCGCACGTATCGGGGTTCATGACCTCCTACAACGCGGTGAACGGGACGCCCGCGTCAGCCGACGCATACACCGCCAACGAGCTCGCGCAGCGCACCTACGGGCAGAACGGCTACACGACTTCCGACTGCGGCGCGGTCGGCACGACTTATCAGAATCCGCCGTCGGGTCACGACTGGGCTCCGCCGGGTTGGGCCACCAACGGCGGCGGCTCAAGCGCCGTGTGGACCAACCGCCACTCCGGCAAGCAGGTCTCAGGAGCCGCAGGAGGGCAGGCGTTCGCGGTCCGAGCCGGCACAGACCTCAACTGCACCGGTGCCGAATACACCCCGCAGAACATCCAGCAGGACATCAAAGCGGGGATGCTGAGCAAAGGGGTCATCGACAACGCCCTTACGCACGTGCTTACGACGCGTATGGAGACCGGCGAGTTCGACCCCCGCAAGGACGTTCCGTGGACGAAGATCAAGTCCAACGTCATCCAGAGCAAGGCGCATCAGGCGCTCGCCCGGAAGGTCGCCGACAACTCGCTGGTGCTGCTGAAGAACGACAGCGTCGCGGGGACAAGCTCGCCGTTGCTGCCGGCCGATCCCTCGAAGCTCAACAACGTGGTGGTCGTCGGCAACCTGGCCAACACGACCACGCTCGGTGATTACTCGGGCGACCCCTCGCTTCAGGTCAGCCCGGTCACAGGCATCACGCAGGCGATCAAGGCCGCCAATCCCAGCGCCAACATCTACTACGACTCGTGCGGGACGTCGACGACGGCGACCGCGCCGGCTTCCTGCTCGGCCCAGACGCTGTCCGAGATCCAAAACGCCGATCTCGTGGTGGTGTTCGTGGGGACCGACTTGAATGTCGCGACCGAGGGCCACGACCGCGGGTCTATCGCCATGCCCGGGAACTACGACTCGCTCATCAACCAGGTTGCCGGGCAGGGAAACCCCCGGATGCTGCTCGCGATCCAGTCGAACGGACCCGTAACCATCTCCAACGTCCAGAAGGACTTCCCGGCGATTCTGTTCAGCGGCTACAACGGCGAGAGCCAGGGCACCGCGCTGGCGGACGTGATGTTCGGCGAGCACAACCCAAGCGGCCACCTCGACTTCACCTGGTTCAAGAACGACTCGCAGCTGCCCCCGATGGAGGACTACGGGCTGACACCTGGGCAGACCGGAGGCCTGGGTCGCACCTACATGTACTTCACGGGCAAGCCCACCTATCCCTTTGGCTACGGGCTCAGCTACAGCTCCTTTAGGTACTCGGGTATCCACGTCAGCCCGACGAGCACGACCCCCAACGGAACGGTCACGGTCAGCTTTAACGTCACCAACAGCGGCAACTTCGCGGGTGCGACGGTGGGGCAGCTGTACGTGACCCCGCCCAGCGACCCGGCGCTCGAGACCCCCACAGAGCAACTCGCCGGTTTCAAGCGAACGAACGTCCTGAACCCCGGCCAGACGCAGCACGTCACGCTGTCGGTGGAGATGTCAAGTCTCTCGCGATGGGATGAAAGCCTGCTCAAGCAGGTGGTGATCAACGGGCCGTATGAGTTCAAGGTCGGTGCCGACTCCGCCCACCTCCAGGCTTCGCCCCGGGTCAGCGTTGCGGGCACGCTCTCGCCGCGCGTTCAGTACGTGACGGTCCAGCCCGACCAGGTGATCTTCCGCCCGGGCCAGACCCTAGAGCTGACGGGCAAGAACCCATGGATCAAGCCAGACACCGATCCCTCGCTCGAGCAGCGTCATGCCCCGGCCGACAACATCGTCGAGGCCGTCGACAACAACCAGTCGTTCGTCAACCTCGCTCACGCCAAGGTGAGCTACAGCACGACGAACCCGCGCGTGGCAACAGTCAGCCCGTCGGGCAAGCTGAGGGCCGTATCGGTGGGCGTGACCGCGATAAATGTCACCGTCGACGGAGTCACCGGCTCGACGCCAATCGTGGTGAAGCAGCCGTTGAAGGTCATGGGCGGGGACGCGAGAACGCATACCGCGACGACGAGGTCGTCCAGCACCACAACGTCGTCGAAGACGCGCTCGGCGGGCAGGAGATCAGGTAGGACCAATTCAGCGACTAGAAGCCACGCCGCCGCAGAGCGTCCGAAGGTCGCCGTGACCGTCCAGTCGCGGTCCGCGGTCCACGGGCGCTTCTCGGCGGGACCGGCGCGTGCGGCGAGTGCGGCGACCACGGCCTCGAATGATTCGTCGCAGAGGATCGTGGGGCCGGGGTCGACCTTCACGACCTCTGCCACGCTGCGCGACCCGCGCGGTGCCGCGCCGTTGAGAGACGTGAGGCTGAGGCTGGTCGCCCCGGGACACTGGCTGGTCGAGCCGACCTCCCCCACCAGGTTCGCCCGCGTGAACCCGGGCCATTCGGTGCACACGACCTGGCACGTGACGGTGCCGTCCGGCGCTAAAGGAGGCGTCAAGACACTCACCGTTGTGGCGAACTTCCGCAGCGCCAGCGGACCTGCCGATGCCACAGCCCAAACGCAGGTCTCGGTGCCCTACGCATCGCTGGCTGCGGCGTTCAACAACCCCGGCATCACGGATGATTCCGACACCACGCCGGGCAACGTCGACGGCGGCGGGCAGAGCTA
>DASYAP010000076.1:0-3943 GCA_036501265.1 Solirubrobacteraceae bacterium | reverse complement strand
GGGATCCTCGTCGTCGAGCAGCCCCTTGGCCATGAAGGTCTCGGCGACGGGGATACCTGTCTCTGCGGCGAAAGTCCGAAGTGCGGCAGCGGCGCGGGTCCGGACCGCGCCGTTCCCCACCAGGGCGACCGGTCTCTCGGCGGAGCAGATGATCTCGGCGGCTCGTTCCAGCTCGCGGCGCCCAGGCTCAGGCTTGACCGGGGTGTGCCGCGGCAGTGGCTCCGCGTCGAGCGAGCGTGCCATCACGTCTTCGGGTAGCTCCAGATGGGTCGATCCGGGCTTCTCGGACTCGGCGACCGCGAACGCCTTGCGCACGACCTCGGGCACGATCTCCGGACTCGACACGCGCGCGTTCCATTTGACTATCGGGCGCAGGACCCCGACGAGATCTATGTACTGGTGCGACTCCTTGTGCATCCGTTCGAGGTCGGATTGACCGGTCAGGGCGACCAGAGGGGCGCGGTCCAAGAAGGCGTCGGCAACTGCCGTGACGAGGTTGGTCGCACCCGGCCCCAGCGTGCCCAGACAGACCCCAGCCCGTCCTGTCAGCCGGCCGTAGGCATCGGCCATGTATGCGCCGCCTTGTTCGTGTCGTACCGGCACGAACTGAACGGAGGAGTTGGCCAACGACTCGTTCAGGTCGAGCGTCTCCTCGCCCGGGATGCCGAACACGTAGAGGACGCCCTCGGCCTCCAGGCACTGCACAAACACGTCGGATGCCCTGCGTACGCTCATTACTCTCGCAATCTAACCGGCGGCTCGCCGCGCCCTATCCTCGTCCATATGGGCACAACTTGGGTTCTGGATACCGAGACGAAGGGAACCGGCGCCAACATGGTTCCCCTCGAGCGCGTGACGAAGCGGTCCTCGGCGCGAGCACATCGGTTTGTGCTGCCTGAGCGCCGGTCGCCGCAAAAAAAGCCGCCGAAGCCCAGAACCTTCCGCCAATTCAGGATCGTTGACGTTATGACCCGCCGCGAGCTACTTGAAGCCGGGAGCACGCGCGATGCCGTCGAGACGCTCCGCTCCGTACGCAGCATCGTCGACGTCAACCTTTACGTATGGGATGAGGAACGCGAGCGCTGGTTGATGCTGCCCTTTGAAGAGCAGCGCACCATGTTTGACCTGGCGCGCACCGACGCTTAGACGTCGTAAAGAACGCGGCGCGCGACTAAAAACTGCTCCGCTGTGCCCGCATAGGTCATACTCGCGCCTGTTCCCACCACCGCAGGAGGGCTCCGATGCCACAAGCGAAGAAGTCCACCCGTACTCGTTCCTCGTCGTCTCCACGGCGGTCCTCGCGCACGCCCGCGTTCAAGGAACCGGCGGCGCTCAAGCGACTCACCAAGTCGCTCGAGTCGGCGCAAGACGCGCTCGCCGATTTGCGCAACGACCTGGGCCGGGATGCGGGTACAGCCACGCGCGACCTGCACAAGCAGTTGCGCACGGCCGTGACCGGCAGCCGCCGCGATATCGGCAAGCTGGTCCGGGCGCTACAGCGCGACTTCGACGTCGCGCAGACGAAACTGACGCAAGGCGGGGCACGCGCCACAACGCGCGCCCGGTCCACGGGCAGTCGCGCCGCCGGCAAAGCTAGCGCCGCCACACGCAGTGCAAGCAGCGCCGCCACACGTACTGCCAGCAAAAGCAGCGCCAACACACGCAGTCGTAGCACGCGATCTGGCACCAGTCGCGCACGCAGCAGCAGGTCGACCTGAGGTGGGAGGGAGCTAACGCGACCGCGTTAGCTCCCTCCCACCGTTTCCCGCCCGCTGCTATCCCGGTGGCCTAAGCGGTGGCACCAGCCGGGGCGACCTTGTGCTCGCCCTCGGCGAATTCCTCGACGATCTTGGCGCAGAAGGCCGGTAGATCATCGGGGCCGCGGGAAGTCACCAGACCTTGGTCGACCACGACCTCCTGATCGACCACGTTGCCGCCTCTGCACGTGATGTCCGTGCGGACGCTCGGATAAGAGGTGAGCGTTCGATCGCGGACCAGGTCGGCCTCCACGAGGAGTACCGGGCCGTGGCAGATCGCCCCGACCGGTTTTCCGCTCTTGAAGAACTCCTGCACGAACTGGACCGCGTCGCGGTCCAGGCGGAGCTTGTCCGGGTTCACGGTGCCGCCCGGCAGGATCAGCCCGTCGTAGTCGTCGGGCGACGCGTCGGAGACGGTCTTATCGACCGCCAACTTCGATGCGGGCTCGATGTCGTGGTTCATGGCCTGGATCACACCGCGCTCGAGTGAGATGAGCTCCACCGACGCACCCGCTTGTTCGACCGCCTTGCGCGGCTTGGTGTACTCGACCTCCTCGACTCCGTCCGCAGCGAGAATCGCGATCTTCTTGCCACTCAGCTTCTCCGCCATGACGGCTCCTTTCACTTGCTTTCATCACCGTGCTACCCCGCGCTGGTGCAGTGCGAAAACAGACGCTGTCGGCTGTGCGACTGGGTACGCCCATTCCCAGGTGTACAAAGGAAGATGTGGCTGCAGACGACCACCTCACAGCGGCCATACGAGCTGCGGGGATCCGCGACCCGCGCGTGCTGGAAGCGTTCCGGGCGATCCCGCGTGAAGGGTTCGTGCCAACCCAACTTGCTGGGCATGCCTATGAGGACGTGCCGCTGCCGATCCCGCACGGGCAGGTCACGACGCAGCCCTCGCTGATTGCGAAGATGATCGAAGCGCTAAACCTGCAAGGTCACGAGCGGGTGCTTGAGATCGGCACCGGCTATGGATTTCAGACCGCGGTGCTGGCCTCGCTGGCACGGGAGGTATGGAGCGTCGAGCGCTTTGGCGATGTCGCCGAGACCGCCCGGAGAAACCTCCGCTCACGTGGGATCGATAATGCCCGTGTCGTGACCGAGGACGGCAGCCGAGGCCTTTCGGGACGCCGCACGTATCACGGGATCGTTGTCGCTGCGGCCTTCCCCCAGGTGCCGCAGCCGCTCGTTGCTCAGCTGGCGCCGGGTGGCCGGCTCGTGCAGCCGATCGGACCAGGCGGCCGCGAGGACGTCACACTCTTCGTGGAGGACGGCGGCCAGCTGGTGGCACGCGAAATCCTGACTGGCGCCCACTTCGTGCGGCTAGTTGGGGAACACGGCTTCGCTCCAACCTGAGTTGTGCGCGACGCTTGCTCTCGCCGGCGACACCATGCTCGGCCGGGGCGTGGCTGAGCGGCTCGTGGCCGACCCGGCCGCGCCGCTGTTCGCACCGGAGGTCGCGGAACGGGTCGCCGGTGCTGACGCGTTCGTGCTCAACCTCGAGTGCTGCATCTCGGAGCGGGGATCCCGCTTTCCGGAGCCTGGCAAACCGTTCTTCTTCCGCGCGCCTCCGGTGGCGGCCTGGCGGCTGGCCGAGCTGGGCGTAGACGCGGTCATGCTGGCGAACAACCACACGCTCGACTACGGCATCGATGCCTTGCTGGACACGCTGGCTCACCTCCAGGCGGCGGGTATCGCAGCGGTTGGGGCGGGCACAAGCGAAGAAATGGCGCGCGCCCATCGGCTCCTTCGATGTGGAGAGCTGAATGTTCGCCTGCTCAGCTTCTCCGACCATCCGGCCAACTATGCCGCCGGTCTGGACAGCCCCGGAATTGCGTTCGCCGACCTGGGCACAGGATTGCCGTCCTGGGTGCAAGACGCCATGGACGCTGGAGACGGCGATGCGCTGGTCGTGTCACCGCATTGGGGCCCGAACATGGTGACCGAGCCCGTGGGCCACGTCCGCCGCGCCGCCGATGAGCTCATCGCCGCAGGGGCGACGCTCGTTGCAGGACACTCTGCACACGTCTTTCACGGCATGGCCCCCGGTGTGCTGTTCGACCTCGGAGACTTCCTCGACGACTACGCGGTCGACCCTGCGCTGCGCAACGACCTGGGGCTACTCTGGCTCGTCGAGTTGGAGCGCGGCGAAGTCGGCCGGGTTCGCGCCGCGCCCCTCG
>DASYAP010000075.1:0-11977 GCA_036501265.1 Solirubrobacteraceae bacterium | reverse complement strand
ACCAGGCACTCAGCCTGGCGGCGGACCCGCCGGGCGGCAATCCACAGCTGCCACCGCGACGTCCGGCGGACGTCGGGCCCGAGCACCAGCAGCCCGGCGCGACGTTCCCGGATCAGCTCGATGAGTGACGTCAGGGGCCGTCGGCTTGTGATCCGCAGGAGTTCGGTCTTGATGCCCAGCGCAGCGGCGCGACGGGCGGTCGCCCTGACCTCCTCGAGGTCCTCCTCGTGCGGCAGCGTGACGTACTGCCGCGCCAGCATGACGGTTGTCGGATACGGCGGCAGCGTCAGCATGTTGGCGACGATCAGAGGTGCGCCGACCTCGAGCGCGCTCTCGATGGCCACTCGCTCGGCCCTGGGATCAACGCGGACCGATAGGGTCGCCAGCACCACCGGACGCCTCCGTGTCGCGTCCGCTGTGGGGGGCGCTTCAGACGTCCCCTCCGAGCTGAGGACCTGCCCCATGGGAGGGCTGATTGTACGCCGCGCTCAAGCTAACAAGGCACCGTCGACACCCCGGATTTTCGATCGTTTTCGGGGCCCCGAGCGCGTTTGACGGGTTCTGTACAAACTGGTATAAGTCCGGGCTCCGAGGGGTGTGAAGACCCGGCCGAGTCTGGAGGAGAAATGGCTACCGCGGTTGTCGAAGAACGTCAGTTGCTCAAGACGCTCAGGTGGTGGGACGGCTTTACCATCGCCCTCTGTCAGCCCGGCTTCCTGCTTGGCTCGTTGTTGTTTGCGTATGGGTCTTTGGGGGTGATCGGCGCGACGGTGCTCTGGGGGATCTCGGCCGCCGTTTCACTGCTGAACGTGTGGGTCTATTCGGAGCTCGCAATGATGTTCCCGGGCCGGTCGGGTGGGATCTCGTTGTACGCGAACGAGGCGTGGCGCAAGTACACGACGCTGGTTGGTCCGATCGCGACCTTCGGCTACTGGATCGGCTGGTCGGTGGTGTTGGCGATCTTCGGCAACCTCATCGGGGGGCTGATCCAGGCGCAGTGGTTCTCTGGCGCAACCTGGACGGCCTATGACGGCGTGGTCCACCTCCAACTGTTCAACTTCATCGGCATCGGCTGCATCGTGGTCGTGTGGCTCTTCAATATCTTCGGCGTGCGGCCGTTCGCGTGGTTCACGTACGTGACCGGGGTGCTGATGCTGATCCCGGTGACATTCCTGATCATCGGGCCGTTGGTGAGCGGCAACTGGCATGCCCATAACGTCCACTGGGCGCTGGCCTCAAACCAGTGGGGCGGCGTCAAGATCGCGCTGGTGTACCTGTTCATCATGTACTGGTCGTCCAACGGAGTGGAGGTCGGCGCGACGTTCACGCCCGAGTACAAATCCCAGAAGGACAGCACGATCGCGCTGCGCAGCGCCGGCGCCTTCTCGCTGCTCGTCTACATCCTGCTGCCGCTCGGCCTCGGCGGCTATAGCGGCGTGCCGTCGAGCCCGGCGATTCTCGCCAACTCGACCTACGCGACGACGATGAACGCGATCGTCGGCACGGGCGTGACCGATTTCTTTATCGTCTGTCTGGTCCTCTCGTTCCTGCTGTCGATGGCGACCTCGACCGCCGACGCCGGGCGGGCGCTGTACGGGATCTCGAAGGCAGGCCTCACCATCAAGTGGCTGGGCAGGCTCAACAGGTTCCACGTGCCCGGGAATGCTATGACGGTCGACCTGGTCGTGAACACGTGCCTGATCCTGTTCATCTCGAGCAACCTCGCGATCCTGTACATGAGCAACATCGGCTACGTACTGGCTAACGTGTTTGCGCTCAGCGCCTTCCTGTTGCTGCGCAGGGACCGGCCGAACTGGCCGCGGCCCATAAGAGTCAGCGCTCCGTGGGTGGGAATTGCGATTTTCCTGCTGGTCTACGCCATAACGATCCTGGTCGTCGGCGCCGGCGCGCCGAAGCTCAACGGCTACGGCAGCTGGACCGACTTCGCCATCGGCGTCGGGATCCTTCTTGCATCCGTGCTGATGTTCTTCTACCGGCGAATCGTTGAGGACAAGGAGCGGGTGCACTGGAAGGAGGAGACGCCGACGATGCCCGAAGGCGCAGACAGGGACGCCCTGATAGAGGTCGGCTGGACGCCCACGGAGACGCCCGCTCAGGTGCCGGTGGGGAGCTAGGCTCGCCAGGCGCTCCGCGCCACCATGAGGAGAGAGATGAAGAAGATAGTGCTCGGCTACGACGAAAGCGATGCCGCAAAGCGCGCGCTCGAGCGCGCAGCGCAGGTCGCCAAGGCCTTCGACTCGGAGCTGACCGTCACAAGCGTGGCCTCGGCGACGACGGGCATCGGTCGCTCCGTCGGTCCGATCGACCCGACCGACCCCCCCGCGGAGCACGTCGAGGAGCTAAAGCACGCCCAGACCTACCTCGAGCGCGAGGGGCTACACGCCGACTACGTTCCGGCCCAGGGGCGCCCGGCGGACACGATCGCGCAACTCGCCGGAGAACGCGATGCTGACCTAATCGTTGTGGGCACGCACGAGCGGAACGCCATTGCGCGGCTGTTGGGGCAGAGCGTCAGCGACTCGGTGGCGCACAAGGTCCACTGCGACGTCCTGATCGTGCATTGACGGACACGCCGCACGCGCCAGAGCGTTGCGGGCGCTAGTCTGCCTTGATCTTCCAGGTGGGCACGTTCTTGCGGAGGCTTTTTCGGTAGCGCGAGCGAAAGAACGGACGTCCTAACATGGCCCACGAGGCGAGCAGGAACGCCCCAAAGACCAACGCGCTGAACGTCCTGCCCGCAATGAACACCACGATCATCGCCGCCAAAAGAATGAGGCCGGCTATCAATGGGACCAGGCGATAGCGCAGTTGCGTGCGGCGGATCGCCGCGTACTCCTCGAGCGGGATCCTGTTGGTGTCGAAGCGGCGGCCGCATCCCTCGCATCGCCAGTCCTCCCCGTAACGCAGCTCTCTGCGCTGGCCGCATTCGCATGTGACGGTGATCAGCGGTCCCTTTCGGACCGATCGAGGCAGCTGGGCCTGGTCGGTCGCCATCGGGTTAGTGTAACCGGGGTGACTCGTGACTTCGGGCTATGTCAAGCGACCGAACGGCGTGCAGATCTACTACGAGACCGTGGGGGACGGGCCGCCTGTCGTCCTGGTGGCCGGGCTCGCCGATGACCGCACATCGTGGTCCGGCCAACTACCGGCGTTGTCCGAGGATCACTTGGTGATCGTCTTTGACAACCGAGGGATCGGAAACAGCTCGGTACCAAGCGGGCCGTACTCCATAGATGAGATGGCCGACGACGCGCACGCGGTGGTCGAAGGGCTTGGACTTGGCCGGGTGAGCGCTGTTGGCTCATCGATGGGGGGAGCGATCTGCCAGCGCTGGGCGCTCCGCCACGCGGACGATCTGGAGCGACTTGTCCTCACGAATACCTGGGCCGATCAAGACGCGTTCCTGGATGCCCTGTTTTCGCATTGGATCGCCCTGGGGGAGAGCGGCAGCGGGCAACGGATCATGGAGAGTCTGTTGCTGTTCTGCTACGCCGCGGACTACCTCCGAGCGGATCCGACGATAGTCCGCGACTTCCTCGCCCTCCCCCCGCCGCCGCTTACCGGGTTCGTGGGTGCTGCACACGCGTGCAGAGCTCACGACATGCGCGGAGATCTCCAATCGATCACGCAACCGACGCTCGTGGTCGCCGGTGAACACGACATACTCACCCGACCCGCACTTTCAGAGCGGATCGTCAAGTCGATCCCAGCGGCGCGCATGAAGCATTTATCCGCGGGGCACATGATTTTCTGGGAGCGACCCGAGGCCTTCTCAGACCTGGTCCTCCAGTTTTTGAAGGAGCCGCTCTGAGCGCGGCATCACAAGTCAACCAAGGAGGGATCGTATGTCGACATCAACGACCAGCGAGGGGATCGCAGGCATTCAGGCGCTGCGCGAGCAATGGGCCCCACATTTCAACGCGGGCAAGATCTCGGACCTGGGCGAGCTGTTCTACGCGGACGCTGCCTGTGCGCTTCCTGGCGGGAGCGACATCGTTCGGGGGCGCGCCGAGATCACACGTTTTCTCCACGACGTCCGGAACTCCGGTGACGTGCGCTTTGAGCTCGGCGTGATCGACACGTACGCCGAAGGAGACCTGGGGTATCTCGTCGGCAACTACGTCTTCACGGATGCATCGGGCGTTGCCCACCCAGGGCTTACGCACGAGTCATATCGCCGCAAGCCGGACGGCAGCTGGGAGTGTGTCGTGGACATGTGGCACAACATCGATTCTTGATGCCGGGCTATCTCGGCGCAGGCGCGCCGGTCGAGGCCGAGTAAGACGTCGGTGTTGCCGCACCGAGCGGCAACACCGACAGGATCATCTCGCCTGAGTCCCGGCGCCCGCGTGAAACGCCATCGCCTCGAGTGCGATCCGGCCCGCGATAAGGGCGCTCGCGGGCGTGGCGTCGAGGCTGGGCGCCGTCTCGACCACATCGACGCCCACCAGGCCGTGACGAGCGATCCCTCGGACCAGTTCGATCGCTTCGCGTGTGGTGAGACCGCCGGGAGTCGGGCAGCATGTGCCGGGCGCGTGGGCCGCGTCGAGTGAGTCAACGTCAAATGAGAGGTAGAGGCCGTCGCCTGCTCCGGCGACCGCCAGCGCCTCTTCCACGATCCTCGCGGAGCCCTTCTCCCACAGGTCGTCCAGCCAGAGTACGGTGATCCCGCGCTCCCGGCAGTATGCGAGCTCGGTACGTGGGTTCATCCATCCGGAGATGCCCACGAGCGCGATCTTGTGAGGGTCGAAGCCGGCGTCCACCGCGCGCGTGATCGGGCAGCAATGGTTCAGTAGCTCCCCGCCGACGTCAGGCGCGGTGTCCAGATGCGTGTCGATGAGGACCAAGCCCGGGCTCGAGCGTCGTTCTGCGACCGCGCGAACAGCCGGGATCGTGATCGAGTGGTCTCCGCCGAATGTCACCGGCAGCGCGTCTGCATCGAGAATCGCGCCGATGTCGGCTTGCGCGCTCGCAAAGGTACGGTCCGGGTTCGCCAGGGCCACGGCGCAGTCGCCGCAATCCACTGGATTGAGCGCTTCCACGAGATCGAAGTCAAACGTCGCGTAATAGGTCAAGAACTGGCACGAGACTTCGCGGATACCTCTTGGCCCGTAGTTCGCGCCGGTTCGGCTGATGTTCGTGGCATCGAACGGCAGTCCATAGATTGCCGCCCGCGCACTGTGTTTCCTGAGCGCGTCTGCGTTGGCGGCGACGTGGGGGAGACCCAGGAAAGAGCCTGCCAGGCCGGCGTGCAGTAGCCCGGTCCACATCGTCGGATCGGTCTGTGGTGTGGTGTCCGTCAATTCAAGCCTCCTTCAGAGCCGTTTGCCGACCAAGTCGCAACGGCCATAGTCAAATCACCGTCCGGCCGCCGTCCACGAGCAGGTTGTGTCCGGCGACCATGTCGGACGCGCGAAGCCAAAAACGAAGCGGTCCCGGCCGGACGCGCTGGGCATGTTCCACGACAGCGATGGCCCCTTGAAGCCCGAAGATTTCATCGAGATATGTCATCTACCCGCTCCCGGCGGGTAGCGATACTCTGTTTTGATGCCCGAGCGGGTGCACAGCGGCTTTAACCTTTTGGCGCTCGCCTACCCAGCGTTCATCGTCTTGGTCGCGTTCCTCCCGGTGCTGCTTGGCCGGTTCGGATCCCCTAAGGGCCCAGGCGACTCCGGTCCCAACGACGGCCCGGGCGGCGGTCGGCCACCCGGTCCGTCCGGTCCGCCCCCGAAACCAACTCCGCTTCCCGACGCCGAACAATCGCGCTTCCGGCTCCGCGGACCCGGTGCGCTCAGAGACCGATACCGCCGTCAGCGCCGACCGGCGCGTCATCCAGCCCGCCGTCCGGTGCGGACGCCACGGCGCGTGACTCCCATCTGACGCCGACCCGGGCAGCCCGCGAACCGGGTCATCGCAGCGCCGGCATCATCCGCTCAGCGACCAGTCGCAACTGGCCGGTGATCGGCGGTACGCCCTCGATCGTCTGGCCCGAGAAGAACTGCACCAGCGGCGCGTCGGCCAGCGCCAGGATGAGGTGATTGATCCCGGCGGGAAGAATGTCGCGGGCGATCTGCTCCGCGCATTCCTCGGGTGTTCCGGCGACCGACAGCTTCTCGGCGAGCTCGGGGCTGAACATCTCGATCGCCTTGGCCACGTCGCCGGCCGCAAACGCATCGAAAATTGGCTGCAGCTCGGCCTGGTCGATGCCATGGCGAGCCAGTTGCTCGGGCGGCATCGAGGGGATGTAGAACGCGACCAGGATGCGCGCGGCGCGCTTGGCCGCCGCCGAGTCCTCGGACACGACCGACACGATCCATGCGCCGAGATCGAGCTCCCGCCAGTCGCGCCCAGCGCGCTGCGCGCCGACCTTGACGTGGTCGATCACGTAGTCGTACGCCTCACGCGAGTACGAGAGGGCGTGATGGAGCCCGTCGGCGATCTCACCGGCGACCTCGAATGAGCGTGGCCCCTTCATGCCACCCATCTTCAGCGGAATTCGGTCCTGCACCGGGCGCGCTGCGGTGAAGAGGCCCGTGTACCTGAAGAAGTCTCCCTCGTAATCGATCTTGCCGTCGTCGAGGAAGGTCCGCATCACGTGCATCGCCTCGCGCAGACGCGAGAGCGGCTTGCGCCTTGCCCAGTCGAGGTGGTACTGCTGCATCATCACGAAGTTTCCGGTGGAGACGACCGCCTCGGCCCGACCGCCGGAGAGCTCGTCGAGAGTCGCCAGCTGTTGGCAAATCAGCGTCGGCTCGCGCAGAAAGACATGGGTGACGTTGGGGCCGAACCGGATGTTGCGCGTCTTGTCGGCGGCCGCGGCGAACAGGCACCACAGGTCCTTGTGCCAGGTCTCATCGACCGAGTAGCAGGCGAAATAGCCGAGCTCGTCCGCCACCCTGATCATTTCGATGGAGTTGGCCAGGGGATAGTCCGGCAGCATGCAGTAGCTGAACCGCAGCGCTCCATCGCCTGAAGTAGACATCACGGAACTCCCTCTCCCGAAGTTGTAGGCAACTGCCCTGTGCTCCCCGATCCTATCTGGGTGCAGGCAGGCGAATCCAGCCGAAAAAGCACTCCACTGGGAGGTAAGAAGCTCATGCCAGAGCTCTCGTCGAGAGCATCTCCTGTACTGCTCTCGCCGCGCGATGCCCGCTTTCGATGGCGCCGTCGATCCATCCGCACCAGCCCGACGCGAGGTCAGAACCCGCGAACGCGAGCCGCCCTTCCGGCCGCTGCAGTGCGGACGCGGTGCGCATCACCTGACCGGGACGGTAGGCCATCCAGGTCCCTTGAGAGTACTCGTCGGCGTTCCAGTCGTGGGCGTCGGTCCTCACCACATCGGCATCGGGCAGGAACTCGCGCACGGCGGCAGCGACGGCGGCCTCGTCGTTGACATCGAGCACCTCAGGCGAGGTCCCGAACCCCACGAGCAGGTCGCCTTCCGGAGTCGAATACTCGGTCGCCAACCACTTGATCTTCGTTTCCCAACCGACTCCGTAGAAGCTCCCGCTGACGCCCTGAACCAGGGCCCAGATCTTGGTGGCATGACCAGTCATTCGCTCCTGTGCCATCGCCGCCTTGCCCACTCCCATCGATGGGCTCGTCGTCAGCGCGTGCCATGTGTTGATAGGCGTCGCTACGACCGCCGCGCGAGCCGTGAATCGCTCTCCACCCCTCGCTGTCACCGTGACGCCGTGGTCGTTGTTCTCGATCTGCTCCACGTGCGTGCCGAGCTTGATGTCCGCAGCCGCGTCCTCGGCAAGCGCGTTGATTAGCCCGGCGGTCCCGCCGGCGAGCTTTTGGCTCACTGCCACGTACCACGCCACTGCGCTGTTCTCAAAGCCGGCCACCCACGAGAGGATGTGCAGGCCCGACACCTCGGAGCACGGCGCGCCGAAGAAGAATCCGGCCCAAGCCATGAGGAAGTCTCGTGTCTTGGGTGGTAGGGCGAGGCCCAGCAGCCAGGAGTCAAACGGCACGTCGAGGTCCTCGAGCCCGCGCTGGTCGAGAGGCGCCTCGCCAAAGCGTATGCGCGCCGCAGCGTTGTCGATCGCGCGGATGGCACGCTCGAAGTCCAGCCACTCCTCCACCGGTATCGGGTTCCCAGCGGTGCTGAAATCACCGCCGAGAGACCATGCGAACTCCGACGGGACCGGACTCTCAATCAGGTCCGCGGAGTAGCGCTCGATCTCGGCGCCGATGTGTGGCTGCCAGCGGGGAGCCACCCACGTTCCGCCGAACTCGATGCTCTTTTCGCTGCCCCGGAACGGCTTGTACCACGTGCGGCCGCCGAGCCGGTCGCGACCCTCGAGCACGAGCACCGTGTGTCCGGCGTCGTGCAGGTCGCGGGCAGCGGTCATTCCGCCGAAACCGCCTCCGATCACTATCGCTTCGTAGTCCACTCTCGCTCCTTTTTTGTTGGCTGCGCGAGCGCCTGCACTAACTGACGGCGCAGCATGAACTTCTGCACCTTCCCGGTGGATGTTCGCGGGAGGTCATCGACGAACAGAACCTCGCTGGGAGCCTTGAAGCTGGCCAGTTGCGTCCGGACGTGTTCGATGATCTCCTGGTCTGATGCCTCCGCTCCCGAGGCCAACCTGACGAAGGCGACCGGACGTTCTCCGAACCGCTCATCGGCGCGCGCTACCACGGCCACCTCCAGCACCGCGGGGTGGCTCGCGACGGCCTGCTCCACCTCGATCGAGGCGACGTTCTCGCCACCCGAGATGATCACGTCCTTGGAGCGATCACGCAGTTCGACGTAGCGGTCGGGGTGCATCACACCGAGGTCGCCGGTGCGAAACCAGCCGTCGGGTACGGCGGCCGCCGTCGCCTCCGGGTCTTTGTAGTAACCGAGCATGAGGTCGTTGCCGCGTAGCGCGATCTCGCCCAGCGTCTCACCATCAGCGGGGACATCATTGCCGCCCTCGGTCACCACGCGTGCGGGCTCGGCGATCACGTTGGCGACGCCCTGGCGAGCCTTGAGCCGGGCACGCCGCTCCGGTGAGAGGTTGTCCCACTCGGGCTTCCAGTCACAGATCATCACCGGACCGAAGGTTTCGGTGAGCCCGTAGAGGTGCTCGACGTCGATGTTGAGCTGTTCAAAACGCTCCAGCAGCGCCGGGGAGGGAGGTGCTCCGCCGGTTGCGATTCGTACCGGGCGAAGCGGCCGGTGCGCGGCCTCATGGCTGGCCAGGTCGATCAGCACGGTCGGCGCGGCGCAGAGATGGCTGACCTCCTCCTCGTCTATCAGCCGCCACACCGCCGCGGGATCGGGCCGTGGGATGCAGACGTGGCGGGCTGCCGCGGCCGTCACCGCCCAGGTAAAGCACCAGCCGTTGCAGTGGAACATTGGCAGCGTCCACAGGTAGACGCTGCTCGGCGTCAGCCTGAAGTGGTACGCCATCGCAAGCGCCTGCAGGTACGCGCCACGATGGTGATACATGACGCCCTTGGGGCGTCCGGTCGTTCCGCTTGTGTAATTGATCGACAGCAGCTGACGTTCATCGTCGACGGCGCAGACGATTTCGGACGACCCCTCTACAAGATGCTCGTACTCGGCGGCGCCGACCAACCGTGTGCCGCCGTCCGAGGCAGCGATCGCATCGCGCCCCAGCGGCTCTAACTGGGGGTCGCAGAGCAGGACACTTGCTTCGCTGTGCTCGAGGATATAGCCGAGCTCGCGCGGCGAAAGTCGCATGTTGAGGGCGACGAGGACGGCTCCTGCGAGCGGGACGCCGTAGTGCGCCTCCAGCAAAATGTGTGAGTTCGCCGCGAGCACAGCGACGCGACCACCCGGTGGCACATCAAGCGCTGCCAGGGCGCCTGCGAGCATCCGGGCGCGTGCCCACAGCTCTCCGTAGTTCACTCTGAACCCGCCGTCTACGACAGCGATCCGCTCCGGATCCACGGAGGCGCAACGACGCAGGAAAGCCGTTGGCGTCAGCGGCTCAAACGACAACATCAGGCGCTCCCCACGTAAGAGTCGAGCGGGAAATGCCGATATCGCAGCCGCGGCAGCTCGGCAACGGTGGCGAACCCTGGCGGGGCGTTGATTACATCCGGGATGCGGTTGATCGCCTGCGTGCACGTAGCGACGCGCGTGGGGACGTTGTCGTTTCGCAATTTCAACTCGGCCGGCTCGCCTCTGACCACCCACTCGTTCATATCGGCCTGTCCGGGCCGGTAGACGCACCCCGTCTGCTCGAACGTAAACGACGGTCCCTCGCGCGTGGTGATCGTCGCCGTATCCGTTACGCCGAGCAGCAGGCCAGGCGCGATCTCGCGCCCGAGGCTCCGCGACGGCGTTTCCGTCGATGCGAGGACCGGTTCGACCGACGTCTCCACCTCCGCGGCGGTCAGGCCAGCATCAGCCACAAGCGCATCCACGGTGTTGCGGACGACGAACGAAGGCCAGCCCTCGCGCTCCACGTGCGACTCGAACTGCTCGAGGGTGGAACCGGCCTGGACGTGCTCGGCCACCTCCGGGCCGTAGTCATCGACGTTCCATGTGGTGCGGCCGTGGACCGAGTCGACTCTATGCGCGGCGCCCATCAGCGCACAGGGCAGCGTCATCCAATAGAGATCCTGCGCCCCGGAGCCCATGATCGTGACACCGTGGCGTTTGGCGAGCGCGTCCAGCCGTGTCGCCAGCACCGGGGCGGTACACCACGGAAAGAAGCTCTCCTCTTCGATGGTCACCACATTCGCACCGTGCTCGATGCACGTACGGAAATGATCGAACATGGTCTCCAGATAGCTCGAGACGGCGACGACCGCGACGTCTGCTGCTGCCTGGGACATCACCGCGCCGGAATCCTCGTCCACCTTGACGCCCAGCTCGAAGCCCAGTCCCGCGACCTCCCCGAGGTCACGCCCGACCTTTGAGGGGCTTCGTCCCACGGCCCCGACCACGGTCGCGCCCTTCTCGACCAGCAGCCTGGTGATGATGGACCCCATCGCGCCCACGCCGTAGACGACTGCTCGCACGAACGGTCAGACCGAAGCGGCCCTGGCGCCGGCGATCTTGCGTTCAGCGATCGCCGGCCGCTCGTACGGGAACCACCACTCGGGCGAGGGCACCTGAGCGAAGTCTATGTGCACGTGCTTGGGCTGTGTGAATGCGCCTATGCCCTCGGAGCCTAGTTCCCGGCCGAGGCCTGAGAACTTCATGCCGCCGAACGGAGCGGCGTCGTTGTCTTTGAGCGGATCGTTGATCCATACGGTCCCCGCCTGGAGTTCTGTCGCGGCGCGCATCGCTGTCTCCAAGCTCGATGTGTAGATGTTGGCTCCGAGGCCGAAGTTCGAGTCGTTGGCGAGCTCGATCGCGTGGTCGATGTCACGAACCCGAGTGACCGTGGCTAGCGGTCCAAAGATCTCCTTCTCGAAGCGCTGGCGCTTCGGGTCGGTTACCTCGATCAGGGTGGGCTCATAGAAGTAGCCCTTCTCGAGCTGGTCGGGGACCCTCCCGCCACGCACCACCCGCGCGCCTCGGGTCGCGACGGCGTCGATGACGCGCCCCACCTGGTCCCGGGCGGCGCTGGAGATAAGCGCCCCAACGTCCACGTCGCCGAATGGGTCGCCCACGCGCAGAGAACCCATCGCATCGACGGCGCGGGCCATGAAGTCTTCGTAGACGGAGTCCTCAATGAAGAATCGCTCGGCCGAGGTGCACACCTGGCCCGCGTTGAGGAACGCCGCGAAGACACCGCCCTGCGCGGCGACGTCGAGCTTCGCGTCACCGAGGACGATGAAGGGATCGGATCCGCCGAGCTCGAGCAGGAGCTTCTTGATCCGTGGCGCGGCCGTGGCCATGATCCGCGACCCCACGGCCACCGACCCAGTGAAGGCGATCATGTCGGTGCCCGGGTGCTCGACTAGCCGTCCGGCGCCGCTTCCGGTCGCGGTCACCACATTGAAGACCCCGGCCGGAAGGGGCGAGAAGACCTCGCCAAGG